>CAXTSH010000147.1:0-5988 GCA_964246925.1 uncultured Acetobacteraceae bacterium
GGTGTGGGAGCGGCCGCGGCCGGGAGAACTGGTCAGGCGGCTGGCCACGCCGCCAGCCGGGGCGCCGGCGCCCGTCGGCGCGGTGCCGAGGGGAGCTGGCGGCGCGCTCGCGCGTGCGATGCCGCTGGCGGACCCGGCGCCTGCGCCTGTCGAAAGACGGCAGCCGACGGCCTGGCGCGAGGTGGTGGCGCTGGTGGACGCCAGCGGGCGGGAGCCGATCCTGCACGGATATCTGCGTCACGCGGTGCACCCGGTGCGGGTGGCGCCGGGCATCCTGGAAATCCGCCAGTTGCCGGGGACGCCGCGCGACCTGGCCGGCCGGCTGGCGGCCGTGCTCCGAGCGGAAACCGGGACCCGCTGGACGGTGGCTCTGAGCAGCGAACGTGGGGCGCCGACGCTCGACGAGCAGGCGGCGGCACTCCGCGAGGCGGCTGAGCTGGACGCGGAGCAGCACCCGATGGTGCGAGAGATGCTGCGGGTGTTTCCCGGCGCGCGGATCAATACGGTCGCCGGCGATCGGCACGACGCCTACGGTCTGCCGGTGACCGAGGCCGTGCCGGTGCTGGGCGGAGAGCCGGCAGAGCCGGACGATGAATGGGAGCTGGAGTGATGAAGAACCTGGCCGGCCTGATGAAACAGGCGACCGAGATGCAGGAGAAGATGCGCCAGATGCAGGAGCGGCTCGAGGCGCTCGAGATCGACGGCGAGTCCGGCGCCGGTCTGGTGCGGGTGACCTTGAGCGGCAAGGGCGATCTGCGCCGGATTGCGATCGACCCGAAGCTCGCCGATCCGGCCGACATCGAGATGCTGCAGGACCTGATCGTGGCGGCGCACGCGGAGGCCAGGCGGCATCTGGAGACGACGACGGCGGCCGAGATGCAGAAGGTCTCCGGCGGCCTGAACCTGCCGCCCGGCCTGAAGCTCCCGTTCTGATGTCGAAGGCAAGGTTGGGGCTCTGCCCCAAACCCCGCCAAAGGCGTCGCCTTTGGAAACCATCAAGGCGGGTCCGGGGGCGCTGCCCTCGGCGGGTCCAGGGCAGCGCCTTGGTCCTTTAATGGGCGGCCCCGAGATCGAGCGCTTGATCGCGCTCCTGTCGCGTCTCCCCGGCTTCGGCCCTCGCAGCGCCAGGCGCGCGGCCTTGCGTATGCTGCTGGCGCCGCAGGAGCGCATGCTGCCGCTGGCGGCGGCACTGATGGAGGCAGCGCGGACGGTGCGGGTGTGTACCACGTGCGGCAATCTCGACAGTGCCGATCCGTGCGCCATCTGCAGCAGCCCGAACCGCGACCCGTCGACGGTGTGCGTGGTGGAGGGTGTCGGTGATCTCTGGGCGATGGAGCGCGCCGGGGTGCATCGCGGCATGTATCAGGTGCTCGGGGGTACCTTGTCGGCGCTCGACGGACGCGGGCCGGAGGAACTCAACGTGCAGCCGCTGTTGACGCGGCTCGATGGCGGGGCGGTGCGCGAGGTGATCCTGGCACTTGGGGCGACGGTCGAGGGTGCGACGACCGCGCACTGGGTGGCCGAGAAAGTCGCCGACCGCGCCGAGGTCGCGATCAGCCGGCTCGGGCAGGGGGTGCCGATGGGTGGCGCGCTCGACCTGCTCGACGACGGTACGCTGCGGGCGGCACTCAGCAGCAGGATGCGCGCGTGAGCGGATTGCCGCCGCTGCTGCCCCGGGTGGCGCTGGTGACAGGCGGTGGCGCTCGGCTGGGACGGGCCATTGCGCTGCAGTTGGCCGGGGCGGGCATCGCGGTTGCTGTCCATTGCCGTGTCAACGCGGACGCGGCGGAGGCGACGGCGGCGGATTGCCGGGCGCTCGGCGCGGGGGCCTGCGTGCTGCGGGCCAATCTGGCGGACGAGGCGGAGACGCAGGCGCTGGTGGGACGGGCGGCGGCTGCGCTGGGGCCGCTAGGAGTGCTCGTCAACAACGCCAGCGTGTTCGAGCGTGACGAGTGGGACGATGCGACCCGGGAGAGCTGGGACGCGCATCTCGAACCCAACCTGCGGGCGCCGTTCGTGCTGATGCAGCGCTTCGCCGGCGATTTGCCGGAGAGCTCGGAAGGATGCGTGATCAACCTGCTCGATCAGCGGGTGTGGTCGCTGACGCCGCATTTCGTGTCGTATACCGTCTCCAAGTCGGCCTTGTGGGCGCTGACACGGTCGATGGCGCTGGCGCTGGCGCCGCGGATACGGGTCAATGCCGTGGGGCCGGGGCCGGCGGCCCCCAGCCCGCGTCAGACCGCGGCGCAGTTCGCGCGTCAGTGCGCGTCGCTGCCGCTGGGACACGGCACCAGTCCGGAGGAGGTTGCGCAGGCGGCGATGGCGTTGCTCCGTCTGCCGTCGGTGACCGGGCAGATGATCGCGGTCGATGGCGGGCAGCATCTGCAGTTCTCGCCGTCCGCCGGCAGGCTGGCGCAGGAATAGGCAATGGCCGATATCGCCCAGCCAGGGATGCGGCACGTGTTCCTTCGCGACATGGTGCTGCAGGGACGGATCGGAGTGCATCCGCACGAGCACGGACGGGTGCAGCGGCTGCGGGTGAACGTCGATCTGGCTGTCGAAGAGCCGGCCGGCGGAGCGGAGCGCGACGAGCTGTCGCTGGTCGTCGACTACGCCAGGCTGGCGCGGACGGTACGCGAGACGGTGGCGGCCGGACACGTCAAGCTGGTGGAGACGCTGGCGGAACGGATCGCGGGCGCGTCCTTCTTTGATCGCCGGATCCGGCGGGTGCGGGTGCGGGTGGAGAAGCTGGACGTTTTCGAAGATGCCGCGTCGGTCGGGGTCGAAATCGAGCGAAGCGCCGGCGATTTATCCACGCGGGGCAATTGACACCCTGCTATTTCAACGACGTGCACGCTCATGTTGAAGCGGCGGGACGTGTTTTTTCAACTGACTAACGATTACAACAGGTTAGCTGGAGTGCCCGCGAAGTGGGCAAAGCGCCGGAACTGTAGGAAAACTGCCATAATACGCACGGTGTCGACCATTCCTGCACAGACTTATCCCCAGCGATGGTGGATATGTGAGCCCCGCCCGAGGCCTTGAGCCGTCATCGGCGATGACCCACGATTGAACCATGTCTGACATACAGTCGCCGGTCGAGGGCGCGGAGGCGATCCGGCGTGCGCTCTCCACCATGCCGCTCAGTCCCGGCGTCTACCGGATGCTCGATGGCAAGGGCGAGGCGCTGTATGTCGGCAAGGCGCGCAGCCTCAAGAAGCGTGTGGTGGCGTACACCCAGCCGGCGCGCCTGCCGGAGCGGCTGCGGCGGATGGTGTCGGAGACGGTCTCGGTGGAGGTCGTCACCACCCACACCGAGGCCGAGGCGCTGCTGCTCGAGGCCAACCTCATCAAGCGCCTTCGGCCGCGCTTCAACATCGTCCTGCGGGACGACAAATCCTATCCGTGGCTGGTGCTGACCGAGGATCACCCGTTTCCGCAGATCGCCAAGCATCGGGGCGGCCAGGTCAGGAACCGGAGCTATTGGGGGCCGTTCGCGTCGGCCTGGGCGGTCAACCAGACGGTGACCGCGATGCAGCGGGTGTTCCTGCTGCGCAGCTGCGCCGACACGGTGTTCGCCAACCGGTCGCGGCCTTGCCTGCTGCACCAGATCAAGCGCTGTTCGGCGCCGTGCGTGGGGCGGATCGACGCCAGTGCCTACGGGCAGCTTGTTGCGCAGGCGAAGGCGTTCCTGTCCGGACGCGCCAATTCGGTGCAGCGCGAGCTGGCTGCCGAGATGGAGCGGGCGGCGGAAAACCTGGAGTTCGAGCGGGCGGCGTCGCTGCGCGACCGGATACGCGGCCTGACCCATGTGCAGGGCGGCGGGGTGATCAATCCGGCCAGCCTGGACGACGCGGACGTGATCGCGGCATGGCAGATCGCGGGGCAGACCTGCGTTCAGGTGTTCTTCATCCGCGGCGGGCGGAACAACGGCAATCGCGCGTTCTTTCCGACCCACAGCCGCGCGCGCGAGGGTGGCGAGACATTGGGGGAGGTGCTGGCCGCCTTCGTCGTGCAGTTCTACGACGACAAGACGCCGCCGCGGCTGGTGCTGGCGAGCGACGACCTCCCCGAATGCGGATTGATTGCCGACGCGCTCTCGATCAAGGCGGGTCGCCGGGTGGAGATCGCGGTGCCGGCGCGCGGCGAGAAGCGGGCGGTGATCGAGCACGCGCAGATTAACGCACGCGAGGCGCTGGAGCGGCGGCTGGCGGAGAGTGCCGGACAGGCCAAGCTGCTCGACGGGGTTGCGGCGACGTTCGGACTGGCCGGCTCGCCGGAGCGGATCGAAGTCTACGACAACAGCCACATCATGGGGACCAGCGCCTACGGCGTGATGATCGTGGGCGGTCCGGAGGGATTGCGGAAGAACGCCTACCGTAAATACGCCATCCGCGGGCCGATCGCGCCGGGAGACGATTTCGCGATGATGCGCGAGGTCCTCGAGCGGCGGTTCGGCCGTTCGATCAAGGCGGGCGGCTCGGCGGAGGATCCGGACTGGCCGGATGTGGTGTTGATCGATGGCGGGGCGGGACAGTATTCGGCGGCGCGCGGCGTGCTCGACGACCTGGGCGTGACCGACGTGACGCTGGTCGCCATCGCCAAGGGACCGGATCGCGACGCCGGGCGGGAGTGGTTCCACGTGGCCGGCCGGCCGGCGTTTCAACTGCCGTCACGCGACCCGGTGCTCTATTACCTGCAGCGGCTGCGCGACGAGGCGCACCGGTTCGCGATCACCACGCATCGGGCGGGCCGATCGAAGGCACTGGTGCGCAGCGAACTCGACGAGATCGACGGCATCGGCAGCGCGCGCAAACGGGCGTTGCTGAACCATTTCGGTTCGGCGCGCGGGGTGAAGGGGGCCGGGCTGGTCGACCTGGAGCAGGCGCCGGGGATTTCGCGAGAGACCGCGCGCCGGGTGTATGGCCATTTCCATCCAGGCTGGCGGCCTGAGGAACAGAACTGACGGGTGCCCACGGGGCTGCTATGGTAAGCCCGCATGCTGACCGACCTGCCGAACCTGCTCACCTTGTCGCGCATCGGAGCCATCCCGGTGCTGGTGGTGCTGGTGCTGCTGCACCGGCCGGAGGCGGATCTCGGGGCGGCGATGGTGTTTGCGCTGGCCGGGGTGACGGACTGGTTCGACGGGCATCTCGCGCGCGCGTGGGCGCAATCGTCGGACCTGGGCCGGATGCTCGATCCGATCGCCGACAAGCTGCTGGTCGGCGCCTCGCTGATGGTGCTGGCGGGGGCGGCGCGGCTGCCGCTGGCGGGCCTGCTGCCGGCGATCGTGATCCTGCTGCGCGAGATCCTGGTCAGCGGGCTGCGTGAGTATCTGAGCGGGCTGCGGGTCGGATTGCCGGTGACGCGGCTGGCGAAATGGAAGACGGGAGCGCAGATGACGGCGCTCGGATTGTTGCTGGCCGGCGATGACGGTTCGCGGCTGGCGGGGCTCGGGTTCCTGCATGCGGGGCATGTCGGCGCGGCGATGCTGTGGGTGGCTGCACTGCTGACGCTGATCACCGGGTGGGATTACCTCACGGTGGGACTCCGCCATGTCGGTTCGGCTTCGATCCGACCTGGACCGGCGCGTTAAGGCGGCAACACCGCGGGACAACCTGCTCTCGAACGCTTGAGCGATTGGGGGTGAGAGGGCACATTCCGCCGCGGCCGAGCGGTCGGTCCGCGAAGGAGTTTGCTTGATGCGCCGGCTTGGACTTGCGCTCGCGATGTTGACGCTTGCCGGTTGTTCCGGTTTTGGCCAGTTCACCCGCAACACCTTCACCCTGCCTGGAGCGAATCCGGACCTGCCGAACGGTGCGAGCGAGAACATGTTGCGGGTGCAGGCGAAGCCGGTGGAGACGGAACCGCTGGAGGCGGAACCGGGCAACGTCTGGCCGGGGGCGCCGCAGCCGTTCCCGACCCTCGGCGAAGTCGAGAAGCAGACTCAGAATGGGCAGGTCAATCTGCCGGGGGCTCCGGGTGGGG
>CAXTSH010000148.1:0-5875 GCA_964246925.1 uncultured Acetobacteraceae bacterium
GTCGAGAAGTTGCGCAGGTCCGACGGATACGTCACCCGGTCCAAGGTCGGTGTCGAAATCATGGGCTGCGTCAACTCCTGCGTTCGACGGTGAAGCGGGCGAGCCAGCGCAGCGGGTCCGCCTCCGCCCCGAAACCCGACAGATGAGTCGCGGCTTGCTCGGACAGGATTCTCGCCTGTTCCGCCGCCCGATCAACGCCGAGAAGTGTAACGAAGGTGGCTTTGCCGCTCGCCTGGTCCTTGCCCGCGGTCTTGCCAAGCCTGTCGGCATCGGATGTCGCATCGAGCACGTCGTCGGCAATCTGGAACGCCGCCCCGAGATCACGTCCGAACGCAGCGATCTTGTCGCGCAGGCCATGCGCCGCCCGGCCGAGAATGGCGCCCGCTTCCGCGCTGCATTGGAGCAGCCGTCCTGTCTTGAGCGCATGCAGCCGCGTCACCTCGGCCAACCCCACGGCTTGCCCCGACGCCTGCGCCCGCTCGGCCTCGATGTCGATCATCTGGCCGCCCACCATGCCGTTCGCGCCTGAGGCGGAGGCGAGTGCCGCCACCAATTCGCAACGCGCCAGTGGGTCGGAGTGGGTGGCGCTTTCCGCCAGCACCTCGAACGCCCTCGTCTGCAGCGCGTCGCCGGCCAGGATCGCGGTCGCTTCGTCGAACCGCCGATGCGTGCTCGGCTGCCCTCGACGCAGATCGTCGTCGTCCATCGACGGCAGGTCGTCGTGCACCAGCGAGTAGGCGTGCACCATCTCGACGGACGCGGCGACGCGCCCGGCGCAACGGCGCGAGACCTCGAACAGGGAGGCGACCTGCATCACCAGAAAGCCGCGCATCCGCTTGCCGCCGCCCAGGCACGCGTAGCGCATCGCGTCCATCAGCCGCGCCTCCCGGCCGGCGGCGGACGGCAGCAACTCGTCCAGGCAGCGCTCGATGTCGGCTGCCCGCTCGCCCATCAGCCGTCGCAACGCGGCCGCCTCGTCGCCGTCCAGCCAGCTTGCCGTCGCGACCGCGCTCACTCGTCGCCTCGCGGCGGCAGGGTTCGGGTCCCGAGACTGCCGTCGTCGCGTTCGACAATGGCGGCGACCCTGGTCTCCGCCTCCGCGAGCTTGGCTTCGCAGTGCCGCTTGAGCACGCTGCCACGCTCGTAGCAGACGATCGCGTCCTCAAGCTTCTGCTGACCGCCCTCAAGCCCGCGGACGATCACCTCCAGCTCGCCAAGCGCCTCCTCGAAGGACATGCGCGCGATATCGTCGCTCACGACGCTCCGTCCGGCCGGCGACGGATGACGAAGCTGAATGCGCCGGCCTCCTCGGCAAAGCCGGTCAGTTCATGGCCGGTCTCGCGACAGAACGCGCGCACGTCGGCGACCGACGCGCGATCGGTCGTCAGCAGCCGCAACCGTTCTCCGGCCGCCATCGAACGCAGGGCCCGATTGGCCTGCAGCACCGGCAGCGGGCAGGCGAGGCCTTTGGCATCGATAACCACTTCGCTCATCGAACCCCGATGGCTCAAAGGCGCCGCCACCGCAAGCCGTTCTTGAGACGGCACGCGGAGACTCGTAAGCAGGACGGAGGAAACGTCGCGAGGCCAACTCAAATGCCACGACTCCGGATCGGCATCGATTTCGGCGGCACCAAGCTCGAGATCATCGCGCTGGACCCGGCCGGTGCCGTGCTGCTGCGACGTCGTGTGCCAAACCCGGGCGTCTACGACGACGCGATCCAGGCCATCGTCGATCTGGTCGGGTCCACCGAGCGCGAGCTGGCCGGCCAATCGAGCGTCGGCATCGGCATCCCCGGCGCCATCAGCCCCGAATCGGGCTTGGTCAAGAACGCCAATTCCACCTGGCTGAACGGCCGCCCGTTCGGCCGCGATCTCGGCGACGCGCTCGACCGCGTCGTCCGGGTCGAGAACGACGCCAATTGCTTCACACTCTCGGAGGCTTCCGACGGGGCTGCCAGCGCTCATCGCGTGGTCTTCGGCGTCATTCTCGGCACCGGCGTCGGTGGCGGTATCTGTGTCGGCGGCACGCTGCTCACCGGGCCGCACCACATCGCCGGCGAATGGGGCCACACGCCGCTGCCCTGGCCACGCCCCGACGAACTCCCGTTGCCGCACTGCTTCTGCGGCAACGACGGCTGCGTCGAGCGCTTTCTGTGCGGACCCGCGCTGGCCGCGAGCGCCGACGGTCCTGGCCATCACGACGCCAGCGGCCTGCCGGCCCGGGCCGAGGCCGGCGACGAGCGCGCCAGGCAGGCGCTCGAGCACCACGTCGAACGCCTCGCGCGCGGCCTGGCGCAGATCGTCAACATCATCGATCCCGACGCCATCGTGCTGGGCGGCGGCCTGTCGAACATGAAGCACCTCTACACGCGCCTGCCGCAACTGATCCCGCGCAACGTGGTCAGCCCCAACTTCGTCACCCCGATCCTGCCCAACCGGCACGGCGACAGCTCCGGCGTGCGTGGCGCCGCCTGGCTCTGGCCACCATCGGACTGATCACATGCCGTCGCTTTGCCTGGATTGCTCGGCGACGGGACCCGAGACTGCGCGGCTCTGTCCGGTCTGCCGTTCCGGCCGGCTCGCCAGCCATCCCGAGCTGCTCGACCTGAAGGTAGCGCACGTCGATTGCGATGCCTTCTACGCCAGCGTCGAGAAACGCGACCGTCCCGAGCTCGCCGGCCGCCCCGTGATCGTCGGCGGCGGGGCACGCGGCGTCGTCACTACCGCCTGCTACATCGCTCGCATCAACGGCGTCCGCAGTGCCATGCCGATGTTCAAGGCGCTCGCCGCCTGCCCCGACGCGGTCGTCATCCGCCCCGACTTCGCGAAATACTCGGCTGCCGCCCGCCGCATCCGCGCGCTGATGCAGAGCCTCACCCCGATCGTGCAGACCCTCTCCATCGACGAGGCCGTCCTCGACCTGACCGGCACCGAGGCTCTTCACGGCGCTGCGCCCGCGATCGTCCTCGCCCGGCTCGCCAATCGCATCGAACACGAGGTCGGCGTCACCGTGTCGATCGGTCTCGCCCAGAACCGGCTGCTCGCCAAGCTCGCCGCGGGTCGCGACAAGCCGCGCGGCTTCTCGATCATCGGCGCCGAAGCGGCCGCCTGGCTCTCCGACCAGCCGGTCCGCCTGCTCCCTGGCATCGGACCTGCGCAGGAGAAACGCCTGGCCGCGAAGGGCATCATCCGGCTCGGCCAGCTCCAGGCACTGACCCCGCGCGAGGCCCTGACCCGTCTCGGTGAAGAAGGCCCGTCGCTCGCCGCCCGCTCGCGCGGCGAGGACAATCGTTGCGTCACGGTCGGCGGCATCACCAAATCCATCAGTGCGGAAACCACGTTCGACCGTGACCTCGCCGAGCGGGCCGCGATCGAAGGTCATCTCTGGCGCCTGTGCGAGAAGTTGGCCGGCCGCCTGCGTGGCAGCGATCATGCCGCCTCGGGAATCGTTCTGAAACTGCGCACCAGCCGTTTCGCGATCCGGACCCGGAACCAGCGTCTCGTGGCCCCGACCGTGCTCCCGGACACCCTGTTTGCTGCCGGCCGCGAGCTCCTGGCCCGCGAGGTCGACGGCACCTTCTTCCGCCTGGTGGGGATCGGAGCCAACCCGCTGGTCCCGATCGGGACCGCCGATCTTGACGATCTTGCCGATCCCGACCGCAGCCGCCGCGCCCGGGCTCAGGCCGCGGTTGATGCGCTGCGCACCCGTTACGGCAACGACGTGGTTATCCGCGGCAGAGCGTTGCAGCCTCAGCGCGCGAGCCCACCGCCAAACGCTCCAGTGCGAAGCACGTCCTGAACGTGACCCGGTCCGCCCAGTCCGGCGGGTCCGGGCGCGCAGCGCCCAGCGGGGTGGAGCAGAGCCCGAAACTCACTTCGCGCAACCGTGCGACGGCGGCAACAGGACCAGGCTCGTCAGCTTGCCGTGTAGCCGGTAGTCGCCGAAATCCATGTCCAGCCGGTCGCTGACGCCATTGGCGAAGTAGCGGCTGCCCAGCTCATATTCCGGTTCCATGGCCGTGCTGTGCAGGGGATAGAAGGCGATATGGATACGCCCCGACGGCACCTCGTCCAGCGCGCCGATCGGCGCGTCTTTCGAGGGACCCCAGTTGAGGATCGAGGCAAACGTATATTCCGCCCCGTCGGTGCCGGTCCCGTCGAACAACGTCGGCGACAACGAGTTCTTCCCCTCGGCGGCAGCCTGCAGGATCGCCTTCGTGTGCGACATCGGGAACAAGGTCCCTTGCGGCAGTGTCAGCACGGTGCCGGGTGGATTGGTGAACTGCACGGTGCCTACACCTTCTGCCGGCAGGCTCGCATGCCCGCGAATGTCGGCCGCGTCATGGCCGGCGTCGGTCTGGCGCATGGTGAAGTTGAACGAGCGACCGTTTTTGGCCTCGAACGTCGCGTAGTCGGAGCGCGTCGCACTCTGATGTCCGTCACGGTCGACCGAATTGATCGTGAGCGTCTGCTCGGTCGCCCACGCGTTGCAGGCGTCGTGGACCTCGAAGACCATGTGGCCGTTGGCGCTGACCGTGGTGCCGGTCCCCGACTGCTCGAGACTGAGATCGTAGGTTGCCCTGTGCGGCGCCAGCACGATCGTCGGTGCGGCGCTCGCCGCGCAAGCTGTCCCCATCGCGAGCAGCAGGGCGCAAGCGACGTCCCTCACGGCTTCTTTGCCGGCAGCGCGAGACGCAACGACAATTCCCGCAGACGCGCGTCGGAGACCGGCGCCGGCGCGCCCATCATCAGGTCCTCCCCCTGCTGGTTGAGCGGAAACAGGATCACCTCCCGGATGTTCGGCTCGTCGGCCAGCAGCATGACGATGCGGTCGATCCCCGGCGCCGACCCTCCATGCGGAGGCGCACCGAACCGGAACGCGTTCAGCATCCCGCCAAAGCGCGCCTCGACTTCGGATGCGGGATATCCGGCAATCTCGAAGGCGCGGATCATGATGTCCGGTCGATGGTTCCGGATCGCCCCTGACGACAGCTCGACGCCGTTGCAGACGATATCATACTGGAACGCCTTGATCGCGAGCGGGTCCTGCGTGTCGAGCGCCTGCAGGCCGCCCTGCGGCATGCTGAACGGATTATGGCTGAAATCGATCCGTCCCTCCTCGTCGCGCTCGTACATCGGGAAGTCGACGATCCAGCAGAACCGGAACGCGTCACGCTCCAGCAGGTCGAGTTCGTCGGCGAGGCGAGTGCGAACCAGGCCCGCGAACTTCCAGGTCGCCTCCTCCGGCCCTGCGGCGAAGAACACCGCGTCGCCCGCCGACAGCCCGCACGCGGCACCGATCGCCTCCGTCCGCGACGGCTCGAGGTTGCGCGCGATCGGCCCCTTCGGCCCGTCCACCTCGTAGGTGATGTAGCCGAGCCCAGCCGCACCTTCCGCGCGGGCCCATTCGTTGAGCTTGTCGAAGAACGAGCGCGGCCGGCTCGCGGCTCCCGGTGCGGGGATCGCGCGCACCACGCCGCCCGAGGCGGCGATCTTGGCGAACAGCCCGAAGCCGCCGCCGGCGAAATGTGCCGTCACGTCCTCGATGAGCAGCGGGTTGCGCAGATCCGGCTTGTCCGAGCCGTAGTGACGCAACGCCTCCTCGTAGGCGATGCGCGGAAACGCGCCTTCGGTCACTCGGCGGCCGCCACCGAACTCGGCGAACACTCCCGCCATCACCGGTTCCAGCACCGAAAAGACGTCCTCCTGAGTGCAGAAGCTCATCTCGAAGTCGAGCTGATAGAACTCTCCGGGCGACCGGTCCGCCCGTGACGCCTCGTCGCGAAAGCAGGGCGCGATCTGAAAATACCGATCAAACCCGGCCACCATCGCGAGCTGCTTGAACTGCTGCGGCGCCTGCGGCAGCGCGTAGA
>CAXTSH010000149.1:0-5861 GCA_964246925.1 uncultured Acetobacteraceae bacterium
CCGCCAGGTCCGGAAAAAGCAACTCCGCCGCCCGGTATGGCAAGCCACACCCGTCTGCTCCACCACCGCCAGCAACGCGTCGCCGTCACAATCCACCCGCAGCTCGCGCAAGCGCTGCACCTGCCCCGACTGCTCGCCCTTCCGCCATAGCCGTCCCCGGCTGCGGCTGAAATAGCAGACCCGCCCGGTCTCGATCGTCTCGGCCACCGCCTCCCGGTTCATCCACGCCAGCATCAGCACCTCGCCCGTGCCGTGCGCCTGCGCCACCACCGCCACCAGGCCACGCTCGTCGAACCTGATCGCGTCCAGCAGCGCGCCGGTCATCCGACCTGATCCGGCAGCTTCATCCACGCCGGTACCCGCGTGCGCAACGTCACCCCACCGCCGCTCAGCACCTCATGCAGATGCTCCAGCCGGACCAGCGCCATCCCCAGCTCGTCGCGCGACGACCGCATCGTCCCCGCCTCCCGCTCACCCGCCCGAAGCGCCGTCCCCGGCGGCGGCAGCGCTCCGTCGGCGATCACCGGCACCAGCCGCCGCTTGAGCAGGCCGCGATAGCGGGTCCGCGCCGTCAGCTCCTGGCCCATGTAGCAGCCCTTCGTCCAAGACACGCCGTCCAGCTCGTCGAACCCGGCCTCGAGCAGCAGGCTCTTCTCCGGTTCCAGATCGCGCTCGCCGTCCGGCAATCCGAGCAGCAACCGGTGCCGATCGTAATCCGACGCGTCCGCGTTCGTCTCCAGCGTGTCCGCCAACACCCGGAAACCCGCCTCCGGCAGTCGCGGGTCCGCAGCCACCATCCCGCCCGGTTCGACGCCCTCGCCATCCCATCCCGCGTAGACGGCAACCGGCAACGGCTCGATCGTCACCCTGGACCGGAGCCGGAACCGCCCCAGCTTGCCAGCCACCAGCTCCGCCTGCCCAGCCGCGCAATCGAGCAGCAGACGCTCGGGGTCGCTGAAGATGAAGAAGTCCGCCAGCCACTTGCCTTGCGGCGTCAGCAGCGCCGCCCACACCGCCCGCCCCGGGCCAGCAAGCGACACATCGTTCGACACCAGCCCCTGCAGGAACCCGGCCCTATCCTCGCCGCCGACCGCCAGCACCGCGCGGTCTGGGAGATGCGCAAGCTTTATCATGTCCCGGACTTGGCCCAGGAGGCTGCCTGGGGCAAGAACCCACCCATCTATGCGCGTGCTCTTCATCACCGCGACACGTCTCGGCGATGCCGTGCTGTCCACCGGGATCCTCGGCCATCTGCTTCGCGCCGCACCGGACGCGCGTTTCACCGTCGCCTGTGGTCCCGTCGCTGCCGGCCTGTTCGCCCGCATGCCCGCCCTCGAACGCATCATCATTGTCGAGAAACGCCGTCACGACCTGCACTGGCTCCGGCTGTGGGCCGAGTGCGTCGGCACGATCTGGGACCTGGCGGTCGATCTTCGCGGCTCCGCGGTCACCCTCCTGCTGCCTGCCAGGCGCCGCCGCATCATGCGGGGCGGCCGGCGTCCGGGTCATCGCCTCACCCACCTGGCCGGCGTCCTCGATCTCGGCGAGACCCCGTTGCCCCTCGTCTGGACCGCCCAAGAGGACGACGCGCAGGCTGCCGCCCTCCTGCCCGCCGGCGTCCGTTGGATCGGCCTCGGCCCGACCGCCAACTGGTCAGGCAAAGCCTGGCCGGTGGCCAATTTTGCCGCGCTCTTCGACGCCCTCGCGTCCCGCTACCCCGATCTCCGTCCGGTGATCTTTGCCGGTCCCGGTCGGACCGAGCACGACATGGCAGCACCCCTTCTCGAGATCCTCCCCGGCGCGGTCGACCTCTGCGGCCGCCTGTCCCTTCCCGCCGTCGCCGCCTGCTTGCGACGCTGCGCGCTCTTCGTCGGCAACGATTCCGGCCTGATGCACCTTGCCGCCGCCGCCGGCGCACCGACGCTCGGTCTTTTTGGTCCGAGCCGCGTCAACGAATACGGCCCGTCCGGACCGAACGCCCGTGCCGCGATCGCCCCGGGTCCGGACGGCGCCGCCCCGATCGGCGGACTGACGGTCGCCGCGGTCCTCGATCAGGCCGACGCCCTGCTGCGATGAGGATCGCCCACCTGATGGCCGGTGCGAGGCACGGCGGCGCCGAACTGTTCTTCGAGCGTCTGTGCGCCGCCATGCAGGCAGCCGGCGACGACATCCTCCCGGTCATCCGCCGCGACCCGGCCCGCGCCGCCCGTCTCGCCGCCGCCGGCCTGCAACCGCGCCAGCTCGCCTTTGGCGGCCCGCTCGACCTCCTCACCGCCCCCGCCTTGCGCCGAACCCTCCGCGCCCACGGTCCGGATATCGCGATCGCCTGGATGGGCCGCGCCGCCCGCTTCGCCCCGCGCGGCGACTGGGTCCTGGCCGGGCGGCTCGGCGGCACCTATGACCTCGCCCGCTACCGCCGCTGCACCGACCTGATCGCCAACACGCGCGGCCTCGCCGGCTGGATCGCCGCGGAGGGCTGGCCCGCCGCCAGGGTCCACCACCTTCCCAACTTCGTCCCCGACCTCGACGCCGCCCGACCCGCAATCCTCCCCGTCCCCCCTGGCACGCCCGCGATCCTCGCCCTCGGCCGCCTGCATCCCAGCAAGGCCTTCGACGTCCTGATACGCGCCATGCCGCAGCTTCCCGGCGTCCACCTGGTCATCGCCGGCGACGGCTCCGAACGCGCCGCCCTGCAAGACCTCGCCCGAACCGGGCTCGTCTCCGACCGCGTTCACCTCCTCGGCTGGCGCCATGACACCGCCGCCCTCCTCGCCGCGTCCGCTATCCTCGTCTGCCCGTCCCGGCACGAGCCTCTCGGCAACGTGGTCCTGGAAGCCTTCTCCGCCCGCCGTCCGGTCGTCGCCGCCGCGTCCGCCGGCCCGTCCGAACTGATCGACCCCGAGCGCAACGGCCTCCTCGTTCCCATCGACGACCCCCAAGCCCTCGCCGCCGCCGTCGCCCGCCTCCTCGCCACACCCGACCTCGCCGCCCGATTGGCGTCGAGCGCCCGTCTCGACTACCAACGCCACTACGCGGTGTTGCCCGTCCTCGCCGCCTGGCGCGACGGCCTGTCCCGCATTGTCGCCGAGAGGATGTCCTGATGTGCGGCATCGCGGGTCTCGCCTACGCCCAGGGCGTCTCGCCGCCGGATGCCGCGACGCTCGCCGCCATGTCGGCGGCCCTCGCCCACCGCGGTCCCGACGGCGTCGGATCCTCCACGATCGGCCGCATCGCCCTGCTCCACCGCAGGCTCGCCATCATCGACGTCGCTGGCGGCGACCAGCCGCTTTTCGCCGGCAACGCCGCCCTGATCGCCGGTGGCGAAATCTACAACGACCTTGAGCTTCGCGCCGCCATGCCGGCGATCCGCTTCGCGACCGGCAGCGACTGCGAAACCCCGCTCCATCTCTGGCTCGCCCACGGCGACGGCTACGTCGAGCACCTGCGCGGGATGTACTCGATCGCGATCCACGACCGCGGCGCCCGCTCCGTGACGCTCAGCCGCGACCCGTTCGGCATCAAACCCCTCTACGTCGCCCAGCTTCCCAACGGGCTCGCCTTCGCCTCCGAAGCCCAGGCGCTTCTCGCCGGCAACCTCGTCGGCCGAGGCATCCGGCGCGACGCCCGCGACGAGCTGCTCCAGCTCCAGTTCACCACCGGCATGGAGACCATCTTCCCCGGCATCGAGCGTGTGCTCCCGGGTGAAACCATCCGCGCCGTCGACGGCCACATCCTCGAACGCTCCCGCCGGCTGCCGCTTCCCGACGGTCCCACGGAAACGATCGCCGAACCCGAAGCCCTCTCCCGCCTCGACGCCGCACTCGAGGAGAGCGTGCGCCTGCACCTGCGCAGCGACGTCGGTTACGGCCTGTTTCTGTCCGGCGGCATCGACAGTGCCGCCATCCTGGCGATGGCGACACGCGTCGGCGGCCCCGTCCGCACCTACACGGCGCGCTTCGATGCGCCGGGTGCGGCAGACGAATCCGAAGCCGCCGCCGCGGTCGCCAAGGCTTGCGACGCCCGTCACGAGACTGTCGCCATCGACGAGGCCACCGTCTGGCGTCATCTTCCCGAGATCGTCGCCTGCATGGACGACCCGGTCGCCGACTACGCCATCATCCCGACCTGGCTTCTGGCCAGACGCGCCGGCCGCGACGTCAAGGTGATCCTTTCAGGCGAGGGCGGCGACGAGATCCTCGCCGGCTACGGCCGCTACCGCCGCGCGCTCCGCCCCTGGTGGCTCGGCGGCCGCTCGATGCGCGCCCGCGGCAACTTCGACGGCCTCGGCGTCCTCCGCCACGAGGCCGGACGCTGGCGCGACTCCACCCGCGCTTCCCTGGGTGCTGCACAGGCCGCTGGCCGCACCCGCCTGGCGGCCGCGCAGGCCGCCGACATGGCCGACTGGCTTCCGCACGACCTGCTGCTCAAGCTCGACCGTTGCCTGATGGCGCACGGCGTCGAAGGCCGCACCCCTTACCTCGACCCCGGCGTCGCCGCCGCATCCTTCCGTCTTCCCGACAGTCTCAAGGTCCGCGACGGCCGCGGCAAATACCTCCTGCGCGCCTGGCTTTCGAAACATCTCCCGCAGGCGCGTCCGTTCGACCGCAAGCGCGGCTTCACGGTGCCCGTGGGCACCTGGATCGCCGCCGAGGGCGACCGCCTCGGCTCCCTCGTCGCCCACCAGGACGGCGTCGCCGAGATCGCGCACCCTGACCGGGTCCAGGCGCTGTTCCGCGCCGCCGGCGGCCGCCACGAACGCCACGCCGCCTGGACCCTCCTGTTCTACGCGCTCTGGCACCGCACCCACATCCTCGGCCGCGCCCCCGAGGGTGACGTCTTTGCGACGCTGGCGGCCAGGTGAGACCAGGGGCGCTGCCCCTGAACCCCGCCAAGGGCTTGCCTTTGGAAACCATTGGAGAAGGACGGCCTAAGTGGCGAGGTCGATCTGGCAGAGAGGCCCCTCGCGGCTCGGCGTGTCGAAACTCAGGTCTGCGAGGCAGTCAAGCAAGATGAACTCCGCTCAGCTCCTGGCATCGCGCGATCAGCCGCTCCTGCCGTTCGACATCTCGCGTCGCAGGGTGCGGAGCCCGATGCCGATATTGAAACCAGTATGTGCCGGTGACGGTTGCCTCCGGGTCGTCGCTGACGGCAAGCCAAGCCTGTGTCCGGTGCCCCTGGTTGAGATCGCCGGTGGCGTTCGGGCCACCCATCTTCGTCGCGACCCATCCCGGCTCGATCGCATTGGCCATTACGTCCGGCCACCGGCGCGCGATCGCGAAAGCCAGCAAAACAAGGTGCAGCTTGGTGTCAGAGTATGCCTGATTGCCGTTCCACGAACGGCGTTCCCACAGCAGGTCGTCCAGGCTCGGATCGCCACGACGCCGGTGCAGTTCCGAGCTGATGAAGACGAGGCGCCGCGGCCTCAGGATGAGAGCCGTCAGCACGAATGGAGCGACCGTGTTGGCCGCGAGCACGTGCGGGAGCCCGTCCTCGGTGAGCACACGGCGTTTCTCTCTGAAGCCGATCGCGGCGTTGTGGATGACCGCGTCGCAGGGCCCGAGCGCATTGGCCTGGTCGGCGATGTCTCGGCACTCCCGAAGCCTGGTCAGATCTCCCGTCACCAATCCTGCCGCACCCGGCACGGCGGCAATCGTCTCCTCGCCTCGTCGTGGTCCCCGCGCATGCAGCACGACCTCGTGCCCTTGGGAGACAAGCAGTCGGGCGGTGGCGAGCCCAAGGCCGTCGGAAGACCCGGTGACAAGAACACGGGACACGAGGACGATGGCTCCTGACGCGCGGTTGCGTCATGTCAGGTGGCAAGCTACTCCCAAGACACTAGTACCCGCGAAGTTTGCTGCCTC
>CAXTSH010000150.1:0-5859 GCA_964246925.1 uncultured Acetobacteraceae bacterium
GCGTTGCTGGTGGCGTTTCGGAGCCGGCGCAACTATGCGTTCCGGACGGCGCCGCAGCCGGGCTTGGGCGGCAGACGCGGGTTTCAGCCGCGCGGGCGGGGCCTGGGCGGCTCGAGCCTGATCAACGCGATGATCTATGTGCGCGGGCAGCCGCAAGATTACGACGACTGGGCGGCGGCGGGGGCGACCGGCTGGTCGTGGGACGACGTGCTGCCGGTGTTCAAGCGAGCGGAGAACAATGAGCGCGGGGCGGATGCGCTGCACGGCGCGGGTGGGCCGCTCAACGTCGCCGACCTGCGGAGCCCGAGCCAAGCGGCGCGGGCGTTTCTGGCCGCCTGCGTGGAGCGCGGCCTGGTACCGAACCGGGACTTCAACGGGCCGGTGCAGGAGGGCGTGGGGCTATATCAGGTGCTGCAAAAGGATGGCCGGCGGTTCAACGCAGCGCGCGCGTATGTCGACGGGCTCAGGCCGCCCAATCTGTCGGTGCGGGCTGAGGTGGGCGCGCGCCGGGTGCTGACGGAGAATGGGCGGGCGACCGGGGTCGCGCTGGCGGACGGATCGGTGATCGGCGTGCGCGGCGAGATCGTGCTGTCGGCGGGGGCGTTCGGGACGCCGCAACTGCTGATGCTGTCGGGGATCGGGCCGGCCTCGCACCTGCGAGAGCTGGGGATCGAGGTGGTGCGGGACGTGCCGGAGGTGGGGCGAAACCTGCAGGACCATCTGGACTTCACGATCTGCCGGATGGTCGACGATGCGGAGCTGCTCGGTGTGGTGCCGTCGATGCTGCCGCAGGTGGTGCGCGGCTGGCGGTCGTGGCGGCGGGACGGGTCGGGCATGTTGTCGAGCAATGTGGCGGAGGCGGGCGGGTTCCTGTGCACGCCGGCGTCGCCGGGACGGCCGGACGTGCAACTGCATTTCTGCATCGGCGTCGTCGACGACCATAACCGCAAGATGCACGCGGGACGGGGGATGTCGTTGCACGTGTGCAAGCTGCGGCCGAAGAGCCGCGGGCTGGTGACGCTGCGGTCGAGCGATCCGCGGGGGGCGCCGGTGATCGATCCGAACTTCCTCCATGATCCGGAGGATCTGGAGACGCTGGTGGCGGGGGCGCGGATGGCGCAAGACATTCTCGCGGCACCGGTGTTCTCCCGGATGCCGGCCGGGCGCTGCACGATGCGGAGACGCGCGACGACGCGGCGTTGCGGGCAGCGATTCGGGCGCACGCCGATACGATCTATCATCCGGTGGGGACGTGCCGGATGGGGAGCGACGAGGGGGCGCCGGTCGATCCGGCGTTGCGCGTGCGCGGCATGCGGGGGTTGCGGGTGGCGGATGCGTCGGTCATGCCGACGATCGTGTCGGGCAACACGCAGGCGCCGAGCGTGATGATCGGCGAACGGGCGGCAGACTTCATCGGGAGGGTTTGATGGACGGCGAGTTCGGCGTGGAGCCGGTCGATCTTGCCGGCGTGCTCGCGGGGCAGCGGGCGGCGTTCGAGGCGGCGGGAGCGCCCGGCGCGGCGGCGCGGATCGCGGCGCTGACGAAGCTGGAGCGGATCGTGGTGCGCGGGCGGGCGGAAGTAGGACGGGCGATCTCGGCGGACTTTGGGCATCGCGCGATCACCGAGACCGATTTGCTGGAGGTGGTGCCGGCGCTCAATGCGATCCGGCACGCGCGCCGGCACGTGACGCGCTGGATGCAACCCCGCAAGCGGCGGGTGGCGGCGACGTTCCAGCCGGCGCGGGCAAGCGTGCGGTATCAGCCGCTGGGCGTGGTGGGGATCGTGGCACCCTGGAACTATCCGCTGCTGCTGTGTGTGGCGCCGCTGGTGGACGCGATCGCGGCGGGCAACCGGGTGATGATCAAGCCGTCGGAGTTCACGCCTGCGTTCTCGGCCTGGCTCGCCGGGGCGCTGGGCGAGGCGTTTGCGCGCGACGAGGTGGCGGTCGTGCAGGGTGGGCCCGAGGTGGCGGCCAGTTTCTGCGGGCTGCGGTTCGACCATCTGCTGTTCACCGGGTCGACGGCGACGGGCCGGAAGGTCGCGATGGCGGCGGCGGCGAACCTGGTGCCGGTGACGCTCGAACTCGGCGGCAAGTCGCCGGCGATCGTGTGCCCGGATGCGGACATCGCGCGGGCGGCCAGGAGCATCGCGTTCGGGAAGTTCGTCAATGCGGGGCAGACCTGCATCGCGCCGGATTACGTGCTGGTGGACGCGGCCCGGGCGGACGCGCTGGCGGACGCGATCGCGGGTCAGGTGCGGCGGTTCTATCCCCGTCTGGGAGGGGAGGATTACACCGCGATCATCAGCGAGCGGCACCGGTCGCGGCTGCTCGGCGCGGTCGCGGCGGCGGAGGCGGAGGGGGCGCGGGTGATCCGGGTGCATACCGACGAGGCGCCGGGCAAGATGGCGCCGGTCCTGGTGCAGGACGCGCCGGCGGACGGGGTGCTGATGAGCGAGGAGATCTTCGGGCCGGTGCTGCCGATCGTGGCGTATCGCGACCTCGACGACGCGGTGGCTCAGGTGAGCGCGCGCGAGCGGCCGCTGGCGCTCTACTGCTTCACCAGGGATGCGCGGTCGCTCGAAACGGTTCTGGGGCGGACGATCTCGGGAGGCGTGACCGTCAACGGGACGCTGGTGCATATCGCGCAGGACGATCTGCCGTTTGGGGGCGTGGGCGCGAGCGGGATCGGCGCCTATCACGGACGCGACGGGTTCAAGCGGATGAGCCACGCGCGCGCGGTGCACGAGGTCGGCTTCTTCAACGGGTTCGAGCTGTTCAGGCCGCCGTTCGGGCGGCTGGCCAGGAGCGGGATCAGGGCGCTGATCGGGCGAGCGCGTTAGGTTCGGGGAGACTTCGATGCCGCAATACGGCGACTACCAAAACGAGATTTATTTCGGCGGACTGCGCGGCGTGTTGCCGGCGTTGCCGGTCGATTTCGCGACCCTCGAGCGGCGGGCGGCGGCCTGCATGCCGCCCGGCGTGCTGTCGTACGTGCAGGGGGGCTGCGGCGACGAGGGCACGCAGGACGGCAATGCGCTGGCATTCCGGCGATGGGGGCTGGTGCCGCGGATGATGGTCGACTGTTCGGTCCGCGACCTGTCGGTCGAGCTGTTCGGGCTCAAGCTGGCGACACCGGTGTTTCTTGCCCCGATCGGGGTGATCGGGATCTGCGCCCAGGACGGACATGGCGACCTTGCGACCGCACGCGCCGCGGCGCGGATGGGCGTGCCGATGATCGCGTCCACGCTGTCGAACGATCCGCTGGAAGCGGTGGCGTCCGCGCTCGACGATGGGGTGGGGTTCTTTCAGTTGTATACGCCGCGCAACAAGGCGGTGGCCGAAAGCCTCGTGCACCGGGCGGAGGCGGCCGGCTTCAAGGCGATCGTGGTCACGCTCGACACCTGGTTGACGGGATGGCGTCCGCGGGATCTGAATGGTTCCAATTTCCCGCAACTGCGCGGGCACGCGCTGGCGAACTATTTTTCCGATCCGCAGTTCCGCTCGCTGCTGGAGCGTCCGCCCGAGGAGGACGGTCAGGCGGCGGTCGGCGCGTGGGCGCGCGTGTTCGGATATCCGCTGACCTGGGCCGATCTGCCCTGGCTGCGCTCGATGACGAAGCTGCCTCTGATCCTGAAGGGGATTTGCCATCCCGACGATGCACGGCGCGCGATCGATGGCGGAGCGGACGCGATCTATTGCTCGAACCATGGCGGACGGCAGGCGAACGGGGGCATTCCGGCAATCGACATGCTGCCGGCCGTGGTCGAGGCGTGCGGGGGGACGCCGGTGCTGTTCGATTCCGGGGTGCGGTCGGGAAGCGACATCGTCAAGGCGTTGGCGATGGGGGCGAGCGCTGTCGGGATCGGGCGTCCCTACGCGTATGGGCTGGCGCTGGGGGGCGCCGACGGCGTCGCGCACGTGCTGCGTTGCATGCTGGCCGAGGCCGACCTGTTGATGGCAGTGGATGGATATCCGACGGTGGCGGCGCTGCGGTCGGCGGGGGTGGTGCGAGTGGGGTGAGGCCGAGGCGGGCGGCCCTGGACCTGCATGAAATCATTGCTCATCGAGGGGTGGCGAGGGGTCAACCATTCCTTCGCGCTGGTCAACCAGAATCAGATCCTTTCTCTGGCGCGAATGGAGAAGGTAAAGCTGTTCCATCGGGACTTGCCGTTTCCTTTCGAGCGATGGAACAGAACGGACAACGGGGACGGGTTTGCCGCCCGCGAGCGGCAAGTGATTGATGCACTGGCTGCACCCGACCCTGCACTGGACAAAGTCGATGCGATCTACCGGATTTGTTCGCCGTTCCGGGCCGGTGGGCGCAGCGACGCACGCACTGTGACGTTCATGGCAGTCGAGTTCGTGTTGGGCGGCGAGCAGTTTGCGTCCGAAGGCGACAGGCTGGCGTTGCTCGCGTCGGACAGCCCGATCGTGACGCCGAGCGCCTGGTCCCGGGAACGCATACTGGAGCATGGTTTCCGGCCGGATCGGGTCAGGATCGTACCGCACGGGGTCGATGCCGAGCGCTTCCGGCCGCTCGGACCCGAGGAGCGTCACTCCATACGGGCGCAGTTCGGGATCGGTGATGATGAAACGCTGTTCGTCAATGTCGGGGCGCCCTACTGGTATAAGGGAACCGACCTGCTGCTCAAAGCCTTCGCGACACTTCGTCTCGAAGGGCTCAAGGTGCGGCTGCTGGTCAAGGACCAGCGTGCGCTCTATGGGCGCACGCTCGAAGGCGTCATCGACGTGCTCGGACGCGGGGATTCGCGTCTCCTTGACGAGCGGGTCATGGCTGGAGTGACCGCGATCGCGGACAATCTGTCGCCGGAACGGATATCGGCCCTGCTGGGGATCGCCGATTGCTACGTCTCGCCCTATCGGGCTGAAGGCTTCAACCTGCCGGCGCTCGAGGCGATCGCCTGTGGTGTGCCGGTGATCGTCACAGCGGGCGGTGCCACCGACGATTTCTGCGATGATGCGACGGCGATCCGCCTCTGCGGGCGGCTTGAACGGTCTCGCGATCAGGCCGGCGCGCCGACCACGATTGTGGAACCGGATTTCGGCGCGCTTGTCGAGGCGATGCTGTCGGTGGCAAGGGGCGCGCGTCCGGAACCCGTGCGGTTCGCGGCGTCCCGACAGGCCGTGCTGGAGCGCTTCGCCTGGGGCCGCATCGCAGACAGTCTCGTGCGGATCGCATTGGACGAAAATTCATGATCCGCGGCCAAGGTCGACGTTTTTGACAACCTGCATGGACGTGGCCTGCCTCTCGTGAACCGTCATCGGTTCGGCATGGCCGCCGAGATATCGAGCCAGGAAGCTCTCGGCCACAGCGGTGAAGGCAAGATTGTTTTCCGGCCGGACGAAACCATGCCCTTCGTCAGGAAAGAGAAGATATGTCACCGGAATCGCGTTGTTTCCAAGGCGGCGACCATCTTGTCGGCTTCCGACTGCCTGACCCTTGGGTCGTTCGCACCTTGCGCGATCAGAAGCGGCCGCCGGATGCGGTCTGCACGACGCAGCGGCGAGCTTTCCCGCAAGGACGCCCTGCCCTCCTCGGTTTCGGGGTCGCCCAGGGCTCTGATGAGCTGGGATCGAAACGAAATCCAGTACGGCGGAATGTTGGCCAGCAGCGTCTCCAGGTTTGACGGGCCGACGACATCCACGCCGCAGGCGTAGAGGGTGGGATTGCGGGTCATGCCGGCGAGCACGGCGTAGCCGCCGTAACTGCCGCCGATGACGGCGACGCGCTGAGGGTCGGCGATGCCCCGGTCTACGGCCCAGGCGACGGCGTCCTGCAGGTCGTCGTCCATGCGCTTGCCCCATTGGAGTTCGCCGGCAATGACGAAGCGTTTGC
>CAXTSH010000151.1:0-5853 GCA_964246925.1 uncultured Acetobacteraceae bacterium
TGCGGGTGTAGCTCAGTTGGTTAGAGCGCCGGCCTGTCACGCCGGAGGTCGCGGGTTCGAGCCCCGTCACTCGCGCCACCCTGTGTTCGAGCTCAGGGGGTCTCCAGGCGGGTTTGCTGGCCGCCGGCGCGGTTCGGCGGTAGAAGTCGGGCTGGTTATTGAGGTCCGCCATGCATCCGCTGATCGCCAGCTACTTTCCCGTCGCCGTCTTCATCGTCATCGCGGCAGTCATCTCTGGCGCCATGGTCGGCGCCTCGCTGGTGGTCGCGAGGCAGAAGCCCGATCCGGAAAAGGTCTCGGCCTACGAATGCGGGTTCGAACCGTTCGACGACGCGCGACGGCGTTTCGACGTCCGCTACTATCTGGTGGCGATCCTCTTCATCATTTTTGACCTCGAGATCGCGTTCCTGTTTCCCTGGGCGATCAGCCTGAAGCACATCGGCGCGTTCGGTTTCCTTTCCATGCTCGCCTTCCTTGCCGTGCTGACCGTCGGGTTCATCTACGAGTGGAACAAGGGCGCTCTCGAATGGGAGTGAAACGCTGATGGATCACGCGGCATCGGACGTCAGGTGGAACCGGGAGCCTCTTCCGGCCGGCCAGGAGCAGGATGCGGTGATCAAGGGGATCACCGGCGAGATCAGCGACAAGGGCTTCGTGGTCGCCAACGTCGACAAGGTCGTCAATTGGGCGCGGACTGGAAGCCTGTGGCCAATGACCTTTGGTCTGGCGTGCTGCGCGGTGGAAATGATCCACGCCTACATGCCTCGCTACGATCTCGATCGGTTTGGAATCATACCGCGCAACAGCCCGCGTCAGAGCGATGTGATGATCGTTGCTGGCACGTTGTGCAACAAGATGGCGCCGGCGCTGCGAAAGGTCTACGACCAGATGGCCGAGCCGCGCTGGGTCATCAGCATGGGAAGCTGTGCCAACGGCGGCGGTTACTATCATTACTCCTATTCGGTGGTGCGCGGCTGTGACCGGATCGTTCCGGTCGATATCTACGTACCTGGTTGCCCGCCGACGGCTGAGGCGCTGGTCTACGGGATCCTTCAGTTGCAGAAGAAGATCAGGCGGACGGGGACGATCCTCCGTGGCTGAGACATCGCCGCGGACGCAAGCGCTTGCGGCGTCGCTGGCGGTCGAAATTGCCGGATCGCTCCCCGGGGTTCGGACGACCTCGGTGGATCGGGGCGAGCTGGTGATCCATGCCGAGCTCGACCATCTGCTGGCGCTGATGAAGGTATTGCGCGACGACCGGCGGTTCGGGTTCGAGCAGATGATGGATTTGTGCGGGGTGGATTTTCCGGACCGGGCGCGGCGATTTGACGTGGTCTACAACCTGCTGTCGGTAAGCCGCAACCAGCGGGTCCGGGTGATCGTGACGACGGATGGGACGGCGCCGGTGCCGTCAGTGCACGGGCTCTGGCCAAGTGCCACCTGGTGGGAGCGAGAGTGCTACGACCTGTTCGGCGTCCTGTTCTCGGGGCAGCCGGACCTGCGCCGGATCCTGACGGATTACGGGTTCGAGGGGCATCCGCTGAGGAAAGATTTCCCGCTGACCGGCTTCGTCGAGGTCCGCTACGACGAGGACCAGAAGCGGGTCGTCTACGAGCCGGTTCGACTGTCGCAGGAATTTCGCAGCTTCGATTTCGAGTCACCCTGGGAAGGCGTGGTCACGCTGCCGGGCGACGAGAAGGCGCATGAGGCCAGGCGCGATATCGACGTGCGGCGCGCTCAGGTCAAACGTGCCGACCTGCAGCCGAGGAGCGGCACGCGATGAGCGACCTTGTCCTGAGCGACGATGTTCCGGAGACGCTTGAGCCGGAACGCCGCAAGCACGTCGTCGAGATCGACAGTCACTCGATCAATGTCGGGCCGCAGCATCCGGCGGCGCACGGCGTGCTGCGGCTGATTTTGGAGATGGACGGCGAAGTCGTCGAGCGGGCCGACCCGCATATCGGACTGCTTCATCGCGGCACCGAGAAATTGCTCGAGTACAAGACGTTCACGCAGGGATTGCCGTATTTCGATCGGCTCGATTACGTCTCGCCGATGTGCATGGAGCATGCCTTCACGTTGGCGACGGAAAAGCTGCTCGGCATCGAGGTGCCGGAGCGTGGGCAGTGGATCCGGGTGCTGTTTGCGGAGATCACGCGGGTTCTCAACCACATCCTTTCCGTCGTCTCGATGGGCCTCGACATCGGGGCACAGACCGTCTCGCTGTGGGGCTACGAAGAGCGTGAGCACCTGCTTGAATTCTACGAAGCGGTGTCCGGCGCGCGGTATCATGCGAACTATTTTCGGCCCGGCGGTGTCGCGCGCGACATGCCGGCGGGGTTGGCCGAGCGGATCATGGATTGGTCGAAGCGGTTTCCGTCGTTCCTCGATGACCTGGAAGCTCTGCTGACGGGGAACCGGATCTGGAAGCAGCGGACGGTCGGGATCGGAGCGTTTACGGCAGAACAGGCATTGGCCTGGGGGTTTTCGGGACCGAACCTGCGGGCGAGCGGCGTGCCATGGGATCTGCGCCGCGCCCAGCCATACGACAAGTATGCCGAAGTCAGCTTCAACGTGCCCGTTGGCGCCGCCGGCGATTGCTACGATCGCTACCTGGTGCGGGTGGCCGAGATGCGTGAGAGCGTGAAGATCATTCAGCAGGCACTGGCAGCTTTGCGACCGGGGCCGGTGAAGCTCGAAGATCGGAAGATAACACCGCCGCCTCGGCACGAGATGAAACGTTCGATGGAATCCCTGATCCATCATTTCAAGCTTTACACTGAAGGCTACCATGTGCCGCCGGGAGCGACCTATACGACGGTTGAGAGCCCGAAGGGCGAGTTTGGCGTCTACCTGGTGACGGACGGCGGCAACCGGCCCTACCGCTGCAAGATCAGGCCGACCGGGTTTTCGCACCTGCAGGCGATCGACGAGTTGGCGCGCCACCATATGCTGGCTGATGCCGTCGCGATCGTCGGCTCGCTCGACCTGGTGTTCGGCGAGGTGGACCGGTGAGCGGGTTCGGCGCGACCGGCGGCCCCGGCGGGGGATACGCTGACGCCGAAAACATCGGGCATGGAGCGCCGGGGCATTCGCCGGAGGCGCGTCCTGTCCCGCCGGTGACCGAATTCGCGTTCGACGAGCAGAGCGAGCGTGATGTCGTCGCGGCGATCGCCAAATATCCGAGGGGGCGGCAGGCCTCGGCGGTGATGCCGCTGCTCTACATCGTGCAGCATCAGATGCATCGACTGACCGGTAGCGGCTGGGTGCCGCGGGTAGCGATGGACGCCGTCGCGGCGCGGCTCGGCATGCCGCCGATCAGGGTCTACGAGGTCGCGACTTTCTACCTGATGTTCAATACGAAACCGATCGGTCGGTATCATCTGCAGGTGTGCACGACGACGCCGTGCTGGCTGCGTGGCTCGGATGCGGTCGTGCGCGCTTGCAAGAGTGCCGCCGGCGTGCCGGCGTTCGGCGAGACGAGTGCGGACGGGATGTTCACGATGACGGAGGTCGAGTGCCTAGGCGCGTGCGTGAACGCGCCTATCCTGCAGGTCGACGACGATTACTACGAGGATTTGGACGAGGAGCGTTGTTCGGCGCTGATCGAGGCGCTCAGGCGTGGTGAACGACCGCGCCCGGGATCGATGATCGATCGGTTGAATTCGGCGGCGGTGGGAGGACGAACGACGCTGCTCGATATGCGTCCGGAAGAGGTGAGTTGATGCTCAGCGACAAGGACCGGATTTTCACCAACATCTTTGGGCAGGCCGAGTGGACGCTGGACGGAGCACGGCGGCGCGGGGACTGGGACGGGACGGCCGCGATCCTCGCGCGCGGCCGGGCTGCGATCGTCGACGACATGAAGGCGTCCGGGTTGCGCGGCCGTGGCGGTGCTGGGTTTCCGACCGGGTTGAAATGGTCGTTCATGCCCAAGGAGTCGGACGGCCGGCCGGCCTATCTCGTCATCAACGCCGACGAGAGCGAGCCGGGAACGTGCAAGGATCGTGACATACTGCGCCACGAGCCGCACAAGCTGGTCGAAGGCGCCCTGATCGCGTCATTCGCGATGGGCGCGCACGCCTGCTACATCTACGTGCGCGGCGAGTACTACAACGAGCATCTCAACCTGCAGAAGGCGGTCGATCAGGCCTATGAGGCGGGGCTGATCGGGCCGGATGCGTGCGGGTCGGGCTGGGATCTCGACCTTTTCGTGCATCGCGGCGCCGGGGCCTACATCTGTGGCGAGGAGAGTGCGCTGCTCGAAAGTCTCGAGGGCAAGAAGGGATTGCCGCGGATGAAGCCGCCGTTCCCGGCGGCGATGGGCCTGTATGGCTGCCCGACCACGGTCAACAATGTCGAGACGATCGCGGTGGCGCCGACGATCTTGCGTCGTGGTGCGTCCTGGTTCTCGGAGTTGGGGCGGCCGAAGAATTCGGGAACGAAGCTGTTCTGCATCTCCGGCCACGTGAACCGGCCTTGCAATGTCGAGGAGGAGCTGGGCATCCCGCTGCGCGAGGTAATCGAGCGTCATGCTGGCGGGGTGCGTGGCGGATGGGACAATCTTCTTGCAGTGATTCCGGGCGGGTCGTCGGTGCCGGTCATTCCGAAATCGGTCTGCGACACCGTGCTGATGGATTTCGACAGTCTTCGCGAGGTGAAGTCGGGACTTGGCACGGCGGCGGTGATCGTGATGGATCGGTCGACCGACATCATCCGGGCGATCGCGCGGCTGTCGAAGTTTTATAAGCATGAGAGCTGCGGCCAGTGCACGCCCTGCCGGGAGGGCACCGGCTGGATGATGCGGGTGATGAACCGGATGGCGGAGGGCCGCGCGGAGGTCGAGGAGATCGACATGCTGGAGACGGTCACGCGGCAGGTCGAGGGGCACACGATCTGTGCGCTCGGCGACGCGGCAGCGTGGCCGATCCAGGGACTGATCAGGCATTTCCGGCCAGTGATGGAGGAGCGGATCGCCGCTTCCAAGCGGCGCGGCGACCGGGGGCGGATCGTGCCGACCGAGACCAATCTGCCGGCGGCGGCGGAGTAGGGCGATGGCGAAGGTCACGATCGACGGGCAGGTGGTCGAGGTGCCGAGCGGGTCGACGGTGCTGCAAGCCTGCGAGGCGGCGGGGCGGGAGATCCCGCGTTTCTGCTACCATGAGCGGCTGTCGATCGCCGGCAATTGCCGGATGTGTCTGGTCGAAGTGGAGAAGTCGCCCAAGCCTCAGGCGAGTTGCGGCTTTCCGGTGGCCGACGGCATGGTGGTGTATACCGACAGCAAGATGGTGCGCGACGCGCGTCGGTCGGTGATGGAATTCCTGCTGATCAACCATCCGCTCGATTGCCCGATCTGCGACCAGGGCGGGGAATGCGACCTGCAGGACCAGGCCTACGGCTACGGGATGGACCATTCACGCTACGCCGAGAACAAGCGGGCCGTGAAGGACAAGTATCTCGGGCCGCTGGTCAAGACGGTGATGACGCGCTGCATCCAGTGCACGCGCTGTGTGCGGTTCGCGACCGAAGTGGCCGGCGTGTCGGAACTGGGTGCGACCTCGCGCGGCGAGAACATGGAGATCGGGACCTATGTCGAGCGTGCGCTGACCTCGGAGCTGTCCGGCTGTCTGATCGACATCTGTCCGGTGGGGGCGCTCACGTCCAAGCCTTATGCCTTCGTCGCACGCCCCTGGGAGCTGGCGAAGAACGACAGCATCGACGTGACGGATGCGACCGGGACCAACATACGCGTCGATTGCCGGGCAGGGGAGGTGCTGCGAATTCTGCCGCGAACGAACGACGAGGTGAACGAGGAATGGATGGCCGACAAGGGCCGGTTCTCGTTCGACGGGC
>CAXTSH010000152.1:0-5845 GCA_964246925.1 uncultured Acetobacteraceae bacterium
CTGGTACGACCCGCTGATGTGGTACAAGGCCAAACAGGAGGTGAGCCTGATGGCCTCCCCGATGTATGGCGACATCGTCGGCCGGGTACTCGCCGCCCAGCAGGGGCGCAGCGCCAAGTGTCTGGTGCTCGATCTGGACAACACGCTCTGGGGCGGCGTCATCGGCGATGACGGGCTCGAAGGCATCGTGCTCGGCCAGGGCAGCCCGGGGGGCGAGGCGTTCCTGGCGGTGCAGGCGCACGCGCTGGAGCTGTCGCGTCGCGGGGTGATCCTCGCCGTCTGCTCGAAGAACGACGAGGCGAACGCGCTGCTGCCGTTCGAGAAGCATCCGGACATGCTGCTTGCCCGCGGCGACATCACGGTCTTTGTCGCCAACTGGAACGACAAGGCGTCCAACATTCGCGGCATCGCGGAGGTGCTGAACATCGGCATCGACAGCCTGGTGTTTCTCGACGACAACCCGTTTGAACGCAATCAGGTACGATCCGCGCTGCCATCGGTCGCGGTGCCCGAGGTGCCGGACGATCCCGGCCTGGTGCCGTTCTGCCTGGCCGACGCGGGCTACTTCGAGGCGATTGCGGTCACCGCCGACGATCTCAAGCGGCGTGAGCAGTATGCGGCCAATGCCGAGCGGCAACGCTCGCAACAAGACGCGGGCGACATCTCGACCTACCTGTCCGGTCTTGCGATGCGGATGCCGTGGAGACGTTTCCAACCCGTCGACCATGAGCGCACCGTGCAGCTCATCAACAAGACCAATCAATTCAATCTGACGACACGTCGATATACGAGTGCAGACGTGCTGGCCGTCGCGAACGATCCGCACGCGGTCGGCCTGACCTTCCGGCTGATCGACAGTTTCGGCGACAACGGCATCATCGCGATCGTCATCGCACGTCTGGACGGGGAGGTGGCAACGATCGACACCTGGCTGATGAGCTGCCGGGTCCTCGGCCGCGGCGTTGAGGCGGCGACGCTGGCGGTGCTGGTGCGCGAAGTGACCAGCCTCGGGGCCACGGTCCTGGTTGGCGAATATGTGCCGTCCGAGAAGAACGGCATGGTGCGCGACCATTATGCCAAGCTTGGCTTCTCGCAGGAGACAGCGGGACCGGGGGATCCGCCGGGCTCGTGGCGCGGGCGCTTGACGATTGCCGATTACGCGGCGACACCGCACTTCATCAGCATTGAGGACGCGGCACCATGAGCCAGGGCGACATCTTCAGCAAGGTCCAGGACGTGGTTCGCAACTGTCTCGACAAGCCGGACCTGGTGCTGCGTCCCGAGATGGTGGCGCGCGACGTCGATGGATGGGATTCGATCGCGATGGTCAACATCATCCTGCAAACGCAGAAGACGTTCGGCATTCGCTTCAAGAGCACCGAAATCGACGAGCTGGTCAACGTCGGCGACTTCGTCACCAAGATCCAAGCGAAGACAGCCCGCTGACCCGGGCACCGGAGGCGCGGCGGATGGAACGTGGGCGCTTCCTTGTCGTGGGCGCGGGTTTTGCCGGCGCCGTGCACGCACGTACGCTCGCCGAAGCGGGACACACGGTCGAGGTGATCGATCGGCGGCCTCACATCGCCGGCAATGCGTATGACGAGGTCGGTGCGTCGGGCGTGCGGGTCCACCGCTACGGTCCGCATCTGTTTCATACCAACAACGCCATGGTTGTCGACTGGCTCAGGCGGTTCGGGTCGTTTGTCGATTACGCACACAAGGTGGAGGCGCTGATCGACGGCGGCCGTCTGGTGCCCTTGCCGATCAATCGCCGCACGATCGAGGCGGTGTTCGACGTCTCGCTGCCTGACGCCTCGGCGGCAGAGAACTTCCTGCGGGAAATTGCCGCCCCGATCCTGACACCCTCCAATGCGGCCGAGCACCTGTACTCGCGCATCGGCCAGAGGCTGACCGACCTGTTCTTTCGGCCGTACACGCAGAAGATGTGGGCGATGGAGCTCGAAGAGATGTCGGCTTCCGTCGTTCAGCGGATCCCGATCCGTACCGACGACGAAGATCGGTATTTTCCGAACGATCAGTTCCAGATGCTGCCCGAGGACGGCTACACCGCGTTATTCGAGCGTATCCTGGACCACGAGCGGATCTCGGTGCATCTGTCGACCGCTTTCGATCGCTCGATGGTTGTTCAGTTCGAGCACTGCTTCAACAGCATGCCGATCGACGAGTATTATGAGGAGCGGTTTGGTCCGCTGCCCTATCGATCGATCCGGTTCCATCACGAAGAGCGGGCGGCCGGCACGCAGTTCGGGCGGGCGGCCACGATCAATTTCACCGACACCGGGCCGATCACCCGGGAGACCGACTGGAGTCGGTTGCCGGGTCATCGAGTATCGGCATCACCATCCAAGACGGTCACGCGCGAAGAGCCGTGCGACTACCGCGACAACGGTCTGGAGCGCTACTACCCGGTCAAGACCTCCGATGGCCGCTACGACGAGATCTATCAGCGTTACAAGGCGGAGGCCGACCAGGAAAGCAGCATGACGTTCATCGGCCGCTGCGGCACCTATCAGTATCTCGACATGCACCAGGTGATTAATCAGTCTCTGGTCAGCGCGGAACGGTTCCTGGCGTCCCGTCTCTGACCGGTCCCGGAGGGCGAACGATGCGCGTGCTTGTGACCGGCGGTGCAGGATTCGTCGGCAGCCATACCGTGCTGGCCCTCCTGGGCCGCGGCGACGACGTTGTCGTGCTTGACAACCTCCGGCAGGGCCATCGGGGGAGCGTGCCCGAAGGGTGCCTGATCGTCGGCGATCTGGCCGACCCGGTGCTGGTGGACCGGGTGCTTGCCGAGGGGCGCTTCGACGCGGTGATGCATTTCGCGGCGTTGTCGCTGGTGGGCGAAAGCATGCAGCGCCCGTTTCACTATTTCGCGCAGAACGCCGGCCTGGGCATCGCCTTGATCGACGCCTGCGTCCGCCATCGGGTCGGACGCTTCATCCTGTCCTCGACGGCCGCCCTGTTCGGCAATCCGGACGAGATCCCGATCTCCGAGACCACGCGCATCGATCCAGGATCGCCTTATGGCGAAAGCAAGCTGATGATTGAGCGGGCGCTGTTTTGGGCAGATCGTATCCACGGGCTTCGCAGCGCCAGCCTGCGCTACTTCAATGCGGCCGGCGCCGATCCTGAAGGGAGGGGCGGCGAGGACCACCGGCCGGAGACGCATCTGGTGCCGCTGGTGATCGATGCCGCACTCGGCCGGCGACCGCACATCACGGTATTCGGCAACGACTACGCGACACCGGATGGGACCTGCATCAGAGATTACGTTCACGTGACCGATCTGGCATCGGCGCATCTTGCTGCCCTGGACCGGATCGTCGATCGCAGCGTGGCCTACAATCTCGGCAGCGGCACCGGCCATTCGGTGCTCGAGGTGGTTCGCAGCGTGGAGCGCGTCACCGGCCGGACCGTGCCGCTGACCGTGGGCGAGCGTCGTCCGGGCGATCCGGCGGTGCTGGTGGCGTCGTCGGCGCTGATACGGGCCGAGACGCCCTGGCGTCCGCGGTTCACCTCGCTCGACGAGATCGTGGCGACCGCCCATGTGTGGCGAGCCGCCCATCCGAACGGTTTCGACGACCGGGCCTGAGTTGCCTGATGGCCGCGAGTTTCCTGACCCATCACGGGACTTTCCTCTGCTTCGGCGATGGCGGCACCGATTTTCAGCATCTTCCTGTCGACAGGTTGGGGGAGGCGGCGCTCGTGTTGGCGGACGCCGATCCGGCGCTGCTGCGGGCAGGTGACGGTGACGCGACCGCAGTGGCGATCCGGCCCGCTTCGTCCGCCCGGGTTGGCTTGCCACGGGCGCTCGGGATCGGGCGGGGCAAGCGAGCCGCGACGGTCTCGCTCGAGTGGCGCGACAACCATCTCTGCGCGGGCGGCGAGGGCGGAACGATCTTTCACTCTCCCCAGGTCAACGCCTGGGAAGAGTTCCTCCCGCTGGCATCCGATGATGTGGCGCTCCTGCGTGCGTTCTTCGACGCCGGATGGGAGAGCCTGCGTGACCGGCGGCGGTTCGGGCGAGGTGAAATCAGACCGGTGCCGGACTTCATGCTGCGTGCCGGAGATCTGGCGATCGACCTCCGACTGCAGGCGTCACTGGGCGGACGCGACGCGCTGGATGCCGGCCGGGCAAGTCTGCTGATCGACGGTTGGCGGATCGAGACGCTGCGGCGTTACGAGCCGCTGGTCGTCTGGCGGCACGACGGCTCGGAGCACGCCGACGATGAGATCGTCTTGGGCCTGCGCTCGCTGGTCGACCAGCGAGCGTTCGACGGGCGGATGCTGATCCAAACCCGGCTCGAGCGGGACGATCTTCTCGAGCGGGTGCCCGGCCTGCAGGACCTTCCTATCCACGTCAGGCGGCCGCCGGACGAGAGGCGCGGCTTGCTGCCGTGGCCGCTGGCCGGCAAGGATGAAACGCCGGTGCTTCACCTTGCCAACGGGATCACGTGCCGCGGGTCGTTGCAGCCGCTGCTGCGGGCGCTCGCGGTCGAGAACGAAGTCGCCCTGCTGCCCTGCGTCTGGACGGCCGAGCGGTCGACATCGGGCGAGAGCGACGCGTCGTTGTTCTTCGACGACCCAGCCGAACCGTCGACCGCGGTGGCCTGCAGCGCGGCAGTCATCGGCGTGCCCAATCGGACGCATTCAGACCGGCTTCATCGGCTGATCTCGATGGTTGCCGCCAACCGGCTCACGCCGGCCACGATCACCGATCGATGGGAGGACGATCTGCTCCGCTACGTCGTGGCGCGCGAAGGCGGGGCCAACACGCGGCTGCTGTCACGATACGTGTCGGACGCTCGGGCCGATCAGGCTGCGCCCAAGCTGCTGAACTTCCGCCCGCTGCCGTCAGCGATACGGCTTGCCGCGATGCGCGGCGCGCTTGAAGCGGCCGCCTGAGGCGAGATCGCTTGGCGCGCGTGCGATGCCTGATGATGCAGCGTAACGGAACGGCGCTGCTTGATGCCTGGTTCCAATATCACGGATATCTGTTCGGCTTCGAAAACCTGACCGTATTGGACAACGGCTCGACGGAGCCGGACACCGTCGAAGCACTCCGACGCTACGAGCGCGCCGGAAGCGTGATCCTCTGGCAGCACAAGACCGGCGCGGACTTCGAGGCCAGGCAGACCCACTTCGATGCCGTGGTTCAGCGATGGCGTGATGCCGATTACGACCTGGCGATCGTGCTCGAAGCCTTCGAGTTCCTCGCGCTCTTCACCCGCAGCGGGCTGAGCTGCCGACGTGAGGACCTCGGTGCGCATTTCGACATGTTTGTCGGCCTGGCCAGACGTTTCGAGATCGGTTTTGCACTTTCGGATGTTCCGGGCTTTCCCGGCTTCTATGTCGGCGAATCCTTCTCTCGAGTCTTCTCCGGACCCGGCGCCGACGATATCGGGGACGGGCGGCAGGACGCGGCAGGCGCGGCCCCGCGCTCGACCGAACTGGTGTGCGTAAGATTGCGCTCGGCCGTTCCGGCGTTGCTGACGTTATCCCGAGCAGACTGGAGACACCGGATTGCCGGTCATGTTCTCGTCGGCTTTCCCTCGCTCGCCAACATTGCCGACGCGCTCGGCATCGACCCAGGCGTTCTCGGTGCCGTTTCCGGCGGCCCGGCACAAGGCCAGCCAGTGTTGCCGCCTCCACCGCGGAACCGCCGGCGCGCGGCGGCAGCCTTCGATGGAGATGCCTACCTGACGCTGAACCCGGACGTCGCCGCAGCGTCCTGGCCGGCGTTGAAGCATTTCATCATGCATGGTTACGCGGAAAATCGTCTTTATCGAGCAAGCTCCAGGGTTGGGGCTCTGCCTCAAACCCC
>CAXTSH010000153.1:0-1033 GCA_964246925.1 uncultured Acetobacteraceae bacterium
GCAGCCAGGCGTGTCGGCGTCCGCGGTTGCTGCCATCAAGCAGCGCGCGCGCGCAGGAACACCTCCTTCAGCGCCCCACCGGTGACGCCCTCCGCGCGCGCGCGCTGCTTGATGGCAGCAACCGCGGACGCCGACACGCCTGGCTGCTCGTCGAGCACCAGTGCAAGGATGTCCGTCAGGATCTTCATCTCGCGCGACTGGCGGGCGTCCTGGTCCATCGTGGCGGAACCTGTCAGCCCGGCGCCCCCCGTGCAATAAGCCCCAGGTGGCCACGACCCACACGGACTGCGACATCTTGGACGCGCTGCTCGACATTCCGACCTTCGCCCGCATCCGGCTGCGCCTCCGCGAAGCGATCGCTGCCGGCCATCCCGTCGTGCTGCTGCTCGGCGAGACGGCCCGCCTCACCACCCTGCTGCTCGACGCGGTCGCGCGCGACCTGACGGAGGCCGGCCGTGCCGTCCACCGTGCGCAGACCGACCCGTTCCGGCGCGTCGACCTCGCCCAGGCCGACCCACGGATCGTGGTCGCCATCGATCGCGCCGACCGGCTGTCCCGGCCGGCGCTGCTGGCCATCGACGAGCATCTGCGCCAGGCCCAGGCAACCCAATTGCTGCTCGCCGGCCACCCGTCCTTCCGTGCACTGACCGAGGCCGCCGGCCTCTCGTCGCTTCATTTCGCCCCGTTCGTCGTCGTCCTGCCGCGACTGCCTGCCGGCGACGCCGCCATCTATCTGCGTGAGCGGCGGGCCACGCCGCACCCGCGCCTGCTGCGCGCCGCCGCCGGCGACCCGCAGGCACTCGAGCGTCTGGCACGCCGCCGGCTGCCGGCCCTCGCCGAGATCATCGAAACCAGACCGCTCGCAGCACTTCTCGACCGGCCTCTCGCCACCTTCGCAGCCAGCCTCATCCTCGCCGGCTCGGTCGCGGCCGCGGCGCTGCCCGCCGCCCTGCCCCGAACCGCACAGGAGGTCGCAGCAACGCCCCCAGACCTTCCACCCCTCCTGGCCCCGCCCCCGCCCTCAGCCCTAGTG
>CAXTSH010000153.1:1043-5844 GCA_964246925.1 uncultured Acetobacteraceae bacterium
CCCCCCCCGGCCGGCCCCCCCCCGCGCCGCCCGCCGGCGCCCCCCCCGCCCCCGCCCCCCCGCCCGCCCCCGGCGTGATCGTCGAGCAGGAGGACCCCGACGACCAGCTCTCCCCGCACACGGTCCAGGCCGGTCCGGGCGACACCCTGCCCGCGCTCTACCGGCGGATTTACAAAGGCCTCGACGCGCCGCCATTCGCCGCCGTGGCCGCGCTCAACCCGCCCCCACTCAGGCCCGGCGCACATGTGGTTTTCCCGGCTCCTCCCGATGGCTGGCCGGCGCCGTAGAATCGGTTGCCACCACCATGTCCGCCATTGTTAGAAGAGCCGCTCGTCCCAGAAGGGGAACAGGTGCGATCCCGCAGTGAGCCGCCGGCCATCAGCCGCCTGCGTGGCCCGGCGCGTGAGGCATCCTGACGATGCGCTTCGGGCCCCGCCACGATCCGCCGCCAAGGCGCGAACCGGTCCTCCCGAACCAGTCCCCGCCGGCCTTCTCCGCCCGCGCCAGCCTCGCCCTGCTGTCGCGTTCGGCTTTCCGTACCCGCCGGCGCAGCCTGGGCGTGTTCGCCACCGCCGCCATCCTCGCCCACCTCCTCGTCGTCGCCGCCATCGTCCTGCTGCCCCGCCTGCCTGGTTTCGCGCCGCGCGTCCCGCCACCCCCGGACGGCCAGGCGACCGTCGAACTCGTCATGCAGAACACGCCCACCGTCGGCGGCAGCAAGGCCTCTCCGGCCAAACCCCAGCAGAGGACGGAGGTCGCCAAGCCCGAACCACCGTCGCCGCCGCCGCCGCTGACCGCGCGCGACGCGCCCGACACGGTCTCGGCCTCATCGGCCGACGCCGAGGCCGCCGCTTCACCACAGGCAGCGCAGCCCAAGCCTACCACCACCGCCTCCGCCGCCGCGCCCGAGGTTCATCTCGACCCGTCCGGCGAGGCCGGCTATGGCATCGCCAGCGGCGGCGACGTCATCCCCGCCAGTCCCGACAGCGCCCACCTCAACCAGCCGCCGGCCTATCCGATCACCGCCGGCGAACGCGGCGAGCAGGGCTCCGTCTACCTCGTCATCACCGTCGCACCCGACGGCCACCCGACGGCGGTCGAGATCGCCGCCTCGTCCGGCTACAGGCTGCTCGACGAGGAGGCGGTGCGCGCGGTCTGGCGCTGGCATTTCCGCCCCGAGATACGCGACGGCCACCCGATCCAGTCGTTCTTCAACCAGTCGTTCGAATTCGTCGATCATCCATGATCGCCAAACCAAGTCGATCATCCATGATGATCGCCAAACCAAGTCGATCACCCATGATCGCCAAACCCTGATGCCGCGCCTGGCGCCGGGCAGCCTCGCCGCCCCCTCGATCAAGTACCTGCTCGGCGGCGTCCTCTTCGTGCTCGCCGTCGCGGTCGCCGCCGTCGCCGCCTACGTCGCCCAGGGCTGGTCGCTCGGCGACGCTGTCTACATGACCGTGCTCACCGTCTTCACCGTCGGCTACGACGAGGTCGAGCCCGTCGCCACGCCGGCCTTGCGCCTGACCACCATCGCCCTGATCGTGCTCGGCTGCACCGGCATGATCTTCCTCACCGGCGCGCTGGTGCAGTTCATCACGTTCCGCGGCTTCCAGGAGGTGCTCGGCACCCGTCGCATGACCCGGCAGATCGAGCAGCTCGAGAACCACACCATCGTCTGCGGCTTCGGCCGCATCGGCCGCATGCTCGCGCGCGACCTCGATGCCGCCCGCGCACCCTTCGTCGTCATCGAGGCCAATCCAGCCCGCGTCGTCGAGGCCAACGCCGCCGGCTACCTCGCCGTCGAGGAGGACGCCGCCGACGAGAACGCACTCACCAACGCCGGCGTCAAGCGGGCCCGCGTGCTCGCGACCGTCCTGCCCAACGACGCCACCAACGTCTTCATCACGCTCTCCGCACGCAGCCTGAACAAGAACCTCACCATCATCGCCCGCGGCGAGGCGCCCTCGACCGAGCGCAAGCTCATCCAGGCCGGCGCCGACCACGTCATCCTGCCCGCCCATATCGGCGCCGACCGGATGGCGGAGCTCATCCTCTACCCGGCGACCGTCGAGATGGTGCGCAGCCCCCGCCGCATGCGCGAGCTCGAGATCGACCTCCACCGCCTCGGCCTCGAACTCGCACTCGCCGTCGTCGAAGCCGGCAGCCCGAACGACGGCCGCACTGTCGCCGAGGTCGAGCGCGCCACCGGCTTCATCGTCGTCGCCGTCGAAACCCCCGGCACCGAGGCTGCCGAGCGGCCCGACCCCGCGCGCCGCCTCCTGCCCGGCGACGGCGTCACCCTGATCGGCCACGCCGGCCCGGTCCCGCTCACGGCGGGCTTCTCCCGCGCGTGAACTTCCTCGCGACCAAACTTGCCGAGATGGTACTCCGTCCGAGCACGGTCCTCCTCGCCAGCTCCCTGATCGGCTTCGTCCTCATCCTCTCGCGCGCACCGCGCGCGGGCGCCGCCATCCTCGCTGCCTCGCTGGCGCTCCAGACGCTGATCTTCGTCCTTCCCGTCGACATGTGGGTCCTCTCCCCGCTCGAGGATCGCTTCGCCCCACTCCGCAGCCCGCCCGACCAGGTGACCGGCATCGTCGTCCTCGGCGGCGCCGTCGATCAGGCGCTCACCGAAGCGCGCGGCATGCCCTCGCTAAACGGCGCCGCCGAGCGCATGACCGGTTTCGTCACCCTCGCCCGCCGCTACCCCGACGCGATCCTCGCCTTCACCGGCGGCTCCGGCCGCATCCTCAACGGCCGCCTCACCGAGGCCGACGTCGCACGCACGCTGTTCGACCAACTGGGACTCGCCGGGCGCCCGATCACCTACGAGAGCCGCAGCCGCACCACCTGGGAAAACGCGATCGACCTCGCCGGCATCCTCCACCCCAAGCCCGGCCAGACCTGGATCCTGGTCACCTCGGCCGCCCACATGCCACGCGCGGTCGCAGCCTTCCGCGATGCGGGCTGGCCGGTGCTGCCCGACCCGGTCGGCTACAAGACCGCCAACACGTTTGTCGTCCGATTTGCCAACACCTTTCCCGACCGCCTGCGCACCCTCGACGAAGCCGCCCACGAATGGCTCGGCCTGCTGGCCTACAGGATTCTCGGACGCACTCAGCAGATACTGCCAAAGTAATGGGGCTCCGCCCCATGCCCCGCTGGGCCTGAGGCCCAGACCCCCTCACCGAGGAGACCCCGCATGAGCGAGCTTCCGGAGGGCATGGCGCTGACGCCGCTCAACACGGCGTTTCGCGATGACCCGCACCACATCCTCGATGCGCTTCGCGCCGCGGCACCTGTCCATCTCGACCGCGAATTCGAGCGGTTCTACCTGACCCGTTACGCCGACATCCGCGCCGTGCTGAACGACCGCAGCCTCGCCGTCGACCCGCGCAAGCTGCGCGAAGACAGCCCCGACCGCCGCAAGCTCGCCAGCGACGTCGACCTCTCCATGCTTCGCCTCGACGACCCCGACCACAAGCGGCTGCGCGGTCTCGTCGCCCAGGCATTCAACCAGCGCTCCATCGAGGCGATGCGGCCACGCATCGCCCATGTGGCAACCACCCTGCTCGACGCGCTGGCCGGCGAACCCTCGTTCGATCTCCTCGAACGCTACGCCGGACCGCTGCCCACGGTCGTGATCGCCGAGATGATGGGTGTCGATCCCGCCGACCAGGCCTCGTTCAAGCGCTGGTCGGACGCGATGATCCATGTCTTCAACCCGGCTCCGACCGATGCTCAGCGCGAACGCCTGCACGACGGCATGCTGAACCTGGAGCAGTATTTCGCCGGCGTGATCGAGCAGCGCCGCCGCTCGCCGCGCGACGATCTTCTCAGCGCCCTGGTGGCCGCCGAGGAAGCCGGCGAACGGCTGACCGCCCGCGAGATCGTCACCACCTGCAACCTCCTCCTGGTGGCCGGCAACATGACCACCACCGACCTGATCGGAAACGGCGTGCTCGCCCTGCTCACCCACCCGTCCGAGCTCGCCAGGCTCCGGGCCAATCCCGAGCTGATCCGCAACGCCGTCGAGGAGATGCTTCGCTTCGACCCGCCGGTGGCCCAGGTCATGCGCGTCGCGACCGCCACCACCACGGTGGCCGGCGGCCCGGCCGCGGCGCAGGACAAGCTCGAATCCTCGCTGCGCGCCGCCGGCCGCGAGCCGGCGGCCCACGCCGACCCGCACCGCTTCGACATCGGGCGCGCGGACACCAGCCACGTCGCCTTCGGCGGCGGCCTGCATTTCTGCCTCGGCGCGCCGCTGGCCCGAGCCGAGGCGCAGATCGCGATCGCCTCTCTCCTGGAACGTTTCCCGCATCTCGCCCTCGACCCGGCCCGCCCACCCCGGCGCAAGGCCGCGCCCACCTTCAACGGATGGGAGACGCTGTTTGTGTCGGTGACCTGAGGCAACGCAAGCAAGGACCGTCCCATGGCGAACACGAACATCTCGACGCGCTGGTGATCGGCAGCGGCGAGGGCGGCAAATACCTGGCCTGGCACCTGGCGCGGTCCGGGGAGCGCACCGCCGTCGTCGAGCGGCGCTGGATCGGCGGGTCCTGCCCGAACATCAACTGCCTGCCGATCAAGAACGAGATCTGGAGCGCCCACGTCGCGACCCTGATCCGCAACGCGGCGCACTACGGCGTCTCGACGGGTCCCGTCACCATCGACATGCAGCGCGTGCGAGCCCGCAAGCGCGAGATGGTCGACGGCCTGGTCGCCATGCATCTCGACCAGTTCAGCAGCCATGGTGCCGAACTCATCGTGGGGCAGGCGCGATAGGTTGCCGGCC
>CAXTSH010000154.1:0-5821 GCA_964246925.1 uncultured Acetobacteraceae bacterium
GCAGCCTGCTGGTGATGGTGCTGATGCTGAGCCAGGCGTTCCTGTTCAACGCGATCTTCTTTACCTACGGGCTGGTGCTGACGAAGTTCTACGGAGTGTCGCCGCACCGGATCGGGCTGCACATCCTGCCGCTCGCGGCGGGAAATCTGTTCGGGCCGTTCATTTTGGGACCGTTGTTCGACAGCATCGGGAGGCGGCGGATGATCGGCGGCACGTTTGCGGCCTCCGCAGTGCTGCTGGTCGCGACCGCGATCCTGTTCGGCGCCGGTGAACTCGATGCCCTCACGCAGACGCTGCTCTGGATGGCGATCTTCTTCGTCTCGTCGTCGGCCGCCTGCGGGGCTTACCTGACCGCGAGCGAGATCTTTCCGCTGGAGACGCGGGCGATGGCGATCGCGGTGTTCTACGCGTTTGGAACCGCAATCGGCGGGCTGGTAGCGCCCTACGTGCTCGGAATGCTGATCGACACCGGGAGAGCCTGGTCGGTGAGCATCGGCTACCTGATCGCGGCGGCGCTGATGGCGCTCGGCTCGCTTGCCGAGTTCACGCTGGGGATCGACGCGGAGGGCAAGTCGTTGGAGGACGTGGCCGAGATCCTGTCGGTCTAGGTTAACGAATCTCGGGGCCGCCTCATCTGTCGCGTGCCGGATGGCCGGCCGCGAGGAACATCCATGCCAAATCCACCCCGTTTGCTGATCGCCTTCTACTCACGTACCGGCTCTGTCGAAGCGCTCGCCAAGACCGCGGCCGATGCCGCTCGGGAAGCGGGAGCCGAGGTTCGGCTGCGCCGGGCGCGCGAGGTGGTGCCAACGTCGGTCATGGAGAGTACGAAAGGCTGGACCCTGAGCGCGCAGCGGCAGAACGCGCTCTACGAGGCGCCGAGCAAGGAGGACGCCGAATGGGCGGACGCGATCCTGTTCGGCACGCCCTGTTATTTCGGAGCGATGGCGACGGAGCTGAAGAACTATCTCGATCAGCTCGGACCGCAGTGGAAGCGTGGCGCGCTCGCCGGCAAGGTGGGCGGCGCCTTCGCCACCGCGTCCTGGCCGCACGGCGGGACCGAGGTGGTGACGATGTCGCTGTATGCACCGATGGCCCATCTGGGCCTGGTGATCGTGCCGACCGGCTACACCGACGAGGCCATGCTGGAGGCGGGGTCGCCCTATGGTGCTTCGGCGATCGTCGGGGCGGAGAACCATCCGCCCCGCACGGAGGATTTGGACGCAATGCGACACCAGGCACGCCGGATGGTGGCGATCGCTTCGGCGCTGATCGCTTCAGGGGAGATGCCGTCCCGAGCCGACTGATCCAATTTCATTTCGATATAGACATATAACAGTTTCGTCATTAGCGTTCTGGTCCGGACACTCCCGGAGGTCAGATGAACAGGTTTGCAGGGCAGGCTGTCGGTTTCCTGATGGCTGCAATGATGCTTGCCGGGTGTCAGACACCCAGCGCAGAGGATCGAGCTGACGTCTACACGGCCGATCAGGTCAACTCGCGGCAGGCCGCAAACGTCATCAACATCCTGGCGGTACTCCCGGCAAGGGTTCAGGTCGACAACTCGGGGAACCAGCGCACCGCCCAGCTGATGAGCGGCATCTTCGGCGCTGCGGGCGGTGGACTGCTTGGAGGCGGGCTGGCCCACCGTAACGTCCTCGCAACGGGAGCGCTGGGCGCGCTCGGCGGTGCAGGCGTTGGTGCGGCGGCCGGCTCGCTGGTGCCGGGCAAGGTTCTCGTCGACGGCGTCTCGATCGCCTACGAGCAGAACGGTCAGACCTTCAATTCGGCCCAGGTCGGCCGACGCTGCGAGTACGCGCCAGGTCACGCCATCCTGGTGCAGACATCGCCGACATCGACGCGGATCCAACCGAACGCGACATGTCCGGCGCCGGCCGAAAAGGTCTGACTGGATCGATCGGCAAAGCATGGCTCCTCGGCCAGCAAGCCGTCTAAGAAGCGATCAGGTCCGAGCTTAACCCCGACCCACGAATGGCATTGCGGTCGCCATAACCGTCATGGTCTGGACGTTGGCGTCCGGCGGCATGGACGCCATGAACATCACCGCTCGAACCACTTCGGCGACGTCCATGGTTGGCTCGACCACGACCTCGCCGTGCGCCTGCAGCACCCCTGCCTCGGCGGTGCTGCCCAACGCGGTCCGCGCGTTGCCGATGTCGATCTGTCCGCAGGCGATGCCGTGCTTGCGGCCGTCGAGCGAGAGCGACTTCGTCAGTCCGGTCACGGCGTGCTTGGTCGCGGTGTAGGCGATCGAGTTCGGGCGGGGCGCGTGCGCCGAGATCGAACCGTTGTTGATGATCCGTCCGCCCTGGGGCCGTTGCTGGCGCATCAGCCGGAAGGCGCCCTGAGCACAGAGAAAGGCGCCGGTCAGGTTGGTGGCGACGACCGATTGCCATTGCTCGAACGTGAGCGCGTCGGGAGCCGCCGAGACGCCGATGCCGGCGTTGTTGAACAGCAGGTCGAGCCGACCGAAGCGCTGGCGAACGGCTTCGAACAGGAGGTGGACGGACGCCGGGTCGGAGACGTCGGTCGGATGGACGAGAGTGGCCACCGAGCCACCGGCGGTCTGTTCGAGTGTTTCGCGGCGGCGGCCGGCCAGTCCGACAGACCAGCCTTCGGCCAGCAGCGCCTGGGCAACCGCCTGGCCGATGCCGCTGCCGGCGCCGGTGACGAGTGCAATGGACGCCATCCGCTCAGTCCCTCCCAAGCATTCCGAGCGCGCGCTCGAACAAGTCGTCGCCGCCGAAATTGCCTGACTTGAGCGCGAGTGCCAGCCCCTCGTGGCGAGCGCCGAGCGCGTAAAGGGCAGGAACGCCGGGTGCGATCTCCTCGCCCACACGCATCGCCTGCAGGCCGAGGCGGTCGACCACCGCGCCTGACGTCTCGCCGCCAGCGACGACGAGCCGGCGGATGCCGGCGTCCACGAGTGCTTCCGCGATCGTGGCGAGCGCGGTCTCAACGGCCTCGCCGACCGCCTGGCCGCCGTGCCGTGCCTGGATTTTCCTGAGCGCGTCCGGCGTGGCACTGCTCGCGATCAGGACCGGGCCGTCGTCCAGCCGATCACGGGCCCAGGCGACCGCCTGGCTTGCTTCGTCCGGACCAACGAGCAGGTGGTCGACGTCAAGCCGGCGGCAGGGGATGTGCGGCGACGCGGCCTCGATCTGACGCAAGGTCGCTGCCGAGCAGCTCCCGGCGAGAATGGCGGCCTTCGATCCGGTCGCCGGCCCGACCGCGTTCTCGGCGCGCTCGGGGCGGCCATCGCGCGCGACGATGGCACGCGCGAGGCCGTAGCCGAGGCCGGACGCGCCGCAGGACAGCGGTCGTGCGAGCGCCGCCTCGCCGAGTGCGTCGAGATGACGCGGCAGAACGGCATCGATGATCGCGGCCCCGCAGCCGGCTTGCGTCGCCTCGTCCAGCGCGCGCGCGATCGCAGCCGCGCCCTCCTCGACGGTCGTCAGCGCCAGCAGCGACACCGGCATCGCACTCTGCCGGCCGAGCACGCGGACCAGGTTGGCGTCATGCATGGGATTGAGAGGATGGTCCTTGAGCGGGCTCTCCGACAGCAACGTGCCGTTCACGAACAGATGGCCCTGATAGACCGTGCGGCCGGTCTCGACGAAGCTCGGGTTGACGGGAACCGCGCCAGAGCCCACCCGGGCGCGCAAGGCGTCGAGCACCGGTCCGATGTTGCCCTTGTCGGTCGAGTCGAAAGTCGAGCAGATCTTGAACAGGACATGGCCGGCGCCGCGTTCGTGCAGCCATCCGAAGGCGGCGAGCGACAGGTCGACCGCACGCCGGGCTGGGATCGACCGGCTCTTAAGTGCGACGACGATCGCGTCGAACTCGTCGAGCTGCAGGCTCTCGGCCGGCGGCCCGACCGTCTGCACGGTGCGCAGGCCGGTGTTGGACAGCACGCCCGCGAGGTCCGACGCACCGGTGTAGTCGTCGGCGATGCAGCCCAGAGCCAACATCGTCAAAGCCCCTTGTTGCCGGTGAAGAGTTCGAACCAGCGCAAGCCGTCGCGGGTGCCGGCGCGCGGCCGATATTCGCAGCCGACATACCCGCGATAGTCGAGGCGGTCGAGTTCGGCGAATATATGGCCGTAATCAAGTTCGCCGCTGTCGGGCTCGTGGCGCTGCGGCACGCTCGCGATCTGGACGTGACCCACGACGGGCATCATGCGCTGCAGGGCCTTCGTCACGTCGCCGTGCATGATCTGCCGGTGGTAGATGTCGAATTGCAGCTTCAGGTTTGGCAGGCCGAGCTCCTCGATCAGAGAGATCGCAGTCTCAAAATCGTTGAGGAAATATCCCGGCATGTCGCGTTTGTTGATCGGCTCGATCACGAGATCCAGACCGCGCGCGCCCAAAATCTCGGCGCAGTGACGCACCGCGCGCCGGTAGGCGCTGATCGCGGCGGGATCGTTCGGGTCGGCGATGCCGGCCATCAGATGAACCCGTCCGGCGCCGGTGGCCGCCGTATAGTCGAGCGCGCGGGTCAGCCCCGCGTCGACCTCGCCGAAGCGGCTCGGTAGGGCCGCCAAGCCCCGTTCGCCTCCCTCCCAGTCGCCGGGCGGCATGTTGAACAGGGCGACGGCCAGGCCGTTGCGGACCACCTGTTCCGCGACCGCATCGGGTGCCGCCTCGTAGGGGAACAGGAATTCGACCGCCTCGAAACCGGCGTCTGCGGCGGCCGCGAAGCGATCGAGGAATGCGTGCTCATTGAACATCAGCGTCAGGTTGGCCGCAAACTTGGGCATCGGCGAGATCACGCCTCATCTACGTCTTCTGTGGCAACGACAACCCGGCGAGTTGAGCATAGACGCGCGCAACGGAGGAGTCGTCGTCGCGCCCCATGCCGGCGGCCGCCGTCATGAGGAACATCTGCAGCGCGGCGCCCGCGATGGGAACAGGAAACTTCGCGTCGCGCGCCATGTCGAGCACGATGCCCAGATCCTTGGTGAAGATGTCAGTGGCACTCCGCGGCGTGTAGTCACCCTCGAGGACGTGCGGGATGCGGTTCTCGAACATCCATGAGTTGCCGGCTGATCGGATGATGACCTCGTAGACGCGCGCGAGGTCGAGATCCTGGCGTCTTGCGAACGCGATCGCCTCGCATGCGGCGGCAATGTGCACACCGGCGAGGAGCTGGTTGACCATCTTGAAGGCGGCACCCTGCCCGGGCTTGTCGCCCAGCTCGTAAAGCGTCGCGGTCATCGCCTCCAGCGCCGGACGTGCGCGGTCGAAGGCGGCCTTGCTGCCGGAGGCCAGCATGGTCAATGCACCCTCGCCCGCGCGCGCAGCCCCGCCGCTCATCGGCGCGTCCAGGAAATGCCGCCCTGTGGCCTCCAGGCGCTCCGCGAGGTCGCGCGCGACGGACGGCGCCATGGTCGCCGAAGAGACGAATACTGCGTTCGATGGCATCGCGGCAGCGCAGCCGTCCGGCCCGAACAGGACGTCCTCGGTCTGGGCGCCGTTGACCACGACGGCGACGACACAGTTGGCGTCCGCTGCCGCCGCTGCGGGCGAGGGGGCGAACACGCCGCCTGCCTCTTCCAGGGCTGCGCGCGGCGCGTCGGAGATGTCGCAGCCGGTGACGGCGAAGCCGGCGCGAAGCAAAGACTGCGCCATTCCAAGGCCCATCGAGCCAAGGCCGATGACGCCAACGTTGTCAGTCATATAACGCCAGGGCTCTGCCCTGGACCCGCTGGGGCCGTCGTGCCTGGCACGCTGACGCATGACGCCCCCAGACCCCGGGTTCTAAGGGCGACCGCCCTTAGCGGGGTTCGGGGTGGAACCCC
>CAXTSH010000155.1:0-5734 GCA_964246925.1 uncultured Acetobacteraceae bacterium
CCCCCCCCCCCCCCCCCCCCCCCCCCCCCCCCCCCCCCCCCCCCCCCCCCCCACCTTCCCGTCAGGCGCTGAGCATGACGCGGGCGGCGAGGGCGAGTTTTTGCCAGCGGGGGAGGGTGACGCGGGCTTCGGGGCGGCGCCAGGCGGTGCCTTGCCAGCCACGGCGGACCAGGCGCCGCAGGATCGCCGCGTAGGTGGCGCCCATCAGGCGGGCCGGACGCATGGCGCGGCGGTCGCACAGCGCCATCGCCCCGTGGGCGGCGGCGAAGTGGCGGTCGGCTTCGGCGGCCATGCGCGCCGCCACCGTCGGGAGAGCCGGGTGGGACAGGGCCGCTTCCGGCTCGAGCGGCAGGCCGGCGTCGTCAAGCCACTCGCGCGGGAGATAAAGCCGGCCGCGGGCAGCGTCCTCGTCGAGGTCGCGCAGGATGTTGGTGAGCTGCAGCGCGCGGCCGAGATGGAACGCGACGCGGTCGGCGTCGGCCGAATGATCGCCGAAAGCTCGGACCGAAAGACGGCCGACGGCGGAGGCGACCTGGTCGCAGTAGAGGTCGAGGGTGGCCAGCGGCGGGGCGACGACATGCTGCTCGGCGTCGGTCTGCATCCCGTCGATGATCGCCTCGAAATCGGACTGTCGCAGGTCGTAGCGGCGGATGGCGGCGAGCAGCACGCGGGTGAGCGCGTCCTCGGTGCGTCCGGCATAGAGGGCGCCGATCCGGGTGCGCCAGGCTTGCAGCGCCTGCAGCCGGTCGACGAGCGTCTGACCGTCGTCGTCGGCGATGTCGTCGACGCGACGGCAGAAGGCGTAGATGGCGTGCATGGCGGTCCTGCGGTCGAGCGGGAGGATGCGCATGCCACGGGTGAAGGACGTGCCGGCGGCGTGGACGATCCGGTCGACTTCGCCCACGTCGGCGTCGGCGCAGCCGAGCGCGCCGGCGCGGGCCTGTGCCGGCTCGCAAGCGGCAGGAAGCCGGCCGAGGCCGGCGGCGGGCGTGGCGCTCATCGGCGGGTGGCGGGCAGATGGCGGAGGGCGGTGCAAAGGCTCACGGCGATGTCCTGTCGTCGCAACTTCACCCGCGCGGCGAGCGGGTCCTCCCGTCGCAGCCTGCGGGCCAGGCAATGCGCCAGATTGACGATGATCGCGGCCTCCAGGCGCATCCGGCGGTCGCGGATCAGCCTGGGCAGGCGGCGGGCTTCGCGGTTCAGCGCATCGACCCCATCGAGCACCTGTCCGAAGACGCGTGCAAGCGCGGCTGTCGATTTTGGGGCCAGGAGAGCTTCCGGGGTGAGGTGGGCGGCTGCCAGGACGTCGTCGGGAATGTAGCAGCGGTCCAGGGAGCGGAGGTCGCCGGCGCAGTCCTGGAGATGGTTGAGGATCTGCAGGCTGGTGCAGAGCGCGTCCGAGGCAATGGCGGTGTCCGGGGCTTCGCGGTGCAGGGCCATCAGGTAGCGGCCGACCGGATTGGCGGAGTAGCGGCAGTAGTCGAGCAGGGCGGCCCAATCCGCGGTGCGCGTGGTGGTGGCGTCGCGACGGAAGGCAATCAGCAGGTCGGTCGCGAGTTCCGGCGGCAGGCCGGTCTGGGCGAGGCTGGCGCGGAGCGGGACAGCACTGGTGGAATGGGCGTCGGGGTCGCCGCGCAGCGCGCGCTCCATAGTGTCGAGACGGGCGATCTTCTCCGCGGGCCGCAGGTCGGGGCTGTCGCTGATGTCGTCGGCGGCGCGGACATAGGCGTAGTAGGCGTGGACGTGCGGGCGCAGGTGGGGCGCGATGAGGCGGCCGACGGGGAAATTTTCGTCCTGCCGGTCCTTGCCGGAGCGGAGGTCGGCGTCCAAGGGCGTGACGGCGTCCATCAGGCGGTCTCGCCGCCATAGGCGCGTTGCTTCCAGACCACGCCACGGCCGCGGTGATGGTCGAGCGCCGAGCCGATCGTGGCTGCGACGTAGAACAGGGCGATCGCGGGAAGCAGCAGTGCCCAGAGCGGCGAAAGGCGGAAGCGGCGCAGCGTCGGCAGGAACGAGCCGAACGAGAGGATGAGGGCGGTGGCGCCGGCCAGACGGGCGGCGCCGACGCCGCCCAGGGTGGCCGCGAGCGGGACGACCCACACGATGGCCATGCCGGCGATCGTCAGCAGCAATCTGGAGGGAGAGAAGCGCAGTTGCACGTAGGCCGTGCGCGCCACCATCCGCCAGACGTGGGCGGCATTCGGATAGGGGCGGATGCTGCGGGCAAGGCCGGCATGGCCGAGCCAGATGCGGCCGCCGCTGCGCTTGACGGCAGCGGCGAGTGCGACGTCGTCGATCAGCGCGCCGCGTATGGCCTGGATGCCGCCGATGCGGTCGAGGGCCGCCCGGCGGATCAGGATCACGCCGCCGGCGGCCGCGGCGATCCGGCTCTGATCGTCGGCGACGCGGCGGAACGGGTAGAGCATCTGGAAGAAGAACACGAAGGCGGGCACCAGGGCGCGCTCGGCGATGCTCTCGCAATGCAGTTCGACCATCTCGGAGACCTGGTCGCAGCCGGAAGCGGCACCGCGCACGAGCGTGCCGACGTGCTGGCGGTCGTGGACGATGTCGGCGTCGGTCAGCAGCAGAAGACCTTCGGGCGGGGTCCAGGCGCGGGCGGCCTCGATGCCCTGGGCGACGGCCCAGAGCTTGCCGCTCCAGCCGGGGGGCCGGCTGGCGCCGGTGACGACCGTCAGACGCGGGTCGGCGATGCGGCACGCGATGTCGCCGGTGCCGTCAGAACTGCCGTCGTCGACCAGCCAGACCGCGAGCGGGCCGGCATAGTCCTGGTCGAGCAGCGAGCGCAGGCAGGCCTCGACGCCGGCAGCCTCGTCACGTGCCGGAACGACGATCGCGACCGGAGGGCCGGAGACGCCGGCCGCGACCGGCAGGATCGGGCCGGCCTGCCAAAAGCGGCCGTGGCCGAAGGCGAGATAGAGCCAGGCCGCGAGTGCCGCCGTCGCCAGCAGGATCATGCGGCGGCTCCGAGGCGGGATGGCGGGACCATGCCGGCGGCGCGGAACCAGGCGATGGCGTCGGCGATGGCGTCGGAGGCCGGCCTCGCGGCGTAGCCGAGGGCGCTGCGTGCCTTGGCCGACGAGAAGAACATCTTCTTGCGCGACATGGCGAGCATCTCGCGGGTGACGCGGGGCTCGATCCTGAAATTGCGGGCGAGCGCTTCGGAGGCGACCGCGACCGGCCAGAGGACCTGGCGCGGCAGGCGCGTGTAGGGGCCGCGCACGCCGGCGAGTTTGGCGGTCATGCGGAAGAGCTGGGCCAGGGTGAGGTTCTCGCCGCCGAGGATGTATTTTTCGCCAGGGGCCCCGCGCTCCATGGCGAGCACGTGGCCGGCGGCGACGTCGTCGACATGGACGATATTCAGGCCGGTGTCGACATAGGCCGGCATGCGGCCGGCGGCGGCGTCGCGGATCATGACGCCGGTCGGCGTCGGCTTGATGTCGCGTGGACCGACCGGGGTGGATGGGTTGACGACCACGACCGGGAAACGGAGGTCGCGGGCGAGCTGCAGCACGGCCTGCTCGGCGTGGTATTTCGACTGTTTGTAGATGCCGACGATCTTGGCGGGATCGACAAGCGTGGATTCGTCGGCGACGGTGCCGTCGTCGAATGCGCCCAGGGCGGCGACGGAGCTGCAATAGACCGCGCGCTCGGCGCCGGCCGCGTGAGCCGCACGCAACAGGGCGACGCTGCCTTCGACGTTGGCGCGCATCATCGCCTCCGGATCGGGAACCCACAGCCGGTAATCGGCGGCGACATGGTACACCTGTCCGCAGCCTTCGACGGCGCGGTCGAGCGTTTCAGGCCGGGAGAGATCGCCTTCGACGAGCTCGGCGGAGAGGCCGGCGAGGTTGCGGCGGTCGCCGCCGGGGCGGACCAGAAGCCGAAGCGCATGGCCACGGCCGGCGAGGGCGAGAGCGACTGCGGAACCGACAAATCCGGTCGCGCCGGTCACGAGAACGGGACGATTCATGCGGGGCTCTATACCAATCGGCACACCGGTTGGTGTAGGGGCAGCGCCTGCCATGCGTTGAGGAGACCGAGACGCCTTGAGGAAGACCGTTCCGATCCTGCTCGCCCTGGCTGGCCTGGGCATCGTCACCGTGATCGTCGGCTGGTTTGGCGCGGGCCACGTGCTGCGGGCGGTGCTCTCGGTGGGGGTGGTGGGATTCGCCGGCGTGGTCGCGATCCAGCTCGCTCTCTATCTCGGGCTGGCGGAGGCGTGGCACGTCGCGTGGCCCGCAATCCCGTGGCGGCGGCTTTTGCTCGGTCGGATGGTGCGCGAGGGCGGCACGACATGCCTGCCGTTCTCGCATCTTGGCGGCATCGCGTTCGGGATGACGGCGATCTCCGGCCCGGAGGCCGATCTGGCACAGGCGTTCGCCGCAACCGTGGTCGACGTGACGCTCGAGACGATTTCGCAGATCGCCTTCATCGCCTGCGGACTGGCGGCGCTCGAGATGACCAGCGGCGATCAGAGGTTCACCTGGCCGCTGGCCGGCGGCCTGGCGCTGATGGCGGTCGGCGTCGGCCTGTTCGTGTGGCTGCAGAAGGATGGCGGCCGTCTGGTGCAGCGGGCGTTCGCGATCATCAGCCGGCATGTCGCCAAGCAGTGGCGGGAGATGGCGCAGCACGGGGTGGACGAAATCCAGGATGGACTGGAGGGTGTCTATCACCACAAGGGACGACTGACGCTCGCCTCGCTGCTGCACCTGGCGACCTGGATCGGCGGCGCGTTCTGGACGTGGTTCGTTTATTGGCGGCTCGGCGCGAACATCGATTTCGCACGGGCTCTGGCCATCGAGGGCGTGGTCAGCGGCGTGTTGACGCTGTCGTTCGTCGTCCCGGGGGCGCTCGGCGTTCAGGAGGCGGCGTATGTCGCGATCGGCGGGCTGTTCGGGATCGACGCCGACCTCTCGCTGGGCGTGTCGCTGCTGCGCAGGGCCAAGGACCTCGCGATCGGGGTGCCGGTGCTGCTGCTCTGGCAAGGACTGGAGCTCAGGCGCGCTCGTACTGCCCCGTCGCGCAAGATCGCGTGATGCCCGTCATGCCGAGGCGCGACCTACTGGATCTGGCGCCGTATGTCGGCGGAGCGTCGCGGATCGAGGGGGCCAACCGGGTCATCAAGCTGTCGTCGAACGAAGGCGCGTTCGGGCCGCCGCCATCCGCCGTCCGGGCCCATGCGGAGGTGGCGGGCGAGCTGCACCGCTATCCCGACGGGGGAAGTGCCGCGCTGCGGGCGGCGATCGGGCGGGTGCATGGGATCGAGCCGGGCAGGATCGTGTGCGACACCGGGTCGGACCCGATTTTCACTCTGCTCGCGTTGGCCTATGGCGGGCGGGGGACCGAGCTGCTGATGAGCGAGCACGGGTTCTCGATCTACGCGACGGCGGCCGCCAAGGCCGGCAGCGCGGTGGTGCGCGCGCCGGAGCGGCGATTGACCACCGACGTCGACGCCATGCTGGCGCGGGTGACGCCGGCGACGCGGATCGTGATGGTTGCCAACCCGAACAATCCGACGGGCACCTTCATTGCGGCGGCCGAAGTCGAACGGCTGCGGCGGTCGCTGCCGCCCGACGTGCTGCTGGTGCTCGACGCGGCGTATGCGGAGTATGTCGACGACCCGACCTACGAGCCCGGGCTCCGGCTGGCCACCGAGAGCGGCAACACCGTCATGACCCGGACCTTCAGCAAGGCGTACGGGTTGGGCGGGGCC
>CAXTSH010000156.1:0-5728 GCA_964246925.1 uncultured Acetobacteraceae bacterium
GGGCTGCCGTCCCGGGTGACGCCACCGGCCTCGATGAGGGTCTTGATCCGCGAGCGAGACAGGGTGCCGATCGCCTCGGCGAGGAAGCGGTCGGTGCGTCCGGCGGCGACCGTCTTGGATGCCGTCACGGCGATCGCACCCGCCTTGTCTGCGGTTGGCATGGCCTGCATGAGCGGGGGCATAAGCGTTCCGACCAATTTTGAGGAGGGTGATGGCATGGGCAGGACAAGGGCCTTGTTCGTCCTGGTTGTCGGGATGGGGGTGTTGATCCTGGCCGGTTTCGGGGTGGTGGTGGCGACGCTTGTGCATCGCGCGGTCTGGTCTGCGAGTTCATCGGCGGCCATTGCCTCGGCGACGCTGGGGGAACCACCCGGCACACGCGTGGGTGGGTTGGCCGCAAGCGGTGATCGCCTGGCACTCCTGCTCCAAGGTGGGGGGCCCGACCGCTTGGTCCTGCTTGACGCGCGCGACGGCAGTCGCGTCGGCACGATCACGATCAGCGGCCCCGTGTCAGACATCCCGACAACACCCGTCCGCTAGGGGCGCTTGCACGCGGACGGAGGCTCGCGTAGGAGACCGCCCGGCCTGCGTCCTGTTCGTCTAGAGGCCTAGGACACCGCCCTCTCACGGCGGTAACACGGGTTCGAATCCCGTACGGGACGCCAATCAGACCATGACCGAGGTGGTTAGCGCGATCGGCTTTCGCCTCGTCGAGGTCACGCTTGACCCGCTGGGCCTCCGGTTCCAGACCCATCAACATGCGACCGGTACTTTTCAATGCCTTCGTCATGAACTGCGTCGGTCACCAGTCGGCGGGTCTTTGGACGCATCCGCGCGACCGGTCGGTCGACTTCACCTCGCTCGATCACTGGATGTCGCTGGCGCGGTTGCTCGAGGCCGGGCTGTTCGACGGCGTGTTTCTCGCCGACGTGCTCGGCGTCTACGATGTCTTTGGGGCGAACGCCGCGGCGGCGGTCCGGGCCGGCGCGCAAATCCCGGTGGGTGATCCGCTGCTGCTGGTTCCCGCCATGGCGGCGGTGACGAGCGAGCTGGGTTTCGGCGTGACGGTGTCGGCGTCCTACGAAGCACCGTTCCTGTTGGCGCGCCGGTTCTCGACGCTCGACCACCTGACACGTGGGCGTATCGGCTGGAACATCGTGACGAGCTATCTCGACAGCGCTGCGCGTGCGGTCGGGCGCGACCGTCAGGTCGGGCATGACGACCGCTACCTGATCGCCGAGGACGTCATGGAGCTGCTCTACAAGCTTTGGGAGGGAAGCTGGGAAGAAGGCTCGGTCGTGGAGGATCGGCTTGAGGGAATATACGCCGATCCGACACGTGTGCATGCCGTGCGGCATGATGGTCCGGCAGTCTCGAACTTTTCCGCGATCCATCTTTGCTCGCCCTCTCCCCAGCGAACGCCGGTGCTCTATCAGGCCGGAAGTTCGACGGCGGGGCGGGCGTTTGCGTCGCGTCATGCGGAATGTGTGTTCGTATCGGGGCCGACCGTCTCGGTGGTGGGACCTCGCGTCCGTTCGATTCGCGAGGCCGTGGCGAGGCAGGGGCGGGCGGTTCGGGTTTTCTCCCTCCTGACGGCCATCGTGGCGGAGACGGACGCGCAAGCGGCCGACCTGCTTGCCGCCTATCGCAGGCACGCGAGCGTGGAGGGGACGTTCGCGCTGCTGTCAGGATGGACGGGGGTCGACTTTGCCGGACTTTCGCTCGATGGCGAAGTCCAGCACGTCCAGAACGACGCGGGACGGGCGGCGCTCGAGAACTTTACGCGAGCGGACCCGAACCGCCGCTGGACCGTGCGCGAAGTGGTCGAGCACGCTTCCATCGGCGGGGCCGGCCCGGTCCTGGCGGGAAGCGCCTCGACGGTGGCTGACGGGATCGTGCAATGGGTAAAAGCCACGGGTGTGGATGGGTTGAATCTCAGCTACGGGGTGATGCCGGACGATTTCGCCGCCGTGGTCGAGCGCCTGGTGCCGGAGCTCCAGAATCGTGGGTTGTACAAGACCGGTTACGAGAGGGGAACGCTGCGGGAGAAGCTGTTCGGGCAAGGGCGCCTGCTGAAGGCGCCGCATCCGGCGGCAATGGCCCGCGGGGCGATCGGTGAGGGAGCCGGCGCGACCCCTACGTAGGTCAAGACACGCTCGACGTGGTGCGTTGCGAAACCACTTGCAGTCAACTCGGTGTTAGGATCAGGCTCAGCTTTGCGGAGCGCCGGGGCACGCTTCCGCAAGCCGGGAGGCGTGATGCGGATGAGCACTTCACAAGAGGGAACAGCGAAATTGCCGAGCGAGCCGGTGACCGCGATGGAAGCGGCCGTCGGATCTTCCTACAACAATGAGCCGGAGAACTGGCTGTCGCGAGGGATCGGCATATTCCTCGGACTGGCGGTGAGCGCGGCGGCGGTGGGAGGGGTCGTCAGCCTGCTCCATATGCACGTGCACTAGACCCAAGACAACTTCAGGCAGCGCGGTCGGCTGGCTCGCGCAGCCGGGTCCGAGCAGCGACGATCGAGACAAGCGCGTCCGGGCCCAGACCGTTCGCGAGCAAGCGCAACTCATCATCGCGTAGTTCGGACAGGATCAGACCCGACATCGTGTCGGACACGAGATACGTCTCGCCCTCCGCATCAGCCCTCATGACGACGAGCGACCACTCCGAGTCGCAGTTTTGGAAAGTCTCGACAATCCAGGGTGCCGGCAAATCGTGCAGCAGGGCTGCTGCGGTCATGAGGCTGCCGAGTGGGGTTGGGTCAAGGCCGGTCGGCTCACGCATTCTGCGTCTCCCGTGATCGATGGCTGATCCGATCACCGTCACGCCTAGACTGGGGAGCAAAGGTTAACGAGAGGTTACTGCAAGGCGGCCCCGGCAGTGACAAGTTCGTGTTCGTCCGAACACGGCTCTCGACTGACGTTCGTCGAGCCGCGTTCGTCCCGGTGATCGCGAGTAACGCCGTTCAATGAGAGTCGTTAGGAGCCGTTAACTTTTTCTTCAGATCGCCTGCCTAGGTTTGGGCGATCAGGAGAAAATCTCAGACGACCCAAAATGGCGTCGTCGAGGGTGAGACCCTCGCTTCAAGTTCCGCGTCGGCTCTACAGACGGCGTGGACGGATCCCTCAGTAGACGGACCCAAGCTTGCCTTCAACAACGGGCAAGTGACAGGGATCACGGAGGACCTCAACCCGGTTCTTCCGGACATAACGGGGCCGGTCTCCGCCGACTGGCACTTCACGCAGTGGAATCCAGGGTCGTGGTTCGATCCGGCCGACACGATCGTCGACCCTCCGCTGGTCGATCCCGTGCTCGGGCAGGCGGATTACGAATGGCAGGCCGTCGGGTCAAGCATCGCGATCTTTGGCTCGCCGGGGAACTACACCTATGCGCTGACGGACAGCGACGGAGATCTGCGGGATCTCAATCTCGAGAGCGGTGTCACGCCGCCGGCAAGCTTCACGTTCGACGATCAGGTGACGTTCACTGCGGATGAACGGATTGCGGCTGCGAGCAATTTCGGCCCGGTCGACGGCGCGTCGGCGGCGAACTGCTTCACGGTCGCGTTCAATCGCCAGGACGCGGCGTATTACGATCCGAGCCTGCCGACGATCTCCATCTTCCTGCAGGTCGAGATGAGCGTGGCCGGATCGGTGCCAAAGGCCTACGCGAGCTTCGACGCTTCCGGCGGAAGCATCTACAACGTCGTGCCCGGAGCAGAGGGGAACCAGTATCTGCCTGGCAACCCGGACTCGGGTGCACTGCACCAGGTCTCGATCAATCTCAGCAGCGCCGTCGCACAGATGACGCAATGGCTTGCCACGGCGGACCCCGCCGTCGGTGATGCGGTGCTAGACCTCTCCAAATGGAGCCTGACAGGCGAGTATATCGGCATCGAGGCGTCCACCGGCTCGTCGATGACGCTCAATGTGGCGCATCCGATCGTCACGCGTGATCCGAACCAGCCGACGCAAATGTCGGCACAGACGGTCTCAATTAACGGTGGGGCAGACGCTCAGACCCCGGTGGTGGTCGACATCGAGAGTGTGACGGCGACGCCGGGCGAGACGGGCGTGCTCGCCGCCGGCGACACTGTCTCGTTCACGGTGATGGGGTCGAGCGCGCTGGCCGAGCAGGGGACGACCGCGTCCTTGTCGCTCAGCGACGGCGGCAGTGCGGTGTTCTCCGCCGCAAATGGCAGCGGCGGTCTGATCTTCACCTACACCGTCGGTTCGGGCGATCTGTCGCCTGACCTGAAAGTCGTGGCGCTGAACCTGAACGGGTCCACGATCACCGACACCTCGAATGCTAGCATCGATGCGGCCTCTCTCGCGTCGGCGGCGGGGATCGACACCGGCATTGCGGTGGACGCCACGTCACCCGTCGTGTCCGGTGACGCCGTCCAGATCAGCACGGCGGCCGGAGGCATGGTCGTTCTGACCGGCAACCAGTTCGCGATCTCGCATCCGGAGTTGCTCGGATCGGCATCGGCGCAATCCGGCACCCAAGGACTGAACACCCTGAGCGCCAATAGCCCAAACGTCCTCATTGTGCCGAACAATCTCGGCCAGACGGCGGTGATCGACAACGACGCTTCCTCGACGGTCGTTGTCGGCGACGGCGACGATCTGACCTATTCCGGATCCAGCAATGCCCTGATCATCGGTGGCGCCGGCAACGACACCGTCCTGTCCGGCAGCGGCAGCGACACCATCGCGCTCGGCGGCGGCTCGAACCAGATCTATACCGGCTCCGGTCATTCGATTGTCTACTCCCAGGGTGCCGATCTCGTTCAGGCCGGTTCCGGCAACGACACCGTTTCGGTCACGGGCAGCAACGCGACCATCAACGGCGGCTACGGCGCCAGCACGCTCGACGTTGATGACAGCGCCGGGTCGGGCACCGTCATCAATGTCAGCACCGGCGCCACGGTCGAGGGCTCGAGCTCGTCGGTGACCACGATCAACGCCTATGGCGACACGACCGTGCATGGCGGAGCGGGCGGGACGCTCTACAACGAGCAGAACGGCACATTGAAGTTCGTGGGTCTCGGCGGTTCGGTCACGGTCACGGGTGGACCTGCGGCCGGCAACGATACGCTCTATGGAGCGAGCGGCTCGAACGTCGTCCTGGCCAGTCAGGCCCACAACAACGTCTTCGTCGCCAACGACCCGAATTACGGAGCTGACGGCAATGTCACTCTCGACGGCGGGATGGCCGACGGAGGCAACCAGTTCTGGGCGGGATCGGGCAACGCCTCACTGATCGGGGGCACCGGTGGCGACACGATGGTCGGTGGGACGGGCAATGCCACGATGGTCGGCGGCATCGGCTCCGCAACCAACTATTTTGACCTGTTCGCCAGCCAGTCAGGTGCCTCGACCGACGTCACGATCGAGAACTTCGGTGCGGTGGCCGCCAACAAGCTGACATTGTTCGAGTTCGGGCAAGCCGCCACTTCTGCGGCGCTGCAGAATGCAACGCAGACGGGCAGCGGGACGGTCCTGCACCTCGACAACGGGGCTACGATCATGCTCGAGGGCATCGAGAAGTCCCAGCTGTCGGCGCAGAACGTGTTTTCGACCGAGCCGGCGTAAACGCATCGATGCGGCCGGCGGTCCGGCGGGTCGGCGCAAGGGCCGGGTTACCTCTGCAAAGCGCCGGTCAGCGACGCCGAAAACGAGCCGGTCTGTTCTGTGCGGCGGCCCCGGTTTGGCCCATCCCT
>CAXTSH010000157.1:0-5562 GCA_964246925.1 uncultured Acetobacteraceae bacterium
CCCGCCCTCCAGGACCCTCTCGCCCGGCCGCGCCGGCACGAACGCCGCCAGCAGCACCGGCTCGATCCCGGTCCGATGCCCGTCCAGCGTCTGCTCGTAGGAGACGCGTCCGCCCAGCAGCGTCCCGGCACTCGATCCACTCATCGGTCCTCGCCTTGACCCGATTCCGACCCCCCCGATATCTTCAAACACGGGACCGGGGCGGTCGCGATGGGAGCATGCATGTGGACGCCGGCCTGATGCCACGCGCGGAGCGGGCGTGCGTTTCATACCGATCCGAAACCCCGTCCGACGCCCTCGCGGCCCTAACCGCGCTCGTGCAACCCGACCTCGAGGCCTGCAACCGCGCGATCGTCGAGCGCATGGCAAGCCCAGTCGCCTTGATCCCGCAGCTTGCCGCCCACATCGTCGCCGCCGGCGGCAAACGGCTGCGTCCCGTCCTCACGCTGGCGTCCTCCCGCCTCTGCGGCTACCCCGCCTGGCCGCAGGGCACCCGCCATGTCGGCCTCGCCGCCTGCGTCGAATTCATCCACACCGCGACCCTGCTGCACGACGACGTCGTCGATGCGAGCGGCCTGCGCCGCGGCCTCGCCAGCGCCAACGCCGTGTTCGGCAACAAGGCGTCGGTCCTGGTCGGCGACTTCCTGTTCGCCCGTTCCTTCCAGCTCATGACCGACGATGGCTCGCTGCGCGTGCTCGACATCCTCTCGTCGGCGTCCGCCACGATCGCCGAGGGCGAGGTGCTGCAGATGGTCACCCAGAACGACCTCTCGACGCCGGAAGATCGCTATCTCGAAGTCATCCACGGCAAGACCGCGGCTCTCTTCGCTGCCGCCTGCCGCATCGGGGCCGTCATCGCCGACCGATCCGCGGCCGAAGAAGACGCGCTCGACGCCTACGGCACCAATCTGGGCATGGCGTTCCAGCTCGCCGACGACGCGCTGGACTACGCGGCCGACCAGGTCGCCCTGGGCAAGGCAGTCGGCGACGATTTCCGCGAAGGCAAGATCACGCTCCCGGTCCTGGCGGCGTTCGCCGCGGGAGACGCGGACGAGCGTGCGTTCTGGCAGCGCACCATCGAACAGAGCGAGCAGAGCGAGGGCGACCTCGAGACCGCTCTCGCGCTGATCGAACGCCGCCGCGCGATCGACGCCACCCTTTCGCGCGCCGCCCGCTTCGCCGAACGCGCCAGGGAGGCGCTCGCGATCTTCCCCGACAGCGACACCAGGAAAGCCCTGATGGCAACCGCCGACTACACCGTCAGCCGGGGCCACTAGAGCACTTTCAGCCTGACCGGAAGCGGTCAGCCTCAAAGTCGTGCTTTAGAAACATATAGGCTAGAGCAACTTAACTCATCCTGACTGAAACGAGAGGCGTTCCAGTCAGGATAACGTTGCTCTAGCTCTCCGCCTTCGCGCTCTCTATGAACACTGCATGCCAAAAACCAGCGCCTTCCGCCTGCTGGTCCCGTTCCTCGCCCGTTATCGCTTCCAGGCGATCGGCGCCACCCTCTCGCTCCTGACCGCCGCCGGCCTGACCCTCGCCCTCGGCCAGGGCGTCCGCCACCTGATCGACGGCGGCTTCGCCAGCGGCAGCGTTGCCCGACTGAACGCGACCGCTCTCGCCATGGCCGGCGTCATCGCGCTGCTCGCGCTCGCCACCGCCAGCCGCTTCGCCCTCGTCACCTGGCTCGGCGAACGCGTCGGCGCCGATCTCCGCCGGGCCGTGTTCGACCGCGTGCTCTCGCTCTCCCCCGCCTGGTTCGAGACCGCGCGCGTCGGCGACGTGCTGTCCCGGCTGCAGGCCGACACCGCCGTGCTCCAGGCGCTGACCGGCTCGGCCCTTTCGCAATGGCTCCGCTCGGCACTCCTCCTGGTCGGCGCGTTCGCCATGCTGGTCGTGACCTCGCCGCTGCTGTCCGGCCTGGTCATCGGCGTGATCCCGCTGGTGATGATCCCGCTGATCGTGTTCTCCCGCCGCGAGCGTCGCCTGTCCCGAGTGGCCCAGGAGCGCGTCGCCGACCTCGGTGCGCTGGCCGAGGAGACCTTCGGCGCGCTGCGCACCGTTCAGGCCTTCACGCAGGAACCCTTCGCCCGCGAGCGCTTCGCGTCCGCCGCCGAGCGCTCGGTCGCCGCCGCCCGCGCCCGCATCACCTCTCGCGCTGCCGTGATCCTGGTCGTCATCCTGCTCGGCTTCAGCGCGATCACGTTCGCCCTCTGGGTAGGCGGCCGTCAGGTGCTGGCAGGGCACCTCAGCGGCGGCGCTCTCTCGGCCTTCGTCTTCTATGCCGTCATCGTCGCCACCTCAGGCGCCGGCCTGAGCGAGCTCTGGGGCGAGCTGCAGCGCGCCGCCGGTGCGGCCGACCGCATCGCCGAACTCCTCGACGAACGCCCCGCCATCACCGCGCCCGCCGACCCGCAACCTCTCCCCACGCCCCCGACGGGCCGCGTCACGTTCGATGAAGTCGTCTTCCACTACCCGGCCCGCCCGGACCGCGCCTCGCTGCGCCGCTTCAGTCTCGACGTGAGGGAGGGCGAGACGGTCGCCCTGGTCGGACCCTCGGGCGCGGGCAAGACGACGGTGCTTGCGCTCCTGCTCCGCTTCTACGACCCGCAGGCCGGCGCGATCCGCCTCGATGGCGTCGACCTGCGCCGGGCCGACCCGTCCGAGGTGCGCGCCCGACTGGGCCTGGTTCCCCAGGACCCTGTCGTGTTCGGTGCCGATTGCTGGACCAACATCCGTTTCGGCCGGCCGAACGCGACCGACGCCGAAGTGCGCGCCGCCGCCCGCGCCGCGCATTGCGACTTCATCGAAGCGCTTCCCCAGGGCTGGGACAGCTTCCTCGGCGAGAAGGGCGTGCGTCTCTCGGGCGGCCAGCGCCAGCGCGTCGCCATCGCGCGCGCCATCCTGCGCGACCCTTCCGTGCTCCTGCTCGACGAGGCCACCTCCGCGCTCGACGCCGAGAGCGAACACGCTGTCCAGCAGGCGCTGGCCACCCTGCAGCGCAACCGCACCACTCTCGTCATCGCCCACCGTCTCGCCACCGTCCGCCGCGCGGACCGCATCGTGGTCATGCAGGACGGCTGCATCGTCGCCACCGGCACCCATGACAGCCTGGTCCGAGCCGGCGGCCTCTACGCCCGTCTCGCCGCTCTGCAGTTCACCGAGGCAGCCTAAGACTGGGATCAGGCATTCCGGCGCCAGACCTCCTCCTGCAGAAGGCTCGCGAACGTCGTCCACACCGCGAGGGGAAGCAGCGCCCGGCTGGCCCGCTGGTCGACACCCGAAGCCGCAATCACCGCACCGACGGACGATGCCACCATGCCGACGGTCACGCCTGAGGCCTCGCCAAGCCGCTTGCGTCCGAAAAAGACCCAGGGGTATCCAGCGACGCCCAGCACATTGAGGCCCCACAGACCGACACCCAGGATGCGGCGCCCGCTCGGCGGCGAGGTCAGCAGGCGGTATCCGGCGTAAGCCAGCAACCCGTCAAGACCTGTCCAGACTGCCCCGAAGACCGGACCGGGTGGCGTGAACGACGGCTTGCGCAACCTCGCATACCAGACCGCCGTCCGACCCCTTCCCGGCGTCGGGCCGTAACGACCGCCGAGCCACTGGGCGGTGGCCAGGGCGGAACTCGTCAGGATGCCGGCCAGAAATCTGTTCATGTCCTGCTCAAATCCCGAGGGCGACCGGAAGGAGATTTCGCCACCCAGGCTTCTGTCAACGTCCCACCAGGCCGGGTTTGACCGGGTCCAGGAGCATCCCGCCCCACTCGGCGATGTCGTCCCAGACTTCGACCCGCTCGAACCCGTAACGCGCGAACGAGCCGTCGAGCGCTTCGCCGGATGGTGCGGTCGTCAGCGCGCGATCGACGGCGGCCCGGCGGGTTGCCGGCATTGCCCCCAGCATGTCGGCGGCGCGCCGCGCCACGGCGTCGGCGGGGTCGAGCCATGTCACACCCTCCGGGCCGGCAGCCTTCAGATCCGCCAGCAGCAGTCCGTAATGGGTGCAGCCCAGGCAGACCACGTCGATCGCCTCGCCACCCTCGCGTCCGAACAACCGGCCGACTTCCCGCACCAGCGCTCCGGCGTCGGCCGCGTGCCCGGCAAGCCGCGCCTCCGCCAGGTCCGCCAGCTCCCGCGCTCCATACGCAAGCAGCCGGCAATCCGGCGCGAACCGCTCCTGCAGGTCGCGCACATAGGCGCGCCCGACCGTCGCCTCCGTCGCCAGCAGCCCGATCGTGCGGGTCCGACTGATCGACGCCGCCCACTTCACCGGTGGCACCGTGCCCACGAACGGCAACGAAAATCGCGATCGCAGTGCCGCGAGCGCGATCGTGCTCGCCGTGTTGCAGGCGATCACCACCAGTTCCGGCGCCCCGTCGCGGATCGCCTGTCCGACCAACCAGACCAGCCGATCGATCAGCTCCCCGTCCGACCGCCGGCCGTACGGATAGAACGCGTGATCGGCGACATAGGTGACCGCAACGCCCGGTATCGCCCGCCGCAACGCGGCCACCACGCCAAGTCCGCCGACGCCGCTGTCCAGCGCCAGCACGTGCCGGCGCATCGCCTCAGCCGGCCGCCTGCAGCGCCTTGCGTTGCGCCGCCTCCTCGGCGGTCGCGACCCCGCCATGCCGCCCCGACCACCCCACCGGATCTTCCAGGAACCGGCGCACCTCGGCCGCCGCCTCCTCGCTGAAATACGGCCGGTCCGAGCACGCCTCCAGCACGTCCCACCAGGTGCAGAGCGAGTGCAGTTCGATGTCCATCTCCGCCAGCGTCGAAAACCCGCCCGGGAACACGCCGTAGAAGAACACCACGAACGCGTGGTTGATCAGGACGCCGGCATCCCGCAACGCCCGCGCGAACTGCACCTTGGACGCCCCGTCCGTCGTCAGGTCCTCGACCAGCAGCGTCCGCATCCCCTCCGGCACCGCACCCTCGATCAACGCATTGCGACCGAACCCTTTCGGCTTCTTGCGGACGTACGCCATCGGCACCAGCATTCGGTCTGCCATCCAGGCCGCGAACGGGATGCCGGCCGTCTCGCCACCGACGACCGCCTCGATCGTCTCGTAGCCGACATGGCGGCCGATCTTTTCCATCCCGAGCTCGATGATCTTGGCGCGCGCCCGGGGAAAGAAGATGATCCGCCGGCAATCGATATAGACCGGCGACTTCCAGCCGGATGTCAGCGTGTAAGGGTCCTCGGGACGGAAGTTGACCGCCTTGATCTCCAGCAGCAGCTTTGCCGTCGTCATCGCCGCGTCGCGGTCCCACTCGGTCGCGCGGCTCGCCTTGCGCGTGGAATGTGTCGGCATGCCGGCCCCTCCTCCTCGAACGCTTCCCTTGAGCACCGCCCGGCGCCGACGGCAAGATCGATGACCGCCCCATGCCGGTGAACATGACCCTGCTGACCCTGCCGAACGCCCCGGTCTGGGTTCTAGACGACCGGCTCGGGTCGGAAGCCGGCCAGGCGCTCGCTTTGGCCGGGCGCCTGGGCCTTCCGTTCCTCCGCGTGCCCACCAATACCTCGTGGCGGACCACAATGCCCGAT
>CAXTSH010000158.1:0-5554 GCA_964246925.1 uncultured Acetobacteraceae bacterium
GCGCGCTGCCGCAGAGCGCGCAGAACACGCGCTCGGCGTTGCTCCTGTCGGTCTGGCCATCCGAGGAGCGGAGCACCGCATGGTAGATTCGAGTGTGTTCCCGGCCGACAACCTCGAGCGTTTCGGCGAGTGCTGCGAGGTTGATGGAAGCTCCCGTCCCGCCCTGCGTCTTGCGGCAGATGCTGCAGTAGCAGAGCTGGTATGGATAGGGGTGCGGGCTGTCGACGGAAAAGCGAACGGAGCCGCAATGACAGGACCCGTCCAGACGCATCAGCCGGCGACCGTGTGGCGGAACATGGCGCGCCGCGCCTCGTCGTCCATCTCGGTCTTGAACGCGTGCCGGTCCTTCAGCGCCGAGGCGCGAGCGCAGGCCGGCCTCGCCTCGATGTCGCCTACAAAGCGCTTGACGTTGGCGAGCGCCTCCGCGTCCGCGCCGAAAATGACCGGCAGCGCACGCGTCCAGCCCCAAAGCGCCATGTCGACGATCGAGTAGCTGTCGCCGAGCATGAAGCGGTTCTGCCCCAGGTGCTCGTCGACGATTGCCCAATGGCGTTTCGCCTCGAAGGCGTAACGGGTGACGGCGTAATCCTTGGGCTCGGGCGCGTAATGCCTGAAGTGCACGCACTGGCCGGAATAGGGACCGATGCCGCTGGCGATGAACATCAGCCACGACAGCATCGCGCCCCGCCGCGGATCGCCCGGGTCAATCACGAACTGCCCGGTCTTCTCGCCGAGATAGAGGAGGATGGCGTTGCTGTCGAACACGGTGGTCTGGCCGTCCACGATGACCGGCACCCTGCCGTTGGGGTTCAGCGCCAGGAAGTCGGGCGTCAACTGCTCGCCCTTTCGCGTGTCGACCGGGATCGGGTCGTAGGCGAGCCCCGCCTCCTCAAGATAGAGCGCAACCTTCATCGGGTTGGGGGCAAGCGAGTAGTAGAACCTGATCATGCCAAGCCCTTCGGGTAGCGATCGGGATGGCGGACCCGGCGCGATTCGAACGCGCGACCTTCGCCTTCGGAGGGCGACACTCTATCCAGCTGAGCTACGGGTCCAGCGAAGTCCCGATTAGCGGATCGCGCGCATGGACGCCACCCCGGCCTATGGCGGGTCGTCCTGGGTCTGGTAGGCGCCGGTGTCGTCGAAAGCGGCCGGCAGGGGGATTGGCGCCCCGTCCTGCCACGGCCGGCCGGCCGGCCAGCCGGCGGCGAGAAGGTCGGCACCCGATGGCAGCGGGCGCTCCGGATGCGCGATCCACGACGCGATGTCCTCGTCGACGGCCCGATGATCGAGGTCGCGCAGCATCAGGTGGTAGCCGTTGGCGTAATAGGCGCGCCGGTCGCCGGGTGGCAGGTGGGCCCAGGCGACCGCGGTGGCTGCCGGCGGCACGAGCTGGTCGTGCGCTCCGTAGGCGATCAGCACAGGGCCTTGGAGGTGGGGTGCGGCCGCCTGTGCGCGTGTCATGAGGTCGACCAGGCCGGCCAGCACCGACACCGACGAGCCATCGAGCGTCAGCGGGTCGCGCGACAGCTTGATCAGTTCCGCCCGGTCGTCGCTGGCCTGGATATGGAGCGGAAGCTCGCGCCCGGTCAGGTGATGGTCGGGTGCGACGGTGTCGGCAACGTCGAGTGCGGCCACCAGCAGCGGGTTGATCTGGCCTCGGCCCCACACCGCTGGGGCGAGCAGGATCGTGCCCGCTATCCGCACGCCGTGCCGTGCGGGCTCATCACCGGCCGCCAGCACCATGGCGATCGCGCCGCCCATGCTGTGGCCCATCACGTAGATCGGGACGCCGGGGGGTTCGCGTCGAGAGGCGGCGGCGGCGAATTCGGCCGCGTCGGAGACCATCCGGTCGGTGCCCGCCCAGTGTCCACGCCCAGGCGCCCCGCCAAAGCCGCGCTGATCGTAGCCGTAGACGGTCATGCCAGCGGCTGCGAGACGCGGCCCGGAATGTTCCCAGGCGTCGCGACTGTCGCCAAATCCGTGCAGGGCGACGATCACGGCGCGTTCCGGTGTTGGCGCGCGCCAGATGCGCACCGGCAGAACGGCGCCGTCGTCGGCGGTGAAAAGGAGATCGGGCGGCACCACCGCCGCGTCCTGCTTCAGCGGCACACGCCCGGTCGTACAGCCGGCGAGCCCGGCCAGCAGAGCGAGGAGCAGTGCGCGCGAATTTACCCTGGCGTTCATCGTCCGTATGCTCCAACTGCCGGACCGGCCCACCGCGAGAGGCGAGCAGATGCCGTATGGCGCATCAACCCCCCATCCCCAGCTCGGCCTGATCGAGACCGTCGAGGTCCATAGCCGCGTCGTTTCCTGCGACGGGGGCGCCGGACCGCTCGGACATCCGCGGGTCTGGTTGCGTATCGCCGAGGAGCAGACGTTCTGTCCCTGGTGCTCCCGCGTCTTCAGGCTGGCCGGCGGCGTGGCCGCAGATGACGACCATTGAACGAGACCCTTGAAGCTACGCTGGAGGCGGAAGCACCCGACGCCGGCGCCGAACGCCACCTGGTGCTGATCGACGGGTCAGGCTTCATCTTTCGCGCCTTTCACGCGCTGCCGCCGATGACGCGGGCGGACGGCACTCCCGTCAACGCGGTGTTCGGCTTCTGCAACATGCTGGCGCGCCTGCTGCGCGACCATGTCGGGACCCATCTCGCCGTGGTGTTCGATGCGGGCCGGGTGACGTTCCGCAACGCGATGTATGGCGACTACAAGGCGCACCGGCCGGAACCGCCCGACGAGCTGATCCCGCAATTCGCGCTCATCCGCGACGCGACGGCGGCGTTCGGCGTGCCGGCGATCGAGCTCGCGGACTACGAGGCCGACGATTTGATCGCGTCCTATGCCGCCGAGATGGAGCGGAGCGGTGGACGCTGCACCATCGTGTCGTCCGACAAGGACATGATGCAGGTCGTGGGCTCGAGCACCGACATGCTGGACCCGATCAAGCAGAAGCCGATCGGTCCCGCGGAGATCGAGGAGAAGTTCGGCGTGCCGCCGTCGTTGATGGTCGAAATCCAGGCCTTGATGGGCGACAGCGTCGACAACGTGCCCGGCGTGCCGGGCATCGGTCCGAAGAAGGCCGCCGCCCTGATCCTCGAATACGGCACGGTCGAGGAGGTGCTGCGGGCCGCGGCGAGTGGCGCGATGAAGCCATCCAAGCAACGCGACGCGCTCGTGGAGCATGCGCAGGCCGCGCGCATCTCCCGCCGCCTGGTCGAACTGGCGCGCGACGTGCCGCTGCCGCTGCCGGTCGAGGCGCTTGCCGCGAGCCCGCCTGAACCGGCGCGCCTTGGCGCCTGGCTCGAGGCGATGGGGTTCCGCTCGATCCGTCAACGCCTCGGCCTCGACGGCGAAATCCCTGTTCCGGTCGAGATCACGGCCGCTCCGTCCGCTGCGGTGCCGTTCGGCGGCTATGCGTGCGTCACCGACGAGGACACGCTGGCCGGCTGGATCGGCGAGGCCCGCGCCGGCGGAATCGTCGCGATCGACACCGTGACCAACGGGCTCGATCCGATGCGCGCCAAGCTTGTGGGCCTGTCGCTCGCGGTCGCACCAGGGCGCGCCTGCTACGTGCCGCTCGGCCATGAGAGCACGCTCGAAGCGATCATTCCCGCCCAGCTCGACCCGGCACGGCTGCGTCCCCTGCTCGCCCCGCTGCTCGCCGAGCCGGGCGTGCTCAAGCTGTTCCACAACGCCAAGTTCCACCTGCTGCTGCTCGGCCGCGAAGGGTTCGAGAAGATCGCCTCGATCGACGACGTCATGCTGATCTCCTATGCGCAGGAGGCTGGAGCGCACGGACATGGTCTCGATGAGCTGTCCGCGCGCCATCTCGCGCACACTCCCACGTCGCAGGAGCAGGTCACCGGCACCGGCCGGAATCGCATCAGCCTGGATCGCGTGCCGCTGGAGCGTGCGACCGATTTCGGGGCAGAGGCCGCCGACGTCACGCTTCGCCTCTGGCACGCGATACGGCCCGAGCTGCGCACCAACCGATCGCTGGCCGTCTATGAGCAGATGGAACGGCGTCTGCTGCCGATCCTGGCCGGTATGGAGCGGACCGGCATCACCGTGGACGCCGCCGAGCTGCGCCGGATGAGCGAGGAGTTCGGTGCCCGCATGGCGGTGATGGAGACCGAGATCCACGCCATGGCGGGCCGGCCGTTCAACCTCGGCAGTCCCAAGCAGTTGGGTGAGGTGCTGTTCGACGAAATGGGCCTGCCGGGCGGCCGGCGGATGAAGACCGGCGCCTGGGGCACCGACAGCACCATCCTGCAGGGTCTTGCCGAGCAGGGGCACGACCTGCCGGCCCGCATCCTCGAATGGCGCCAGCTCGACAAGCTGAAAAGCACCTATGCCGACAGTCTGGTCACCGACATCAATGCCGGCACCGGCCGGGTGCACACCAATTACCAGATGGCGGTCACCAGCACCGGCCGTCTGTCGTCGAACGACCCCAACCTGCAGAACATCCCGATCCGCACCGAGGAGGGTGGGCGACTGCGCCGCGCCTTCGTGGCCGGCCACGGCCACGTTCTGGTCAGCGCCGACTACTCGCAGATCGAGTTGCGGCTGCTCGCCCACGTGGCCGATATTCCGGCGCTCAAGGAGAGCTTCTCGCGCGGCGAGGACATCCACGCCCGCACCGCGAGCGAGGTCTTCAACGTGCCGATGGACGGCATGGACGCGGCTACCCGCCGGCGCGCCAAGGCGATCAATTTCGGCATCATCTACGGCATCTCGGCCTTCGGGCTGGGCCGCAATCTCGGCATCGACGCTGGCACCGCGCGCCTCTACATCGAGGCGTATTTCGCGCGTTATCCCGAAATCCGGGCCTACATGGAGCGGACACGCGAGGAGGCGCGCATGCACGGTTATGTGCTCACCCCGTTCGGCCGCCGCTGCTGGATTCCCGGGATTGCCGAGAAGAACCCGGCCCGGCGCGGCTATGCCGAGCGGCAGGCGATCAACGCGCCGCTTCAGGGCGGTGCCGCGGACGTCATCAAGCGCGCGATGGTGCGCCTGCCGGCGGCGCTGAGCGCCGCAGGCCTGGAAGCGCGGATGCTCCTGCAGGTTCACGACGAGCTGCTGTTCGAAGCGCCCGAAAGAGAGGCTGAGCGCGTGGCGGCGGTCGCTCGCGAGACCATGCAGGGTGCGGCAACGCTCTCGGTGCCATTGCTGGTCGAGACCGGGATCGGGCGTAGCTGGGCGGAGGCGCATTGAGCCCCTGGTTTCCAAAGGCGAGCCTTTGGCGGGTCCAGGGCGGAGCCCTGGCCTTGCTTCTTATGGGCGCCGCGCCTGCCGGGACTGTGAATGTCACCGGCGCCTTTGCGCGCGCGACAGCGCCTGGCCAAAGCACCGGCGGCGTCTTCCTTACCATCACCAGTTCGGGCGGCGACACGCTGACCGGTGCGGCGACGGATCAGGCCGCGCATGTCTCGCTGCATCGGATGACGATGTCGGGCGACGTGATGCAGATGCGCCAGTTGCCCTCGGTGGATTTGCCGCCGGGCAAGCCGGTCGCCTTCGCGCCCGGCGGCATGCACATCATGCTCGA
>CAXTSH010000159.1:0-5544 GCA_964246925.1 uncultured Acetobacteraceae bacterium
CTGGTTCAGTCGAGGAGCGGCACGCGCCTCGCTTGGGTGGGTTTCGCATGACGGCACACCTGTTCACGACGAGAGAGGTCACTGGCGGGTCAGCGACCCGCCCACGGCTCATCGCGGCCGAACAGGCGCCTCGAAGCCGAACGCCCACCTGACGCATCGGCTCTCGATCCGGTCCGGCCAGCCCGGGACGAGGCGCAGCCGACAACGGATTGCGGAGCATCCGATGCGTTCGAGACGACGGCTCTCGACGGCGGTGTTGTCGAGAACGCGCCGGATCAGCTCCCGAACCCCACCGCTCCAGACCACCCCGGGACCGACCTCGAGTTCCAGGACGATCCGGCGATCCTGCTGGGTCGTCAGGAAAGCCCTGATCTGATCGGGGTGCATCGCCTCCGGCCGTCGCTCCGCCCGCAACAGCTGCCGATAGCGATGGGTGACCGTGGCTTTGGGAATGCCGGTCCTCCTCGCGAAGTCCTGGAGCGTGACGGGTCCACCATCCGGCACGGGCACCAGGATTGCGCACCTCCTGCCGACCGCGTTCGACCGCCGGTCGTGCGTGATGTCGTGCGCCAGCCGGTGGGCGCTCGTGCGGACCCGGTGAGGCGGGAGCGGAGCGTCGAGACCGGAATGCCCGACGTCTCGGACACCTCACGCAGCGTCTCGTACTCCCGGCCACGCCACACGAACGGATCACGGCGTCGTCGGCCATCGGTTCGGGCGGCGATGCCGAGCGCCTGGCCGGGGGACTAGCCCATGGAGAGGCGGGCGTAGATCGCGGCGGCGCCCACACGGCGGTGTCCCGCGCGGCGGCGGCATTCGCGCGTAGCGCGGATCGCGCGGGAGAGGGAGGGATAGTGCTGCTCGCCGCCCTCGTCGCTGACGACGATCGGGCGGGCGTTGGCCGGGCCTCCCAGGCTTGAGCCGCCCGGCATCAGGTTGAACCCCGCTGGTGCTGCCGTTCCCAGCTGAGCGATCCATGCCGCCTCCAGCATGCGGGCTGCGGCGGGATCCTCGGCGGTATCGAGGCGGCGCACGGAGAACGCCTGTCGATACGCCACGCCCGACGCGACCGTCCTGATGATCGCCTCGGCCAGCGATCCCGGCCTGCGAGCTTTCGTCCGGCTCATGGCGTCGTAGAGGTGGCCGGTGAAACGCGCCTGAACGGTCTGGCCGGTGACGCCGACATACTGGCGGCCCGTCACCTGCTCAGTGATCACGTAGATCGCGAAAGGCCTCTCTCGCGTCGTCGCCTCTGCTGACAGGTCGGCTGCGGCAGGCAAGACGGCAGGTTGGCTGTCCGCACGCAGTGGGCTCGGCTCATGGATCGCCGGAACGGGGCACGACGCCATCGCGGCGCTCGGACTCATACGGCCGCTCTGATCGTCGGCGCTCATGCCGGAGCTCCCTCGCGACGACGAGGCCAGCCCGTTCCGGGCAATCGGAGCGCGGACTGCTCGGCGCCGGTCGTCACCGGCGGGGCACCGCTGATGTCGGCCGCGATCAGGTCCCGAAGCAACGACGCGGTCAGGCGCCTGTCCCAAAGCGGGCTCGCGTCCAGCAGGTCGTCCGCCCAGCAGGCGATCGTCTGCGCCTTGCGCTGCAAGCCGCGCAACGTCGTGGCCCGATGGTCAGCGATCAAGTCGATCAGGGGGGCCTGGTCGCTGAGCACGGCAAGGTGTCCGGCATGGCGGTTCCGGACGTCGCGCTCGAGGTCCTGAAAGACCGAGCACGCATCGAGCAGGCGCCGGTCCGGATCGAAACGGCCACCGGCCTCTCGAGGGGTCGCCGCTCCGAGCGCCGCCGGGATGATGCGAGCCGGTCCGGCGATCCCGACGCCGACCAAAGCGCCGGTCAGCAATCGACGTCGGCATGGCAGTGACGCCGCCCTCCCGGAGCGGTCCGTGGTAGTCGTAGCGGTAGCCATGATCTCACTATCCTGAGTTCGTGGTCAGGCCGGATGCGGGAGTTGCCGCTCCCCATCCGGCCGCTTGCGCCGGTAGCGCAGCGCCGCTACTTTGAAATTCAACGGAGGTCTTGTCAAATTCATTGTAGTGCGGGGTGAGATCGATGGCGCGCCAGGTGCCCACCAGCATGCGGCTGGACCCTCGATTGAAATCGGCCCTGGAGGTCGCCGCCGAAGCGGACGGGCGATCAGTCTCCAACTTGCTCGACCGGATCATCCGCGCCTGGCTGATCGAACGAGGGTACCTGGATGCGCCGAAGAAATGACAGCGTTTCGGCTGCAGTCTCCTGAAGAACGAGAGAGGGTGCCGTGCAGGCAGCGGCGTCGATGGCGGCCGTGCGGTGCGCGTCGGCGGCGCGTGACCGGAACGCCGCCTGCCGACGCCGGGACAAGTCCCGTCGATTCGGAAGGAGCCGAAATGCGGGCGGCTGAACAATGATACGATAGCTGGTCAACACTACCGGTGCTGACGCCGGTGGACGATGCAAGCACGAAATCAAACGGAGAAGGATTCGTTGCAGAAACAATCACGCGACTTCGGTTTTGTCGACGTCAATAAAACCGCTGGGACGCGTTGCATAAGTCCGAGTTAGCGTTGCAAACCCTTGGGCAACCGTTACAGAAGCCGAGTGCGGCGTTGCACACCTCATGCTCCGCGTTGCACGAAACTGCGTTCGGAACCACGCCGGAGTGATGCAGCCTCGGCCTGACCGACCAGTGCATCGCATGATGGGCCTCGTTGTCTTTTCTGGATATCATGAACTGCTCGCGGGCTGACCTAGACCGGGTGCCTCCCGGTTACGATCATTGGTCGGCGCGCTGAGCGGGTAAGGCAGCCGCTGACCCGAGATCGAATCTCCCTTGCAACGATTTCGGCGATCGTTTTGGAGGCGGGATAGCCAGCCATACTCCGTATCCGCGCGGTCCGAGACCGCGCCTCTACGAAGTAGCTGGCCAGGGGGCTGCCGCCCCCGTGGACCCCCGCCGTGGGGGGACGACATGGCAAGGCAAGGCACCGAACAACGAAGACTTATGGCGCAACTCAATGTCCGTCTGCCGCGCGATGCACTGGTGGTGGTCCGGCGACAGGCGACGGCGGCGGGGGTTTCCGATGCGGCCTGGGTGCGCACCCGGCTGATCGCGCTTCTCGGCGCGGAACCGATGGCCGCCGTTCCTGTCCGGACTCGCCGTCCACCCCGTCCTGCGCCCACTGTCGACGTGGTTGCGGTTGCCCGCCTGCGCGAGAGCCTCGGCGAGGCGGTCGGCACGCTGCGGCAGGTTGCCGGTCTCGATCGGGGGCGTGGCGGCGCGAGGCTCGCCGAGATCGACGACGCGATCACGCGTCTGATGGCTGCCGCCAAGTCGCTCGACGACACCAAAGCGCAGCTGCTCGACACCCAGGAGATGCGATGATTTCCGGGGCGACGTGCGGCGCCGGCGGCGCCGCACTCGGTCGGCACCTCGCGTCTGCTGACGGCAACGACGAGGTTGTCGAACTCGAGGGACGCGGCCTGATCGCGACAGGGATCCACGCCCAGGTGGCAGAACTGACTCGCTTATGCGCTCATGCGCGGACTAGGACGCCGCTCTACCACGTGCACGTTGATCCTCCTGCGGATCGGCCCTGGACCGAGGCTGAGCGCGACCAGTATTGGGCGAGCTTCGAGACCGAGTTTGGCCTGACAGGCAGGCCCTTTGCGGCGGTCGTCCATCGCAAACACGGCCGCGAGCACGAGCACCGAGCTTATCTGCGGGTTCGTGCGGACGGCACGGCCATTCGGCTCGATCACGACTACAGCCGACGTGAGAAGTTGAGCCGCCGCTTTGAGCTGTCCCGTCATGAGACGATCGTCGCCGGTGCGCACAATCGCGCGGTGATCGCAGCCCTGGAGCGCGAGGGTCTCGACCACGAGGCGGCCGCGCTGCGCCACGCGGGATTGCACGAGCTGGTCCGTCCGCGCGCCGCTCTAAACCCCGACGAACGGCACCAGCAGCAACGGACCGGCGTCGACCTCACCGCCCTTCGAGCGGAGGCGTCAGAGGCTTGGCATCTTTCGGATGACGGTCCGTCGTTCCAGGCCGCTCTGGCCGAGCATGGGCTGCGCCTCGCCCAGGGCGACCGTACGACCCAACTCATCGATAGCACCGGCGCCACGCACGACCTGCGTCGCACGCTGGTCGCAGCGGCCAAGGCGTCGGGGGCCGACCCGATCCGTGCCGCGGACGTCCGATGCAGGCTGGACGGCTTGGTGCTGCCTACCGTCGAGCAGGTCCGACGCGACGCGCACGCCGCCACCCTCGCCATGCCGGCGGGAGAGAACGAGGACGCAACGAAAACGGACGGGTCCGTCCAACAACGGGCAGAGGAGACACGCCATGCCGGAGAACCGGCCGGAACAACGAGCAACGAGGGGCAGCCCGGCGCTGCACGGCCGACCCTGGGACCTGGAGCCGATCCGCGCGGTCCTGAACGGGACGTCGGCACCGTCGCTGCTGAGGGAGATCGACCGCAAGGGGATGTCGGCGACGACGTTCGCGCTGCTGAAAGCCGCGACGACGGCCGACGATCTCCGGGCGCTGCTGACGCTGCTGGAGCCGCCGCCGGAGGCCGAGCAGACCCAATTGGATCAGATCGTGGCCTTGCTCGAGGCGATCGCAGAGAGCCAGATCCGGGTCGAGGCGCGGCTGGCCTCGCTCGAGTCCGCGATCGCCGGACGTCCCGCCACCTCGCCGAGGCGGTCGGCGACAGGACGCAGCGTTTCGCAGCGCTGATCGAGGCGTTGCGGCCGCCAACCGACATCGTCGACCAGGCGATCTCGGCACTGGACGCCGACGAGGCACGGATCGCCGCAACCCTCGCCGACGAGCCTTACGCCGATCCGGCCAGCCGGAACCCTGCAACGATCGCGCGCGCCATGATCGACAGATTTCAACGACAGCAGACCGAGATCGAGGACGCCGCCGCAAGGGCCATGGCAGGTGCCATTGCTGCCCGGGCCGCCCTGAGTCTGTGGGACCGGCTTCTGCCGTGGTCGACGACACGCAAGCGCATGGCGGAAGCGGCCAGGATCGACGCTGATCGGGCATAGACCGCACTCGCTGCGGCGCGTGCCGACTTGGATGATCGCCTGCGAAGGACGCGTCGGGCTGCGGGTCTCGTCGCAGCGCGGCGTCGTGCGGAAAGGCAGCGCTGGCTCGAGCGGCCCGACGTGGAGCAGGTCCGCAGAGAAGACCTGCTCAACCGCGACGTTCGCAGACGCATCGTGACGGGTGACCGCAAAGCGGCGTGTCTGGTCGCATCCGGTCGTCTCGCCAACGCCCGAGACTTGGTCGGACAGCCGAATGGCCGACCATCGGAACGTGTCGCCGATGGTCGGCTGGAACCTTCGTTGATCCCAGGTTCGGCACCATTCTGACTGGCCGCTCGAAGGTTCGGTCGACATTCGCCGCGAAGGCTCGCGTGAGTTCCTGTCGTCCATCAGCTATCAGCGTCGGGCCGTTCGGACGCGGATCCAGCCGTCAGCAGGGGGGCGTCGTGAAATCCCCGACTTGTGCGGCCGCCAGGCGACGCTGATGCGCGC
>CAXTSH010000160.1:0-5452 GCA_964246925.1 uncultured Acetobacteraceae bacterium
AGCGCTCGGGCTCGCCGCTTCCTCTCTCGCTGGCGGCGCCGGTGTCGCAGCCGGAAATCTGGGCCGGTTTTGGTCTAGGCTCTCGCCATGTGCGGTCGTTTCGCCACCCCTACCGGGTAAAGCAGCCCTTGCTCGTGCCGATGGCACGCCGTTCGCCCTCGCCGGTCCGTGGGAATACTGGCGGGCGCCAGACGGCGAGGTCCGCCGCACCTTCACCGTCGCGACCACGGCGGCCAACCAGTTCATGAGCCGCATCCGCGATCGCGTGCCGGTCATCCTCGAACCGCGGACTGGCCGACCTGGCTCGGCGAGGAGCCCGGCGACGTCGCGGCGATGCTCCGACCGGCAGCAGAGGACATATTGCGGACCTGGCCGGTCATCCGGGACGTGAACTCCCCGAAGCACAACAGGCCGGACCTGCTCAATTCCGTTGATTGGCCCGATCCACCGCGGGACGAAGCGGACGCCGGACCGGACAGCGCGTGACGTTCACGTTCTCATGGCGCGTCGAGCGGGAAGCCGGGGGACTCACAGAGATGTTAGCCCGTTGTCTGCCTCCGAACCATCGCCTGGGCGATTAACACCACATGAGATTCACGTCGGTGATTGCGCCGTGCGCGCTTGTCCTGCTGGCCGCATCGGGCGCACGGGCAGAGACGCTGATCGATGCCGGCATCACGTACGATAGCGGGTGCCGCGAATTGAACGTGTATTTCGAACGCAACGAACAGCTCTCGTACGGCGAGAACGCCGAAAACACCCAGGTCATGCTGAGGTGGCTTCGAGAAGCCGGGATGCCGTCGGTCAGCCAGATCGATGCGGAGACCAGCGTGCCGATGATCAAGGACGAGTGTCGCGAAAACTCCGACGAGATGATCCGGCAGGTCGTGACACCCATCGTCGTCGGCGCCATGGACTATCGAAACGGGATCGGCCAGTGAGTCATGGCCCGCTCAGCAAGGAACGCGGCGCGGGGCGATCCACCCGACCTATCGCCATGCCAGCAGCCGATCCAGGTCGGCCTCTCCCGCGTCCCTTGGCTCCAGCCACTCGCCGACAGCAGCATGCAGCGCCAGCTTGGCCTCGTGCTCCCTCAGCCCGCGCGCCATCAGCCGGTGCAGCGCCACGTTCAGGGCAGCCAGCTCGGCCGCGACCAGGCCGGACGTGTTGCCGGAGGTGAAGCCCGGAGCGCGCTCGCGAACCGGATCGAGACGGACCGTGGGCTCGAACCGCTCACGGGGTCCGTCCGGCATGGGCTCAGTCCTTCAACCGTGCTGGCGTTTGCGGCCATTGAACCGCAGCGCGTGAGCCAGGGCGTCGGAGACCTCGTCGGGGGTGGCGAGATTCAGGTCGTTGGGAACGGCGGGGCTCGGTCATGGCAAGAACAAAGCATGAACATGCGCCGGGAGTCGAGTCGGAGTATAGCGACCAGGTGCGAAAGCTCGTGATCGCCAGCGTCGGCCTGCTCATCGTCCTGGCGACAGCCGCTTGCGAGGTCACCGGAACCGCGCCAAACCCGAGCACATCTCCCGCATTCAGATGCAAATTCGGGAACTCCGGGCCGTGAGAGCCGGCCAGGTCATTTCGCCCTCACCTCAGCTATGGCAACGTCTTGACCATGGGATGTGGCGGAGAGTGTGGGATTCGAACCCACGGTACGCTTTCACGCACACACGCTTTCCAAGCGTGCGCCTTAAACCGCTCGGCCAACTCTCCGGCGCCGGCGGCTATACCAATGCGCGGCCGGGCCGGAAAGGGGCCGACATCCAGGCCTAGGCGAGGATGAGCTTGCCATACTCGATCAATCGGTGGGTCACGCCGAACCTGGTCTGCAGGGCCATCATCTCGCCGTGCGCGTCCAGACCGGCATAGCTGAAACCGATCGGCCTGGTGTGGCGGACGGCGACGAGGTCGAGAATGGCGACGCGGTTCGAGGTCGAGCCGATCATCGCGGGCCAGATGCAATCGAGTCCCCAGCCGACGGTCGCATGGGCGAATGTGGGCGCGCAGAGACGCAGCGCTTCGATCGAGAAGATCGGCATCATGCATTCGACGTAATTGGTGAAGCGGAGCAACGTGTCGGGCTGCTGCAGGGTGATCGGCTGGCCGCAGAAGCCATCGTGGGTCAGCGCGGGCTGGGCAAGTTCCAGCCGGTGTTCCCTGACGATTTCGAAGGCGTTGTTGAGATCCATCCAGGACATCATCAGGTCGTCGTCGGGAAACATGACGTAGTCGTAGTCCCAAAGCGGGCTGTTGCGATGCATCAGCTTGTGAAGGGCGGTGAACTTGCGGTCCTCGTTCTGCAGCACGTGGTATTCGGCGAAATCGGGCGGCGGAAAGTTCTCGGCCTTGCCGTAGAAGCTGATGCAGAGATCCCAGCTGCGCTCGATCCCGTCGACGTTTGCGGGCCAGGTGGTGTGCAACGAATCCTCGTTGGCACGCAGGACGACGAGATTTCGTCTGCGGCGTCGGCTTTCTCCCAGCAGCCGGATGCCGCCGCCATCCGGGTGCAGAAAGGCGATCGGTTCGATCTCGAACAGACGGTGCGGCTGCTCGTCGTAGCGGCAGGCGCCTGAGAAGACCGCGCGCCCGTCGTCGCTGCGGTCGAGGCGGTCGAACACGGTCGAGAGCCTGGCATGCCAGTCCGCGAACAGCAGCAATCCGCTCTCGACCGACCAGCGCCACTGGTTGCGGTGACGGTGCAGCCCCATCCCGCCGCCGGGATGCAGGATCAGCCGGCGCGCGATGACGTCGCCGTTGGCGCGTTCGAGCCGCCAGTTCCGCTGCTCGATCGCGGCCGCCGACAGGAGGTTGTCAGGACCGAACAGAGGGGCCGGTGCGGGAAGGTCGCCTTCGGGAGAAGCGGGCATCAGGTCCATGGTCCTGTCAGGCGAGGATGAGCCGGCCGAACTCGGCCATGCGGAACTCGACGCCGTAGAGCTGCTGGAGTGCGGCACCTTCCGCACCGGCATCGTAGGCGCCGTAGCCGCTCCCGACCGGCCGCGTGTGGCGGACGGCGACGAGGTCGATGATCGCGACACGGCTCGCATGCGAGCCGATCAGGGAGGGCCAGATGCAATCGAGGCCCCAGCCGATCACGGCGCGCCGGAAGGTCGGCGCGCACAGGCGGAGCGCCTGGATGGAGAAGATCGGCATCATCGACTCGACGAAGCTGACGTAGCGAAGCAGCGTGTTCGGCTGCTGCAGCGTGATCTGCTGCCCCCAGAAGCTGTCCGCCGTCAGGGCGGGCTGGGCGAGGTCGAGCCGGTGTTCGCGGCAGATCTCGAAGACGTTGTTGAGGTCGAGCCTCGACATCATCAGGTCGTCGTCGGGGAACATGACGTAGTCGTAGTCCCAGAGCGGGCTTTCGGTATGGAACAGCTTGTAGAGTGCCGGAAACTTGCGGTCGGCCGCCTGCCGGACGTGGAACTCCGCGAAGTCGGCCGGCGGGAAGTTCTCTGTCGCGCCGTAGAAGCTGACGCAGAGATCCCAGTTGCGGTCGATGTCCTGGACGTCGGCAGGCCAGGCCGTGTGCAGCGAGCGCTCGTCGGCGCGCAAAACCACCAGGTTGCGCCGGCGCTGTTTCCGCGCTCCGTGCAGCACGAGGCCGTTGTCCTGCCGGCTGAGTGTGGAGACCGGTTCGAGTTCGATCAGGCGCCGCTCCTGGTCGTCCGTGCGGCAGGCGCCCGAGAACACCCAGCCGCGGTCCCGTTCGAGACGGTTGAAGATGGCCGACAGCCGGCCGTGCCAATCGGTGAAGATCAGCAACCCGTTTTCGACCGACCATCGCCATTGGTCGCGGTGGCGATGCAGCCCCATCTGGCCGTCGGCGAGCAGGACCAGGCGGGTTGCCACGATGTCGCCGTTTGCCCTCTGCAGGCACCAGTTGCGTCCGACGAGGGACGCGGCCGACAGCTTGCCGTCGGGGCCGAGCAGGGCACCTGGGCCATGCTCGACGGCGTCGCCCCCCTCGCTGCCCGAACGCATCAACGATCACCCTTCCGGAGGTGGACGCGTCAGCACAAGCCGCCCCGTAGGCACAGCGGGCCTAGCGGAGGATGATCTCGACGCGGCGGTTCTGCGGTTCGCGCACGTCCGGGCCGGTTGGCACCAGGAGGTGGGTGTCGCCGAAAGCTTGGACTTCGATGGCGTTGGCGGAGACCCCACGGCGTATCAGTTCCTCGCGCACGCGGTCTGCGCGGCGGTGCGACAGACGCAGGTTGTAGCGCTGTCCTCGATCGCGGGGAAGCGCGTGCGAGGTGTCGGCGTAGCCGTCGACCTCGATGCTGGTGACGTGCACGCGGGCCGATCGCGCGGCTTCGTCGACGATTTCCGTGGCGTGCGGCGTCAGGATCGCGCTGTCCCAGTCGAAGAAGACGAGATAAATGCGGGCGGCCTCCGGCTCCGGCGCGGGCGCCGGGATGGAGCCGGATGGTGGTGGCGGCGGCGCGCTGTTGAAGGCGTAGCGCAGGCCGAACAGCACCTCGTGATTGAAGATGTTGTTGAAGATGGCGTGCTCGGCCACGCGGATTGTCTCGACCGTGGGAAGTTGGGAAGCAGGAATGTACCCCTGGAGCCCGAACGGAGCGAGCTGATTGGGAGCGGTCGTTGATTTTGGGGGAACCAGGATCAGCTCGTTGGCCGAGCCGCGATAGTAGGCGCCGGGAGTAAGGACGCCGATCAGGCGATACTCCAAGGTCAGCGACAGTCCTCGTACTGGAAGCGACAGACTTAAGCCGGCAATCCCTTGGTAGTCAAAATTGCCGCGTGTCTCGGCGTTTGGGAGACCGGGGTCGCGCACGCCGTAGTCTGACGAATTGATGTGGTCGAGCTCGATCTCCTGGTAGCCGGCACCAAGGCCGAGATAAGGCGTGACCGGGAGGCCAAGACGGAAATCGTAGAGAACGTTGCCGAAGCCGCCATATTGCTGTTGGAAGCCGCCGGCGCGAAGACCTTGGAACTGGACGGGGATGAGGACGCCGTGCACGTGAGTGTCGGCGTAGTCACCTTGCGCCTCCACGCGCAGGCCGTTGCCGAAGCCGTAGCCGAGCGAGGCTTCGGCGGCGCCGCCCGGGTCGAACGTGTAGCTGCGCGGGTTGGGACCGATGCCGTCCGGCTGGACGTTCTCGTTTTGCAGGACATCGACGCCGCCGCCGAGGCTCACGTAGGGACCGGAGAGCGCCTGGGCGTTTGCTGCGAGCGGGACGGCGAGGATGGCGAGACAGAAGGCCGGACGCAAGGTGATCACGATGGCTGTCCCGGCTTGGCGGCAGACGTGAGAACGCACCCTGCGGGTCAGCGAAGAATGATCTCGACGCGGCGGTTCTGGGGTTCGCGCACGTTCGGGCCGGTGGGCACGAGGAGGTGGGTGTCGCCGAAACCGTGCACCTCGATGGCGTTGACGGGCACGCCGTCGCGGATCAGCTCCTCCCGGACACGGTCCGCGCGGCGT
>CAXTSH010000161.1:0-5436 GCA_964246925.1 uncultured Acetobacteraceae bacterium
CGGCGGTGCGGCTCAGCGGCGGTTGCGAAACCGTTCGACGGCGGCGACGAGCGCCCGCCTGATGCCCGGCTCGAGCGCCGAGTGGCCGGCATCGGGAACAATCGTCAGGCGTGCCTGCGGCCAGGCGGCGGCCAGCTCGAAAGCGCTCTGGGCGGGACAGATCATGTCGTAGCGGCCCTGCACGATCTCCGCGTGCATGTCGGCGATGCGGTGCATGTGGCCGAGCAGCCCTTCGGGCGGCAGGAACAGGCTGTTGGCGAAATAGAACGCCTCGATCCGCGCGAGCCCCAATGCGGATCGGTCGCGCGCGAACGAGGCCACCGTGTCGGGGCTCGGCAGCAGGGTCGAGCAGGAGCCTTCGTAGAGCGACCAGGCGCGGGCCGCGGGAAGGTGGATCGCGGGGTCCGGGTCGGTCAGGCGCCTGAGGTAGCCGCCGAGCAGATCGTGCTGCTCGGCCTCCGGCAGGAAGCTCACGAAGGCTGCGTGCGCGTCGGGGAAGATTCGGGCGAGCCCGTGCAGGAACCAGTCGAGTTCGTGGGGCCGGCCCAGAAAAACGCCACGCAGGACCAGCCCGGCGACGCGGTCGGGATGGGTCTGCGCGTAGGCAAGAGCCAGCGTCGAGCCCCATGAGCCGCCGAACAGCAGGAACCGGTCGACGCCGAGATGCTCGCGCAGCGCTTCGATATCGGCGACCAGGTCGGCGGTGGTGTTGTTCTGCAGGCCACCGAGCGGCCGCGAGCGGCCCGCGCCGCGCTGGTCAAAGATCACCACCCGCCAGAAGCCCGGATCGAAGAAGCGCCGGTGCACCGCACCCGCGCCTGCGCCTGGGCCGCCATGCAGGAACAGCACGGGCCGGCCCTGCGGGTCTCCGACCTGCTCCCAGTACATCACGTGTCCGGCGGTGAGCGGCAGGTAGCCGGTCTCGAATGGCCCGATTTCGGGGAAGAGGTCGCCTCTGGGCATGGCGCCGACTATACGCAAATGCCGCACGGCGGCGAGATCGTCCCGCGGAGGCTTCGATGCGATTGGAACGGCTGCGCGGGGCGGCGCTCGCGATGGCCGGGCTGCTGGGAGCGACGGGCGTCGCAATGGCGGCGGTGGCGGCGCATGCCGGGCCGTCGCTGCTCGACGGGCGTGGTCAGGCGATCCTGCGCCAGGGAGTCGAGATGCAGATGTGGCACGCGCTGGCGCTGCTCGGCGCTGGCGCCGCATTTCGGCGCGCCGACGTGTGGGCGATGCTGGCGGTGGCGGGGCTGTTCCTCGGGACGCTCGCGTTCTGCGGCGGCGTCTACGGGCTCGCGCTGGGCATCCACACCGGGCGGCTGGCGCCGGTCGGCGGGAGCGTTCTCATCGGATCCTGGATGCTACTGTTGGTCCTGGGAGTAAGGCAGGGGCGGGGGGGGGGGGGGGGGGGGGGGGGGGGGGGGGGGGGGGGGGGGGCCGGCCCGGCGGGGGGGCCCCCGCCCGCCCCCCGGCGGGGCCCCCCCCCCCCCCCCCCCGGCCCCAGCGGGGTCCAGGGGTGGAACCGCTGGCCTTACTTCGCTCCGACGGTGTTGACGTAGAGCGCATACACCGACGTGCTCGCGCACATGAACAGCCGGTGACCCTTGCGGCCGCCGAAGCAGACGTTAGCGCAGCCCTCGGGCAGGTGGACCTTGCCGATCAGGTCGCCGCCCGGCGCGTAGCAGCGCACGCCGTCTTCCGCTGGATCGGCCCAGCCCATGCTGCACCACACATTCGCATCCTTGTCGGTGCGCAGCCCGTCGGTGAAGCCAGGCGCGAAATCGTCCGCAAACACGCGGCCGTTCGCAAGCTTGCCGTCCGACACGTCGAAGGCGCGGATATGGCCGGGACCGCCGTGAGTGATGCCGCTGTCGACGATGTAGAGGACGCGCTCGTCGGGCGAAAAGGCGAGCCCGTTGGGCCGCACGAAATCGTCGGCGACGACCGTCGCGTGGCCCTCGCGTGGGTCGAACCGGTAGACCTGGCGCGGCAGCTCAGCCTCAGCCTCGTGGCCCTCGTAAGGTCCGTCGATGCCGTAACCGGGATCGGTGAACCACACCGCGCCGTCGGAGGCGACCACCAGGTCGTTGGGTGCGTTCAGCCGCTTGCCCTCGTGACGGTCCATCAGGATCGTGATGGCGCCGTCATGCTCGGTGCGGGTGACGCGCCTGCTGTCATGCTCGCAAGTGACCAGCCGTCCTTCGAGGTCGCGCGTGTTGCCGTTGGAGTGATGGCTGTGCGCGCGGTAGACGCTGACATGCCCGTCATCCTCGAGCCATCGCATGATGCGGTTGTTGGGAATGTCGCTCCACAGCAAATAGCCGCCCGCCGGGAAGTAGGCCGGACCTTCGGCCCAGCGAAAGCCGGTGGCGATCCGCTCGATCGCGGCATTGCCCTGCTTGGGGAACCGGCGATCGAACGATTCGAGCGCCGGGCTCGGGTAACGCGTGTCCGGGAGATGGCCGAGCGGCAGCGGCGCATGCCGCCCGAACGAATGCTCGCTGTGCAGCGTGTGGCTCATGTCCGTCCCGTCCCTGTGTTTTCTCGATGGTAGGCGCCGGTCCCCGGACGGCTCAAGAGTGCGCTCTTGAACGGCGTGCCTAGCCGTCGATACTCGGACCGAGACAGCGAGGGGAAGGATGTCGCCGCCCGATGACGCGCTGACCCGGCGCATGCGCAGCCTGCCGCCCGTGCATCGCCTGCTGGAGCACGAGGCGGCGGCAGGACTGATCGCGTCGTCCTCGCGCCCGGCGCTGACCGAGGCGCTGCGCCGGACGCTGGCCGAGACGCGCCAGGCGATGCGCCGCGATGCCGGCCGGCCGGCGCCGGACCCGGCCACCTTGATGGCGAGCGCCTCCGTCAGCCTGGGCAGACGACAGGGCACCGCACGCCGGCGCGTGATCAACGCGACCGGGATCGTGCTGCACACCAATCTGGGCCGCGCGCCGTTGCCGGACGAGGCGGTGGCGGCCTGCCTGGAGGCGTCCGGTTACGTCAACCTGGAGTTCGATCTCCCGGCGGGCGGGCGCGGCCAACGGCTCGGCGGCATCGACGAGCTGCTGCGCGAGCTGGCCGGATCGGAAGCCGCGGTCGCCGTCAACAACTGCGCGGCGGGCGTCCTGCTGGCGCTCTCTGCCCATGCCGCGGGCGGCGAGGTGGTGGTCTCGCGCGGCGAGCTGATCGAGATCGGCGGCGGCTTTCGCATCCCCGACATCATCGTCCAGGGCGGCGCACGACTGGTCGAGGTGGGCACCACCAACCGCACCCGGCTGCCCGACTACGCGGCCGCGATCGGGCCCGCGACACGGATGCTGCTCAAGGTGCACCGGAGCAATTTCCGCCTCACCGGCTTCACCGAGGAAGCCTCGTGCGCGGAACTCGCCGCACTCGCCCGCGCGCGCGGGCTGGTCATGATGCAGGACCTCGGCAGCGGCACGCTCGCCGACCTCGCCCGCATCAGACCTGGGGGCGCCCTGCGGGAGCCGACGGTGGGCGCGCAGGTCGCGTCATGCGATCTGGTGGGGTTTTCGTGCGACAAGCTGCTCGGCGGACCGCAGGCCGGCATCGTGGCCGGGACCGAGCGGGCGGTGGCACCCTTGCGCCGGCATCCGCTGATGCGGGCGTTGCGCCTCGACAAGATGACGCTCGCCGCACTCGAAGCGGTGCTTCGACTGCACGGCGATCCCGACGCCGCGCGCCGCATCCCGGTCCTGCGGATGCTGGGACAGACCGCGTCCGAGCTCGACGAGCGGGCCGAGCGCCTGTGCGAGATGCTGGCGCGCGACGGGTCGCCCGACCGGATGCCGATCGCAGCCGCGGTCGAGGCGAGCGTTGCCGAGGCCGGCGGCGGAACGCTGCCGGGCGAACGGCTCGAAAGCCGGGCGGTGTCGCTGTCGGTCGGCGCGATGGCCGCCGACACGTTGGCGCGGCTTCTGCGCCTGTCGGCGCCGGCGATCGTCGGGCGGGTGGCCGAAGGGCGCGTGCTCCTCGACATGTTCACGGTCGCGGACGGCGAGCTGGCGGGGATCGCGGACGCCGTCCGCGCGATCGCATCCGCGAGCCGATGACGCCCTCGTGCGTGCTCGGCGTGGTCGGGCATGTCGATCACGGCAAGACGACGCTGGTGCGCGCGCTCACCGGGATGGAGACCGACCGGCTGCCCGACGAGCGCCGGCGCGGCATCTCGATCGCACTCGGTTTCGCGCACATGACCGGACCGGGCGGCGTCATCGACATCATCGACATGCCGGGCCACGAGCGTTTCGTACGCACGATGATCGCGGGCGCCACCGGCATCGACGCGCTGCTGCTGGTCGTCGCCGCCGACGAGGGCGTGCGGCCGCAGACCGTGGAGCATGTCGAGATTGCGGGGCTGCTCGGGATCGGCCGCGCGATCGTCGTGGTGACCCGCTCGGATCTGACCGATCCCGAAACGGCCGCAGCGTCGGGCGCGCAGGCGAACGCCCTGCTGGCAGCCAACGGGATCGAGACCGCATCGCTCACGCGCGTGTCCGCGGTGACCGGCGAGGGCCTGCCTGGACTGCAAGCCAGTCTGGCGGCCGAGACCGGGCGCGGCCGGGTGCATGACGATGACGGGTTTGCCTTCCTTCCTGTCGACCGCGCCTTCAGCATCGCCGGTGCCGGAACCGTCGTGACCGGCACGCTCCGGCGCGGCATGGTGCACGAGGGGGACATGCTCGAGGCGATCGTGCCCGGCGCGTCACCGCGAACGCTGCGCGTGCGGGCCGTCCAGGTCCGCGGCGAGCGCGTCCCGACCGGCATGCCGGGAGGGCGTACGGCCCTGAACCTGCGGGCGGTCGAGGCGGCCGAACTGCCGCGCGGAACGGTGCTCGTGACGCCCGACGTGCTCGCGCCGTCGCGCTGGATCACGGTGCGTCTGCAACGGGCCGCGAGCGCCGGACCGATCGCGAACGGCGCACGGCTGCTGCTGCTCGCCGGCACCGACGAGGTCGAAGCCCGCGTCCGTCTGCTGGACGCGGATCGCGGCCTCTATGCCCAGCTGCACACGTCGCGCCCGGTCGCACTGCCGGTGCGCGAGCGTTTCGTGCTGCGTGTCGCCTCGCCCGCGGGGACGGTCGCCGGCGGCCTCGTGCTGGCGACCGACGATCGCCGCGAACGCCGCGGCGAGGCCTCCATCCTGGCCCGGCTGGCCGCGCGGGACGGAGCGTCACCTACCACCATCGTCGCCGATGCGCTGGCACGTGCCGGTGCGCAAGGCACCACGCTGGTCGCCCTCGGCCGCGCCGCGGGTGTGGGGCCGGCACGTGCCGCCGCGCTCATCGCCGGCGACGCCGTCGTCACCCGTCGCGGCGACGCGATCGGCCGCGCGGGGCTGGAGCGGCTGGCGCGCCGTCTGCCGGCGCTGGTCGCGGCCGGGCGGCGGCTTCATCGCGAGCCGCGTCGCGCACGCGC
>CAXTSH010000162.1:0-5386 GCA_964246925.1 uncultured Acetobacteraceae bacterium
CCCCCCCCCCCCCCCCCCCCCCCCCCCCCCCCCCCCCCCCCCCCCCCCCCCCTCTCTCAGGAGGTTCATGAACAGCTTAGACGGCTTCGCCGCCGCCAAACTCGAAGCGCTCGACGCCAGCCATCTTCGCCGCACCCTCGCCGTCACCGCGCGTCTGGAGCCGCCCTGGGTCGAACGCGACGGCAAGCGCCTGCTGTCTCTCTCCTGCAATGACGTTTACGGCCTGTCGCACCATCCGGCCGTCATCGCAGCCGCGATAGAGGCCACCCGTCGCTGGGGCACCGGCTCCGGCGCCTCCCGCCTGGTGACCGGAAACAACCCGGAGCTGGTCGCGCTGGAAGACGCGCTCGCCCGCTTCAAGACCACAGAAGCCGCCTGCGTCTTCGGCTCGGGCTATCTCGCCAACCTCGGCGTCATCCCCGCACTCGCCGGCCCGGACGACCTCATCCTGGCGGACGCGCTGTCGCACGCCTGCCTGCTGTCCGGCGCGAAACTGTCGGGCGCGCGGACGCTCCGATTTGCGCACAACGACGCCGGCGCGCTCGCCGCCCTGCTCCGGCGCGAACGCGCCGCGCACAGGCGGTGTATGGTGCTGACCGAGACGGTGTTCTCGATGGACGGCGACCGTGCCCCGCTCCGCCGCCTGAGCGCGCTGGCCGCCGAATACGATTGCTGGCTGCTGGCCGACGACGCGCACGGCATCGGCCTCGACATCGATGGAGCTGCCGATGTGCCGCTCCAGATCGGCACCCTGTCCAAGGCGATCGGCGGCTATGGCGGCTTCCTGTGCGCCTCTCGCCTGGTCGTCGACCTGATGCACTCCCGCGCGCGCCCCTTCGTCTACTCGACCGGCCTGCCGCCGGCCGCCGCCGCCGCGGCACGGGCGGCACTCGCCATCATGGAGGCTGAGCCGACGCTGCGAAGCCGCCCATGGCAGCTCGCCCGCCGCTTCACCGCGCGCGCCGGCCGGCCCGACGCGCAGAGCCACATCGTTCCCATCGTTCTCGGCAGCGCCGATGCCGCCCTCGCAGCCCAGGCGACGCTCGAAGCGCTCGGCTTCCTCGCCACCGCCATCCGCCCCCCAACCGTTCCTGACGGAACCGCCCGGCTACGCCTCAGCTTCTCCGCATCGATCCCCGAGGCCGAAATCGACCGCCTCGCCGATCACCTCCGATGCTGACGCTGTTCGTGACCGCCGCCGGCACCGAGATCGGCAAGACCTTCGTCGCATGCGGCCTCTCCCGCGCGTTGCGCGCCAGCGGTCGCCACGTGACCGTCCGCAAACCGATCATGAGCGGCGCAGGAGCGGACCTTGCGTCCAGTGACGCCGGCCTTCTGCTCGACGCCGCCGGCCTGCCCGTCACCGACGAATCGGTCGCCGCCATTTCACCCTGGCGCTTTCCCGAACCGATCTCGCCAGACATGGCGGCCGCCCGCGCCGGCACCGAAATCGATTTTGCCGCACTGTTGCAGTTCTGCCAGGACGCCCGCAACACCGCCCCGGACATTCTCCTGATCGAGGGCGTGGGCGGCGTCATGGCTCCCATCGCACCCCGTCGCACCGTGCTCGACTGGCTCCAAGCGCTCGGAGTGCCCGCCATCCTCGTGTCCGGCACCTATCTCGGCGCCATCAGCCACACTCTGACCGCCCATCTGGCACTTGCCACACGCGACATCCCGGTCGCCGCTGTGGTCCTGAGCGAAAGCGCCTCGAACCCGGTAGCCCCCGAAGAAACCTTGGCCACACTGGCCCGCCATCTCCCCGCGACCGCCATCGCCCTCGTGCGTCGCGGAGCCGGCGCCGGGGCAGGCCTGGCCTCGCTTGCCGCGTCTTTGGACGGACGCTAGAGCAGCCGAATGGCGAAGCACTGGCAGATTTCCGACATGGATTGGGGGCAGTTCGACGCCGCCAAGGTGGACCCGGCCCTGGTACCGCTAGTCAAGGCCGCCTCCGTCGTCGAGCGGAACGGCACTGATTACGCGGCCTATCTCGGCAACGTCTTCCACGACGACCCCGACTTCAGCCAGGCCGCCTGCAACTGGGCGGTCGAGGAATGCCAGCACGGCGACGCTCTCGGCCGCTGGGCAACGCTTGCCGACCCCGAATGGGACTATCCGGGCGCCTTCGAGCGCTACAAGGCCGGATACAAGGTGCCGATCGACATCGACCGATCCGTCCGCGGCTCGCGCACCGGCGAACTCATCGCCCGCTGCATGGTCGAGACCGGCACGTCGAGCTTCTACACCGCACTCGCCGAACGCACCGAGGAGCCCGTGCTCAGGCAGGTCTGCAAGCAGATCGCCGCCGACGAATACCGGCATTTCAAGCTGTTCTACGACCACATGCACCGTTATCTGCAGCGCGAGCGGATCGGCGTTCTGAAACGCACACGCATCGCACTCGGCCGGGTCACCGAGACCGAGGACGACGAACTCGCCTTCGCCTTCCACGTCACCAACGATCCCGAGGGCACGCCTTACGAGCATGCGCGCTGCATCGCCGGCTACATGGCGGGTGCGATGGGCTCGTACCGGCGCGAACACCTGGCGCGCGCTGTCGGCATGATCTTCAAGGCGATCGGGTTCAAGCCGCACACGAAGATAGCCGGCGTGGCCACTTCGGTATCCTGGGTTCTGATGCAGCGGCGGCAGCGGAAGTTCGCGCGCGACCTGACGCGAAGGCCAGGGCTCCGCCCTGGACCCGCCAAGGGGCTTGGCCCCTTGGAACCCGCGACGTAGAAAGCCTCACATGAAGTTTGCGAGCTTTCGTGTCAGTGGACAGCCAAGTTGGGGGTTGATCGAGGGCGATCAGGTCGTCGATCTGGGTGAACTCCTTCGGGACCAGTGTCCTGACCTCAAGGCCGCCATCGCCGCAGGCCTGCACCACCTCGCCCCACACACCGAACGGACGCCGCGCGTGCCGCTCGCCGATCTCGAGTGGCTGCCGGTGATTCCCAACCCGGACAAAATCCTCTGTGTCGGCATCAATTACCAACACCATCGCCAGGAGACCGGGCGCGACGAGACCCGGCACCCGACGATCTTCACTCGCTTCGCCAACAGCCAGACCGGCCACGGCACCGACGTGATCCGTCCGCTTGTCTCCACCAAGCTCGACTACGAGGGCGAACTCGCCGTTATCATCGGCAAGGCCGGCCGGCACATCTCCACCGAGAACGCGCTCGACCACGTCGCCGGCTATTCCTGCTACATGGACGGCAGCGTACGCGACTGGCAGGCGCACACCGGCCAGTTCACACCAGGCAAGAATTTCGAGCGCACCGGCGGCTTCGGACCCTGGCTGGTCACCCGCGACGACGTGGGCGAGCTCTCCAAGCTGCGCCTGCAGACGCGACTGAACGGGCAGATCGTCCAGGAAGCGCGCCTGGAGGACATGATCTTCGACGTCGCCCGCCAGATCGCCTACTGCTCGACCTTCACCCGGCTCGAGCCCGGCGACGTGATCGCGACCGGCACGCCCGGCGGCGTCGGCGCCAGGCGCGAACCTCCGCTCTGGCTCAAGGCCGGCGACGTGGTCGAGATCGACATCGAACGAGTAGGCGTGCTGCGCAACACCGTCGCCGATGAGGTCGTCGACTGAGCGGCAGAGTCATGCAAGGCAGGAGGAGCCAATGGCCATCAGCAAGGCAAACGCTCAGGCGGCGGTGACCGCGCTGAGGGACGCGACACCCGCCTCCCTGTTCGCGACCGTCAAGGCCAACCCGCACGCGTTCGAGAAGCATTTCACCAAAAGCAAGGCGAGAGCTGCCGCCGGCGACTATGCGCAGGGCTACTTCAAGCGATCACGCTCGGTCGAAGTCACCAGCAAGGAGGGCTTCAATCAGCTCTCCGCGAACAAGCAGACGCTGGTCAAGAAGACGATCGGAGCGAAGGCGAACAAGGACGTTTCCTTGAAGCTTGGCCAGTACAACAAGCGCGTGCCTGGTGGCCTCGTCCTGACCAGGACCGAACCGGTGGACGTCAGCGCCATCCTCGATGTCATGCACGGCGTGCTCGCCAATTGCCAACTGCGCCAGGCGACCGCGGACCCGGACACGCGTTTTCTGGCGGTAGCACCCGTCCCGGACGGGTTCGTCGGCCGATCCATCGATGCCGATGGCGAGAAGAGCTACGACTGCGACTACGCGGTCGTGGTGGTCAATGCCGGTGCCGGCAACCCGCAGGTCGTGACCGTCTTCCCGACAGCCGCCGGCTACCTCAACAACAAGCCGCTGCTGGTCTGACTCAAGACCGTTCGTAAGTCCCGATCAGGACGCCGCACGCCACCGCGTTTCCGGTCATCGCTGCCATCAATCCGGAAAAACTTGGCGGTTTCGCGAAGCTCAGCTTCCGGCTGAGCGCGAAGAGCTGGAACACGTACCGGTGCATGTCATGTCCCCGGATCGGCGCCGGTGGCAGAAACGCCCGCTTTCTCATGGTGTTCAAGCCGAAGCTCCCCGTCCGCTCCCAGGCTCCCTGCGCCAGGCCGGCCACCTGCGGATCGATCCCGTGGACCACCGCATGCACGATCGGCCTGGGCAACGGCACGTCCACATCCTGCACGACCAGCGCGAGTTCGACCGCATGGGCCGGCACGTCTGCCCAGGACAACCCGGGAGCGACGCCCTCGCCCTCAACGCTGAACCGCGACGGCATCGCGCCGCCGTCAGGGAAGGAGTCGCTCCGGACCTTGATCGATCGCGGTGTCGAGAGCCGGTTGACCGCCAGCCCCTTCTCACCGGCCCGCAAGGGCCGGATCAGCTCGCCGAACCGCATCGAAGTCTCCTCAGCGCCTGGGCTGGCGTGCCATAAACGCCGTCGAGCCGAAAAGGAGCAAAACAATGGAAGCCCTCGTCCTCGAACGCACCAAGGAGCTGTCGCTGCGCGACATCAACCTTCCCACTGAGCTCGGCTCGAACGACGTTCGCATCGCCATGCGCACCGTCGGCATCTGCGGCAGCGACTTGCACTACTATCTCCACGGCAAGATCGGCTCCTTCGTCGTTCGCGAGCCGATGGTGCTGGGCCACGAGGGCTCCGGCGAGGTCATCGAGGTCGGCCCCAACGTCCGCGACCTCGCCGTCGGCGACCGCGTCTGCATCGAGCCAGGCGTCCCCGACTGGTCCTCGAAGGCGTCGCGGCTCGGCCTTTACAACCTCGACCCGTCGCTGACCTTCTGGGCGACGCCGCCGGACCATGGCTGCCTCACCCCCGAGGTGATCCACCCTGCCAACCTCGTCTTCAAGCTCCCCGACAACGTCTCGTATGCCGAAGGCGCCTTCGTCGAACCGCTCGCGGTCGGCATGCAGGCGGCGACCAAGGCGCGCATCCAGCCAGGCCAGGTCGCCGTCGTGCTGGGCGCCGGCACCATCGGCATCATGACCGC
>CAXTSH010000163.1:0-5372 GCA_964246925.1 uncultured Acetobacteraceae bacterium
TGACCCCTCGCCAGCTGGATTACGCAATCTGGAGCCTGCAGGTAGGGCTTCGCGCTGCCTAGAAGTACCGAGGAGATGGCAAAGATCGTCCGAGACGCGCTTTAAGGTCACGGCGCATCGCGAGGACGGCGGGTGGCGGAGGGGATGGGATTCGAACCCACGGTAGCCCTTGACGGACTACAACGGTTTAGCAAACCGCCGCCTTCAGCCACTCGGCCACCCCTCCGCCGGAGGTGCAAACACGGCGTTTGCCCAAGCAGCTTTACGGGCGAGCAAGGGTGACGTCAAACGCTGCTGCGAGGCTAGGTCGGAACCTGCTCCGCGCCGACCTGCGCAAGCGACTGCGCGCCTTGGGCAAGCACATCGCTAGCATTGGCGAGCAGCTCGAGCCAGGCCTGCTCGTCAGTCGCGTGCGCGTCGCGGTAGGGCGCGAGATGTCTGATGTAGCCTCGGAACAGGCGGTCTCTGATGTACACGACGGTGCCGTGCGGGTGTGCGTTGTCGGCCTCGTTGACCCACAGGAGCGCACATGCGCCGTATGAGCTGATCGCCGCGTAGAGCTGGTCCATCCCAAAGGTTCCGTCGGGACCACCACGCCCGTTGACGAGCGTCCGGTAGACGAACGTCTTGTGGCCGGCCTCGAGATCGTCGATGAACTTGTAGGCGAGGAACTGCAGCTTCCGGCGTTCCTCTGCCTCGATCTTCTCGCGTGACACCAGACCCTGGATCCGGCCGGTGTGGATGTTGATCGAGGCCGAACGTATGTCGGCGATCCACTCGGGGCCAAAGGTGCTGATCTGCAGATCATCACCCTCCCCGAACCCGGCGAAACGCCGATCCAGCAGATCAGCAAGTTGGAGCACGTCAAGGACGCCTGCATAGCGCAACAGGCCCATCCGCTCGATACCGACCGTGCGCTGCATCAGCCCGAACTCGCAGTTGTCGCCGATGCTCTCGAACTCCATGACGAGAGCGCTGTCCTCGGGAGAAAAGGTCTTCGGAGTCGCCATGTTCTCCGGAGCACCAAGCGCCATTTCGAAGATGCCGGTATCCATCTCGGCGCGTAACCTGGCGGTCGCAAGGTCGACTTCCGGGCCCGGCACCTTGCAAGCCGAGTAGAAACGGCAGTTCCTCGCGTCGTCGCCGAAGGACTGGCCATGGTGGTTCCACACACCCTCGCTTGGGTTGCGTATCTGGTCGACCGGGATATGGGTCGCGCCACCATCGGCAAACACGATCTCCAGCGCGTGGAGCCTCGCATGCGTCAGGAACCAGCCTTCGAGCCGTAATTCATCCCCAAAAACTCCGTGACCTTCCCGCGTAACGCGAAACGACTCGACGTTACAGAGAACGTGCGCGAGCCTCATGCCTGCCCCCGTCTCAATTAACGTCCTGTCTCTAAATAGTTGAGGCGTCGGCCGTCAACCGGCGGTGCGCGCGTGCGCCAGGTCAGACAAGCGCGCGGCGGAGCGCCTCGTTGACAAGTGCCGGATTGGCCTTGCCGGCCATGCTCTTCATGACCTGGCCCACAAAGAAGCCGAACAGTTTGTCCTTGCCGCTCCTGTATTCCGCAAGCTTGTCGGCATGTTGGGCGAGAACGTCATCCACGGCCTTGTCGATCGTTTTGCCGTCGGTGACTTGTCGAAGACCCTGCTGCTCGACGATCGTGCCTGCGTCCTGACCGCTGACGATCATCAACTCGAAGACGTCCTTGGCAATCTTGCCGTTGATGGTGCCGTCCGCCATCAGGTCGAGCAGGCTGCCGAGTGCCGCGGCGGAAACGGGGCTTTCGGTCATCGGCCGGCCGGTCTTGTTGAGAGCGGCAAACAGGTCGCCGATGATCCAGTTGGCGGCGAGCTTGGCGTCCCTGCCCTGAGCTACGGTCTCGAAATAGGCGGCAACCGTCTGCTCGGCCACCAGCACGGAGGCGTCGTACGTCGACAGGCCGTAATCGCGAACGAAGCGGGCGCGCTTGGCATCGGGGAGTTCAGGCAGACCCGCACGCAGCTCCTCGATCCAGGCTTCGTCAAGAACAAGAGGGACAAGATCGGGGTCCGGAAAGTAGCGGTAGTCGTGCGCGTCCTCCTTGCTGCGCAGCGAGCGGGTTTCGCCGCGGACCAGATCAAACAGGCGGGTTTCCTGGTCCACCGTTCCGCCAGCTTCCCAAACCTCGACCTGGCGTCGCGCCTCGATCTCGATCGCCTGCATCACGAAGCGGACCGAGTTGACGTTCTTGATCTCGCAGCGGGTGCGGAACGGCTCGCCCGACCTGCGGACCGACACGTTGACGTCGCAGCGAAGCGAACCTTCCTCCATGTTGCCGTCGCACGTGCCGAGGTAGCGCAGAACCGTCCGCAGCTTGCGGACATAGGCCCCAGCCTCCTCGGGGCTGCGCAAGTCGGGTTCGCTCACGATCTCCATCAGCGCCACCCCTGAACGGTTGAGATCGATCAACGAGCGTTCGGGGTCCTGGTCATGCAGCGACTTGCCGGCATCCTGCTCGAGGTGCAGCCGGGTCACGCCGATGGTGCGTGTCGTGGCATCCGCGAGCTCGATGTCGATCTGACCGCTGCCGACGATCGGATGCGCGTACTGGCTGATCTGATAGCCGGCGGGAAGGTCGGCGTAGAAGTAGTTCTTCCGGTCGAAGCGGCTGACGGCGTTGATCCTGGCTGCCAGGCCAAGACCGGTCCGGACGGCCTGTGCCACGCATTCACGGTTGATGACGGGGAGCATTCCCGGGAACGCCGCGTCGATGAAGCTGACCTGGCTGTTGGGTTCGGCGCCGAATTCGGTGGCCGCACCCGAGAACAGCTTGGCGCGGCTGATGACCTGGGCGTGGACCTCCAGACCGACGACAATCTCCCACGGGCCCGATGCTCCGTCGACGGTGTAGGTCACGCGGGCCCTCCCGCGCGGATGGTCGGGCGATGGATGAAGCCGGCAGCGTCCTCGAGTGATTGGCCCACGGCAAGGATGGTTTCCTCATCGAACGGACGGCCGATGACCTGCAGGCCGAGCGGCAGGCCCTGGTGGTCGAGACCGGCGGGAACCGAGAGTGCCGGCACACCGGCCATGCTGGCGGGAACGGTGAAGATGTCGTTGAGATACATCGTGACCGGATCGTCCATTCGCTCGCCCTGCGCGAAAGCCGCCGTGGGTGTGGTGGGAGTGAGCAGCGCATCGACCTGTGCAAAGGCTTCGGTGAAGTCGCGCAGGATAAGCGCTCTCACCTTCTGCGCCTTGAGGTAATAGGCGTCGTAATAGCCGGACGAAAGCACGTAGGTGCCGATCAGGATGCGCCGCTTGACCTCGTCGCCGAAGCCGGCGTCGCGGGTATTCTCGTAGAGCTCGCCAAGGTCACGCCCCTCGGCACGCAGGCCGAAGCGGACGCCGTCGTAGCGCGCAAGGTTCGACGAGCACTCGGCGGGCGCGACGATGTAGTAGGTGGCAAGGCCATACCTGGTATGCGGGAGCGAAACGTCGACGATGGCGGCGCCCGCCTCCCGCAGCCAGGCCACACCTTGTTCCCATAAACCAACGATGTCGTCCGGCGTGCCTTCCATGCGGTACTCGCGCGGGATGCCGATCCTGAGGCCTCGGACGCCGCGACGGCAGGCGGCACGAAAATCGGGCACCGGCCGGTCGACGCTGGTGCTGTCCTGCGGATCAAAGCCGGCCATCGAACCGAGCAGGATCGCGCAGTCCTCGATGGTTCTGGCGACCGGGCCGGCCTGATCGAGGGAACTCGCGAAGGCGACGATGCCGAAACGCGAACATCGTCCATAGGTCGGCTTGACGCCCGCGATGCCGCAGAAGGAAGCGGGCTGGCGGATGGACCCCCCGGTGTCGGTCGCGGTGGCGCCGAGGGCGAGACGTGCGGCGACCGCGGCCGCGGAACCGCCCGACGAGCCGCCGGGGACGAGCCTGACCCGGTGATCGTCCTCGGTGCCGAGGCGATTGTCACCCCGACGTTGCCAGGGGTTCTCGACCGGGCCAAAGGCGGAGCTCATGTTCGACGAGCCCATGGCGAACTCGTCGAGATTGGTCTTGCCGAGAAACACGGCGCCGTCAGCCAGCAGACGAGCGGTGACAGTGCTCTCGTAGGGCGGAACGAAATCGCGGAGGATGCGGCTGGCGGCGGTGGTGCGGACGCCCTCGGTACAGAATAGATCCTTGACCGCGAGCGGGATGCCGGTGAGCGGGCGTGCCTCGCCGCGGGCCAGGGCGGCGTCGGCGGCGTCCGCGGCTGCGCGCGCCAGATCCGGCGTGCGGGTGATGAAGCAGTTCAGCCGGTCGTCGATCGTCTCGATGGCATCGAGGTGCGCCTCGGTGAGCTCGCGGGCGCCGATGTCCCGCCGCACGAGCGCATCGCGCGCACTGGCGAGGGTCAGATCGGTAAGATTCACTCGACCACCTTGGGAACGGTGAAATAGCCGCGATCCGGCTCGGGAGCGTTGGCGAGCACGCGGTCACGCCTGGCGCCGTCGGTCACAACATCATCGCGCATCCGCAGGCTGGCAGCGGTGACGCCGGTCATTGGCTCGACACCCTCGACATCGACTTCGTCCAGCTGTTCAACCCATTGAATGATGGCGCCGAGTTCCATCCCAAGACGTTGCAGCGCCTGTTCATCGACGCGTATCCGGGCGAGCTTGGCAATGCGTCTGACGGTCGCAACATTGAGCGACATGCTGACCCTTGCTTTCTGACGGTCGCCCATCCGCCGCGAGGCGGCTGGCAAGAGCGACGGCCGGGGACCATAAGGCTCGGTATGGCGCTCATCAACCTGGCCGAGCTTCGTGGGTTTCTAGCGCGCAATCAGCGGCTCCTGGGCATCGATCCAGGCCGGAAGCGGATCGGCCTCGCCTTGTCCGACGTCAGGTTGAAGCTTGCTTCCCCGTTCGGGACGCTGGCCCGACGCAAGCTGGCAACCAACGCCTCCGAAATCATCGCGATCGCCCGATCGCAGGATGTCGGCGGCCTGGTGGTCGGACTTCCGCTGTCGATGGACGGCAGCTTCGGACCCGCGGCTCAGGCCGCGCGCGACTGGGCACGCGACCTGTCGGAAGCAACGCGCCTGCCCGCCACGATGTGGGACGAGCGGCTGTCATCGACGGCCGTCGACCGGTTTCTGATCGAGGAGGTGGACCTCAGCCGGGCCAAGCGCGCGCAGGCTGTCGACCGGGCAAGCGCCACCTGGATTTTGCAGGCGGCGCTGGACGGCAGCGAGATGGCGCTATGAGAACGTGCGGTCTGCGCTTGCGCCGCTCGGGGGCGGACGCTAGGAACGCCGTCGATCCGGATGGGGCGCATAGCTCAGCGGGAGAGCACTACCTTGACACGGTAGGGGTCACAGGTTCAATCCCTGT
>CAXTSH010000164.1:0-5219 GCA_964246925.1 uncultured Acetobacteraceae bacterium
GGGTTGGGGGTGTCTATTAGCGTCGGGGCGCTGCCCCGAACCGCGGCCCGTCACGCCGAAAGGCGTGCTAAAGCACGACGGGGTCCAGGGCGGAGCCCTGGAGAACCAGATGTCGGCCGAGACGGACGCGCTCAACGAACAGATCAGGCAGTCGATCGCGCTGCTGAGGAGGCATCTTTGACTGGGATGCCGCACTCGCCCGCCTCGACGAACTGAACAACCGCGCCGAGGACCCGGAGCTCTGGGCCGACCCTGCGGCCGCGCAGAAGATGATGCGCGAGCGCAATCAGATCGCCGCCGGCACGGAGGCCGTCATCGCGCTGGAGCGCGAGCTTGACGACACGATCGAGCTCGTCGCGATGGCCGAGGAGGAGGGCGATGCGCCGATGGTCGGCGACGGCATGGCGGCCCTGCGGCGCATCGCCGAGGAAGCCAAGCGGCGCGAGATCGAGAGCCTGCTGTCCGGCGAGGCCGACGCCAATGACTGCTTCCTCGAGGTCAATGCCGGCGCCGGCGGCACCGAGGCGCAGGACTGGGCTGAAATGCTGTTGCGCATGTATTCACGCTGGGCAGAGGCGCACGGCTACAAGACGACGATGATCGAAGCCTCGGAAGGCGAGGCGGCCGGTTTCAAATCGGCCACGATGCAGGTGGCCGGCCCGAACGCCTATGGCTGGCTCAAGACGGAGGCCGGCGTGCATCGGCTGGTGCGCATCTCGCCGTTCGATGCCGCCGCCCGTCGCCAGACCAGCTTCGCCAGCGTCTGGGTCTACCCGGTCGTCGACGACAGCATCGAGATCGAGATCAACGAGGCGGACCTGAAGGTCGACACGTTCCGCGCCTCCGGCGCCGGCGGGCAGCACGTCAACAAGACCGAGAGCGCGATCCGCATCACCCACGTTCCGTCCGGCATCATCGTCGCCTGCCAGACCGACCGCTCGCAGCACCGCAACCGGGCGACCGCCATGGGCATGCTCAAGGCGCGTCTCTATGAGGCCGAGCTGCAGAAGCGCGAGGCCGCGTCGGCGGCCGACGAGGCGGCCAAGACAGACATCGGGTGGGGCCACCAGATCCGGTCCTACGTGTTGGCGCCGTATCAGTTGGTGAAGGATCTCCGCACCGGGGTCGAGCACGGCCGCCCGGACGCGGTGCTGGACGGCGCGCTTGACGACTTCATGGCCGCCTCGCTCGCGCAGCGCGTCGGCGCCACGAGAAGCGAGGCCAGCGCGAGCGCGCAGTAGGGTGGAACTCGAACCCGCTCGGCGCTATTGCGGACGGGACAGGTCGGAACGAACCCGCAGGAGATCAGGCTTGAACAGAACCATCCTCGCGACCGCCATGCTCTGCGGCGCGGCCCCGCTCGCGTTCGGCCAGACCACGACCGCCAAGCCGCCCCCGTCCACGCCGCCCGCTTCGAGCGCGCCCGCCACTCCGGCGCCCGCCGCACCGGCTGCCGCGAGCCCAAACTCGATCGCCCCCGGGGTGACGCTGGCGGCCAAGTCGCTCGCCGTGAAGCCCGGGCACTACCGGCTCGATCCGGCGCACGGCAAGATCACCTGGTCGGTCAACCATCTCGGCTATTCGACCTACTCCGGCATGTTCGGCGGCGTCTCCGCCGACCTGGTGCTCGATCCGAAGGACGTCGGCAAGATCGCGCTCACCGCGACCGTCGACACCGCGACCGTCGATACGCTCAACCCGAAGCTGAACGCGGAGCTGGTCGGCGACGGCTGGTTCAACAGCAAGGCGTTCCCGCAGGCTACCTTCAAGTCGACCAAGATCACCATCACCGGCCCGCAGACCGCGCGTGTCGACGGCGACCTGACGCTGCACGGCAAGACGTTCCCGATCATCCTGAGCGCCACGTTCAACAATGCGGGCGTCGATCCGGTCGACAAGCAATACACCGTCGGCTTCGACGGCGCCTCGATCGTCCGGCGCTCCACCTTCGGCGTCTCGCAATACGTCCCGCTCGTCGGCGACAACGTGATCCTGCGCCTCGAGGGCGAGTTCAAGCCAGCATCCTGAAGGGATGGTTTCATGCGCACGCGCCGGTTAGGCAACTCGGATCTCGACGTCTCGGAAATCTCGCTCGGCACCTGGCTGACCACCTCGGGCGGGATCGAGCGCGAACGCGCCATCGCGTGCGTGCATCGTGCGTTCGATGTCGGCATCAACTTCATCGACACCGCCAACGTATACGGGGTCGGTGCGTCCGAGACCGTGCTCGGCGAGGCGCTCTCCGGGATGGCTCGCGACAGCTACGTGCTCGCGACCAAGGTGTTCTTCCCGATGAGCGACACCGACCGCGGCCTGTCGCGCGCCCAGATCCTCAAGCAGATCGACGCCTCGCTCGCTCGCCTGCGCACCGACCATGTCGACCTTTACCAGTGCCACCGCTTCGACGAGGCGACGCCGCTCGAAGAAACCATGCAGGCGCTGACGGATGTCGTACGCGCCGGCAAGGCGAGGTATATCGGGTTTTCCGAATGGCCGGTGGACCAGGTCGTCGAGGCCGCCGGCCTGCCCGGCGTCGAGCGCTTCGTCTCCAGTCAGCCGCAATATTCGATGCTGTGGCGCAAACCGGAGGCCAGCCTCATCCCGCTCAGCGCCAGGCAGGGGATTTCGCAGATCGTCTGGTCACCGCTTGCCCAGGGCGTGCTGACCGGCAAGTACCAGCCCGGGGCGACGACGCCTGCCGACAGCCGCGCGGCGCAGGACAGCATGAACATGCATTTTCGTCGCCAGTGGCTGGAGCGTCCGGTGCTGGAAGCCGTCGAGCGGATGGGTTCGATCGCCACGCGGGCCGGGATGACGCTGACCCAGTTGGCACTCGCCTGGGTGCTGCGCGAACCGAACGTGGCGTCGGCCATCATCGGTGCCTCGCGTCCCGAGCAGCTCGACGAGAACGCGGCCGCTTCGGGGCGCATCGTGCCACCCGAGCTGTTTGCCGAAGCGGAGGCCCTGCTCGCGCCGTTCCAGTAGTCGTGGCAGGGCCGGCGCCGCCGGCCATGACGAGCGACGGATATGCCGTCCTGTCGCGTTGAAGGACCGGCAGCATTCGGAGCGGACGATTTGGCAGCGCCGGCGTCTGACCGGGGGTTTGCGCGGGCTTGGAGGCAGGAGCGGAGGACCCGGACGCCGACATCCTGGCGCGCGTGGGACGTGGCGAGGAGGCGGCGTTCCGCACGCTCGTCGCCCGCAAGCTCCCGCGCATCCATGCGCTGGCCCGGCGCGTGCTGGGCGACGGCGAGCAGGCCGACGACGTCGCCCAGGACACGTTCCTGCGGGTGTGGCGCCTGGCCCGTGACTGGCGCCCAGGGGAGGCCCGGTTCGACAGCTGGCTGCACCGGGTCGTGCTGAACCTCTGCTACGACCGCCTGCGAAAACGGCGCGAGACGCCGGTCGCCGAGACGCCGGAACAGGTCGACCCGGCTCCGGGCGCCGACCAGCGCCTGCAAGGCGACGATGCGAGCCGTCGTGTCCAGGCTGCGATCGCGAGGCTGCCGGCCCGCCAGAGGGAGGCCATCATGCTGCAGACCTATCAGGAGCTGACCAACATCGAGACCGCCGCGGTCATGGGCATCAGTGTCGAGGCGTTGGAAAGCCTGCTGTCGCGGGCCCGGCGGGCGCTGCGGTCGATGCTGGCGGAGGCCGGGCTGTGACGCCCGAGCGGTTCGGGGAGCTCGCCGCCGCCTACGGCAGCGACATCGAGAGATGGCCGGCCGCCGAGGGCGCCGAGGCGAGAGCGTTCCTGCGCACCTCGCCATGGGCGCAACGGCTGCTTGCCGACGAGGCAGCACTCGACGGGGTTCTGGCAAGCTGGACGGTGCCGGGTCCAGGGGCCGCGGTCGCGGGCCGCATCATCGCGACCGTCGCCAGCCGGCGGGCGCGGGCAAGGCGCTTGCGGCTGTGGTTCTCCGGCCTGGGTACGGCGGCGGCACTGGCCGGAGGAGTGGCGGCGGGGATGGGCGTCGTCAACGCGGTCGCGCCGGCGCAGGAACCAGGGACCGGGCATCTATACGAGATGAGCGTGCTCGGTGCGCCGCTCGACGTCGCCGATCCATCCTGATGCGGCCTTCGCACCGGACCCTGCTGGCCGTGTCGCTGCTTTTCAACGTGTTCGCCGCCGGCCTGATCGGCGGCGGACTGGTGGTGCTGGCGCGGCAGGGGGAAGTGCGGCCGCACGCCGCCCCGGTCCGGCCGATCGGGACGGCGGGAAGCGGGCTTCCGGACCCCGAAAGGCAACGCTTCCGGCACACGATGCAGCGCGTCTTCCGCGACGGGCGGGACCTGATCGCCACCGCGCGCGAGAGCCGGCAGGAAGCGGCGTCGCTGTTCGTTCAGCCCCGGTTCGATGTCGGCGCCGTCGCGGCGGCGCTCGAACGCGCCCGTCTTGCAGACGTGGCGTTTCGGACCCGGCTGGAGACGGCGGCGATCATCTTCGCGGCCACGCTGCCGGCGACCGATCGCGCGATCCTGGCCGAGGGCCTCGCGCGCACCGGACCGTTGCGTCATCCGAGGCAAGCCGGCGGCCGCCCGCCCGGATAAAGCGGCATTCCTCGACGCCAGCGACGGATTCCCGCGCAGCGCCCGTTCAATGGGGAAGACACAGTCGGAGAGGAAGACCGATGCAAGGCACCATGTCCCGCGGGCGGCTTGTGGTGATGACTGCCGTGCTGACGGCGTTCTCGGCGTCCGTCCTGGCGCCGACGCCTGCGGCCGCCTGGTGGCGTCACGGTTGGGGCTGGCACCACGGCTGGGGTTATCCGGGCTGGCATCCGGGCTGGAGGTGGCACGCCGGCTGGGGATGGGGACCGCCGGTGGTTGGCGTAGCCCCTCGGGTCGTCGTGGTCCCACCGCCGGTCGTCTATGCGCCGCCGGTCGCCGTCTACTGAACCGTCGCGGTCTCGTATCTCACAGAACTGGAAGGCAGCAACAATGAACAACCGTATTCGTCTTGCCAGAACGATCGTTGCGGTCGCCCTGCTCGGAATGCTTGGCGGCTGCGTCGTCGCCCCTTACGGCCCGTATTACCGGCCCTATCATTACTACGTCTATTGATCTCGATCGGAACCGTACGGTTTTGAACCGGCGACGGCGACGGCAGCGACTCGTGCCACGTCCGGAAGGATGTAGTCCTTTGGCCGAGTTGCTCCCGGGACCGCGCCGGTTAACACGACGTTTGCTGCCAAAACGGAGAAGCGCTCGTGTCAGAC
>CAXTSH010000165.1:0-5001 GCA_964246925.1 uncultured Acetobacteraceae bacterium
GCCGGCTGGGCGGGGCGCGAGCGACCGGGCGGCGGGCCGTGATGGGGGTCTCGTCGAAAGCTCGAATGGTGGCGGGCGCCGCCGGGTCGGCGTTGCTGGCGGCCTGGTGCGCCACCGCCTACGCCGACACCGCGGAAATACAGGCCAGGCAGCAGCAGTTGGTCGACCAGGCGACACTCTCGGCCGAGTCGGTGATGGACCCGCAAACCGGCAAGCCGGCGCAACGCGAGCTGCGGCTGTCCAAGGGCGTCGTCATCTGCCCGAGCGTGTTCAAGATGGGGTTCATGTTTGCGGGCTCGGGCGGCGGTTGCGTGCTGCTGGCGCGTGACGCCAACGGGTCGTGGTCCGCACCTGCCTTCTACAGCATCGGCTCCGGGTCGGTCGGCTTCCAGGCCGGGGTGCAGGACGAGCAGCTCGTCCTGTTCATCATGTCGCAGCGCGGACTGAACGCGATCATGAACACGCATTTCCGGCTCGGCGGCACCGCGCAGGCCTCGTTCGCGACGTTCGGCGGCGGGATCGGCGGCTCGACGAGCACAGCGCTGGACGCCGACATCGTGGCGCTGGAACTCAACAAGGGGCTGTTCGCCGGGATCTCGCTCGAAGGCAGCTTCCTCAATTCCGACGCGCAGGGCGACAGCGCCTATTACGGGCAGCCGGTCGGACCGGAGGACGTCGTCGTCGCGATGCGTGTCAACAATCCGGGCGACGACCCGCTGCGATCCGTGCTCACCCGCTACGGGTCGCCGGTCGGCGTCGCGGACCTCACGGCGCCGGGGGCCGGACCGCCGCCCGTCGCCTACCGGCCGGCGCCGACGCCGGACCAGCCGCTGCAACTCGCACCCAGCGCCCCCGTGCAACAGCAGAACCTGCCGCCGCCTCACTGATGGATGTCACCGGACGGGTGCTGCGCCGGGTCGAGCACGCGCGCGGCCTGTCGGTGGCGGCGGCGCTGATCGCGCGGCAGGCTCGCGTGCCGATCGTGCGCCGATCCGTCGCCGAGCGGCTGGCCGACCTGCCGCTGCGCGACCTGCCGGTCGAGCGGCCGGTGACCATCCGGTGGAGCGAGCGCCAGGTGCCGTTCATCGAGGCGGGGAACGACGAGGACCTCGCCTTCGGGCTGGGCATGGTGCACCGGCATCTCCGCGCCGCCCAGATCGAGGTGCTTCGGCGGGTTTCGGCGGGGCGGGTGGCCGAGATCGTCGGCCCGTTCGGGCTCGAGATCGACCGTTCGATCCGTTCCCTCGACATCGGCGCCGTGGTGCCGGAACTCGTGGCGATGCTGCCCGACACCTCACGCCGCTGGATCGACGGCTTCCTCGCCGGCTTCAACCACCATCTGCGCCATGCGCCGCCGCCGCCGGAGTTCGCGATGCTGGGCATGGAGGCGGAGCCCTGGACGGCGGCCGGCTTCTTCACGCTGGCGCGCCTGTTCTCGGCCGATCTGTGCTGGCCGGTGCAGCGCCGGCTGCTGGCGTTGCGCGATCGCCTGGAACCGGCGGCCTGGCGGCGGCTCTGGCCGCAGATCCTGCGCGGCGGCGCGCCCGACCTGCCGCCGGCGCCCGACGATGCCGCCTCGCGTGCGTTCGAGGCGGCCACCCGCGCCGGGAGCAACGCGGCCGCCGTCGCGGGCACGCGGACGGTGAGCGGGGCGCCGATCGTGAGCGGCGATCCGCATCTCGGCATCCAGCTTCCGAACGCCTGGCTCGCGGTCTGCCTGCACGCGCCCGGGTTGCACGCGGCCGGCCTGATGCTGCCCGGCGTGCCGTTCCTGGCACTGGGCCGAAACCACGACATCGCCTGGGGCGGCACCAGCCTGCATGCGGCGAGCACGGACTTCGTCGATCTCTCCGGGCTGCCGGAGGGGGCGTTCACCACCCGCACGGAGCTCATCCGCGTGCGAGGTGCGGCGGATCGGACGATCCATTTCCGGCGCTCGCCCTTCGGGCCGGTGGTGTCGGAGGCCGGGCTGTTCCGGTCGCGCACGCCGATCGCCTTCAAATGGATGGGGCACGCGCCGAGCGACGAGCTGACCTCGATGCTGGGATTGCTGCGCGCGCGCGACCGGCAGGATTTCCTGCGCTCGCTGTCCGGCTTCGGCGTGCCAGGGCAGACCATGGTCTATGCCGGCCCCGACGGCATCGGACGCCAGACGGCGGCACACATGCCCAGGCGTGACGCGGATGACCCGGACGACATCGTGGTGCCGATGTCGGTCGCAGACCGCACCTGGGCCGAGACGGTACGGGGCGACGCGCTGTTCGGCGAGTGGGACCCCGAGGACGGATACGTCGCCTCCGCCAACGAGCGACTGTCCGGCCCGCTGCCGGACCGGGTGCCGCTCGGTTTCTTCTTCGCGGCCGGCGACCGGCTGTCGCGGATACGGGCCCTTCTGTCTCCTGACGGAGAGTTCAACGGCCGCAAGCTCGACGCCGCCGACATGGGTGCGCTGTTCCGCGACGACCGGCAGCCCAACGCGCTCCCGGTCCGCGACCTGCTGCTGGCGCACCTGCCGTCGGCGCGAGGTGCGCGGGCGCAGGATTTCCGGCGCCGGCTGGAGGCCTGGGACGGGTCCTACGCGGCGGCGAGCCGGGGCGCGCTGGCCTTCGAGCTGCTGCTCGGCGAGACCGCACGCCGTCTGCTGGGCGACGCCGAGCTGGCACCGCTGGAGACGGTGTGGACGACGCGTGCGCTGGTCGCCGACGAGCTCCGCCGGCACGAGGGTGACGTGCTGGCCCGTGCCGTCGCGGGCGCCGTGCCCGTGGTGGTGCGCCGCTTCCGCAGGCTTGGCACCTGGGGGGCGGCGCATCGGCAACGGCCGCAGCATCCGTTCGGGGCGTTGCCCGCGATCGGACGCCGGTTCCGGCTGCCGGAGTTCCCCGGCGACGGCGGCAACGACACGCTCTACAAGACCGGGCATCCGCTGATGCGCCGGCGGCACGTGATCCGGTTCGGAGCGACGTGCCGCTACGTCTTCGACCTGCGCGATCCCGACGCCAACGAAGTGGTGCTGTTCGGCGGCCAGGATGGCTGGCTGGGCAGCGACACCAGCGCCGACCAGATCGGCCTGTGGCGATCGGGGCGCGCGATGACGCTCCCGCTCAGGGCGGAGACCGCGCGCGCGACCTTCCCGCACGTGACCGTGCTGCGCCCGGACTGAATGCTGCTCGACCCGACGGCCGCCTTCCGGGCGCAGGCGCGCAGGCGCGCGGCCAGGCTGGCGGCGATGGACCCGCTGGCCGCGCAGACCACCGCGCTGCAGCGTCTGCTGACCGCGGCATCGGGCACGGCGTTCGGCCGGGCGCATGGCCTGGCTGCGATCCGCAGCGTGCGGGACTACCAGCATGCGGTCCCGATCAGGAGTTGGGAGCGGATGTGGGACGAATGGTGGCGCCCGGCCTTTCCGATACTCGACGGGGTGAGCTGGCCCGGCCGGATGCCTTTCTTCGCCGAAACCTCGGGAACGACGGCGGCGCGGGCCAAGCACATCCCGGTCAGCCGCGACATGGTGCGTTCCAACCGGCGGGCGGCGCTCGACGTGGTGCTGGACCATCTGAACCGGTCCCCATCCTCGCGCTTCTTCGGCGGCCCCAGCCTGGTGCTCGGCGGCAGCTCGCGGCTGACGCGGCTTGCGCGCGGGGTGCGCAGCGGCGACCTGTCGGGGATCGCGGCGGCGACGATGCCGGTGTGGACAGCCGGGCGGGCGCTGCCGAAACGATCGATCGCGCTGCTTGGCGACTGGGACGAGAAACTCGACCGGATCGCCCGCGACGCGATCGGACGCGACCTGCGCTGCGTCACCGGAACGCCGAGCTGGCTGCTGCTGCTGTTCGAGCGGCTGATGGCGGCGACGGGAGCGCCGGACGTCGCCACTCTGTTTCCGTCGCTCGAACTGGTGATCCACGGCGGCGTCGGGTTCGCGCCGTATCGGGCCAGGTTCGAACGCCTGCTCGGCGGGCGCGCGCGGACCGAGGAGGTCTATCCCGCCAGCGAGGGCTTTGTTGCGTATGCCGATGGCCAAGCGAGCGACGGCGCGCTCCGGCTGCTGCTCGACAACGGCCTGTTCTTCGAGTTCGTCCCGCCTGACCAGCTCGACGCCGCGTCACCCACCCGGCACTGGATCGGCGACGCCGAGATCGGGCGGGACTACGCGCTGGTGCTGACCACGAACGCCGGCTTGTTCGGCTATGTCCTCGGCGACGTGGTCCGGCTGGTGAGCCGGCGGCCGGCGCGCATCATCATCACCGGGCGAACCAGGCAGATGCTGTCCGCCTTCGGCGAGCATCTGAGCGGCGGCGAACTGGATCGGGCGGTCGAGACCGCCGCGAGGAGCCTGGACGTGGCCGTCTCCGAGTATACGGCGTCCGCATTGCCGCCGACGCCGCAGGACGCGCGCGGCGGGCATCTGTTCGTCGTCGAATGCGCCGGTGGTGCCAGACCCGATCCGCAGGCATTCGGGTCCGTTCTCGAGCGCGTGCTGGCCGACGGCAACGACGACTACGCCGCGCACCGGGCCGGCGGCCATGGCCTGCGCCCGACCGCCGTCCGCTTCGTGCCGGCCGGACGGTTCGCCGGCTGGATGCGAGCGCGCGGCCGGCACGGCGGCCAGCACAAGGTCCCGCGCGTGCTGGACGATCCGGCGCTGCTGGCGGCGCTGCTGAAGGAGGACGAACCATGAGCGAGGAATTGCCCGACCGGCTGTCGACCGATCCCAGAAGCCCGCATCACGACGCTGGCCTGCTCGAACGCGGCATCGGCATTCGGTTCAATGGCGTCGAGAAGACCAATGTCGAGGAATACTGCGTCAGCGAGGGTTGGGTGCGCGTCGCGGTCGGAACGACGATGAAGCGCGACGGCACGCCGATGACGATGAAGCTGAGTGGCACCGTGGAGCCCTACGTGAAGGTCAGGGAATAAGTGGCGGGGGGCGGCCCCGCGCCCCGCAGGGGGGGGGCGGCCCCCCCCCCCCCGACCAAGGGTAACGGGAGACGCGCAAGGCGG
>CAXTSH010000166.1:0-179 GCA_964246925.1 uncultured Acetobacteraceae bacterium
CCCAGACCCCCAAACTCGATCTTTCGAGCGAGGAAGCGGAGGCCGACCCGCTGCGTATCGTCCCGCTCGGCCGGCTCGGCGAGCCGGACGAGGGCGGGCCGGGGCGGGGGTTGGCCCCCGCCGCCGGGGGCCAACGGGGGGGCGGGGTGGGGGTGGCCCGCGCGGCGCGGCCGCGGCCC
>CAXTSH010000166.1:189-4981 GCA_964246925.1 uncultured Acetobacteraceae bacterium
CCCCCCCCCCCCCGCGGCCGCCGCGCCCCGGGGGGGGGGGGCGCCCCGCCCCCCGACGGCGGCCCGGGCCGGAGTTGCGACCGAGCCGCCGGGACCATACGGTCTGACGATGTCGTCCTACCTGCCGGCGGTCGCGCAGGCGATACGGAAACTCAAGGCGGGCAGACCGGACGAGGCCGTCGGACCGTTGCGCGAGGCGGCAAGGCTGCAGCCGGGCGACGCGGCCATCCAGCACGATCTTGGACTCGCCTGTCTCGAAACCGGCGCGTTCCCCGACGCGGTCGACGCGTTCCGGCGCGCGGTAACACTCCAGCCCGGATACACGGACGCGCATTTCCGCCTGGGCCTCGCCCTGGAACGGCTTGGCGACGTTCGCGGCGCAGTCCTCGCCTACGATCGCGCGACCGAGCTGCAGCCCTCGCTGGCGGAAGCCTGGTACCGGGCCGGCTCGCTCGTGTTCACGCTTGGCCACCGCGAGGAGGCGATCGGATGCTTTCGTCGCGCGGCCTCGTCCGGGCGCAGCAGCAGCTTCGGCCGGCTCGGCGAGGCGCGCGCGCTGCTGGCCGAAGACCGCGATCCGCAAGCCGAACGCGTTCTGCGGCACCTGCTGGCGCGCGATCCGGTCAACGCCGTGGCGCACGACCTGCTCGGCAACGTGCTGGCGGACGCCGGACGGTTCGCCGAGGCGCGGGAGTGCTTCGCGCGTGCGATCGCGGCCGGGCCGTCGATGGCGGGGAGCTATTACGACCTCGTGCGGTGCCGGCGCATGACGATGCAGGATGCCGACCTGCTGCCGAGGATGCAGGCGGCTCTGGCAATCTCCGACCTGCCGTCGGAGCAGCGGATTCGGGTGCATCTGGCGCTCGGCAAGGCGCATGACGACCTCGGCTATTATCAGGCTGCGATGGCGCAATTCGATGCGGCCGACAATATCCGCCGCACGCTGATGGCGTTCGATGCGACGGCGTTCGATACGCAGGTCGACCGCCTGATCTCCCGCTTCTCGCCGGAGCTGATCGCGAGCGCTCGCGTCCATGGCCGAAGCGACGTGACCCCGGTGCTGATCATGGGCCTGCCTCGCTCCGGCACGACGCTGACCGAGCAGATCGTCTCGAGCCACTCGGAGGTGGGCGCGGGCGGTGAGCTCAACTTCTTCAACGAACGCGGACCGGGATGGCTGGCCGACGGGCGTGCGCCGAACGCCGATCACGCGCTGGCGCAGATCTCGTCGGACTACGTGACGCTGCTGCGAGCGACGGCACCGGGAAAGACGCATGTCACCGACAAGATGCCGTTCAACTTCCTCTGGGCCGGGCTGATCCATCTCGCGTTCCCGAACGCCGTGCTGCTGCACTGCCGGCGCGCCGACATCGATGCGGCGCTGTCGATCCATCAGACGCACTTCAATCCGCACCTGGCGTTCCCGACCGGCGGCGCCGAGCTGGTGCGTTACGTCCGGAGCCATCACCGGCTGGCGGAGCACTGGCGCCGCGTGCTGCCGCCCGACCGCTACGTCGAAATCCAATACGAAAACCTGGCCCGCTCGCCGGAGGAGATGATCCGTCGGATCATCGAGGCATGCGGGCTCCGATGGGAGCAGGCCTGCATGCGCCCTGAGCTCAACTCCCGAGCGGTCAAGACACCGAGCCGGTGGCAGGCACGCCAGCCGATCTACCGTGATGCGGTCGAGCGATGGCGCCGCTACGAGCTCTGGCTGGGTCCGCTCGGCGCTCTGCTCGACGATGAGGCGCGCCACCAACGGCAGTGACGTCCGCCGACGGCTGACCGCCTGGTCGACAGGTTTCATCGATTTGTCATGGGAGTGTCGCGGACGCCGCGGCCACGTGTCGCTATAGCTGATGCGAACGCCAAGCAGGATCGTTGAGGGCGTACAGCATTGGCCCGAGAGATAGCGCACATCGGGATGCGGTAGCTGACGCCAACCTGACGGGACACGCAAGAGGATAATTGATGTCGCGCACGAAACGCCTTCGTCCACTTGCCGGCCTGCTCGCAGCCGGTTTCGCCGCTCCTGCGGTCGCCGCTCCCTCCAATCCGTATCCGGACTACACCGTCGGCCCGCAGAAGAATGGCTCCATCGTCGTCAGCAACGGCACCATCATCACGCCGGCCGGCACCCAGGTCGATCTCGGCAGCCCGGTCCGTGCCAAGGATGTCGCGGTCAACCCGAAGCCGGACAGCCACACCGCCGCGGTCCTCACCGAGGGTAGCTCCATTGCAGCCGTCCAGGTGTTCGACACCCGCACCGGCCAGGTCCTGCAGAAATACCTCCCCTTCAAGGACAGCTCGGGCAGCTATGGAGGCGTTGCCTACTCTCCCGACGGCAACACGCTGATGATCAGCCAGGACGACAGCTACGTCACGGTCGCCGACGTCGGCCCGACCGGCCTGCTGTCGGATGCCGCCCACGTGTCGGTGCCGCCCGACCCCTCCTTCATCACCTGCTTCCCGAACAGCCCGATCGGCGATTACGGCGAGCCCTGCGGCCAGCTCTACACCACGTCGACCTCCTACCCGGGCGGCCTCGCCTTCTCCAGGAACGGCAAGACCGGCTACGCGCTGCTCAACCAGAACAACACGCTCGCTACCATCGACCTGACGCAGGCCACGCCGGCCCTGGTCGGCCAGATCCGCGTCGGCAACGCGCCGAACAGCATCCTGATCGACGGCCAAACCGCGTACGTCAGCAACGAGGGCGGCCGCGTCGCGACGGAGAACGACTTCCAGGTGCTTTCCGCCGGCACGCCCATCGTCGCCGACAGCACCAACGGCTTCTCGATCACCGGCACCGTCTCCGTCGTCGACCTGACCACCAACAAGGTCACTGCCACCATCCCGACCGGCCTGCATCCGACCGGGATGGCGCTGTACGGTCCCTATCTGCTGGTCTCGAACACCTATGATGACACCATCTCGGTGATCGACACGCGGATCGAGCGTGTGGTGCGCACGATCTCGCTCAAAGTGCCGTTGATCATCCCCGGCAAAGGGCAGCCCTATGGCACTGGACCGACGGCGATCGCGGTCGACCCGGTGCGCGGCATCGCCTATGTCGCCCAGTACAACTCGAATTCCATCGCGGTCGTCAATCTAGGCGGGGGCACGCCGACGCCGGTGCTCGGGCTGATTCCGGTCGGCTTCGCGCCAGGTTCCGTCATCCTCGATCCCGCCGAGAACCAGCTCATCGTCGCCAACGACAAGGGCACCGGGACGCGAGGTTCGCTTGCCACGGTGCTGGGTGTGACGAGCTACAACAGCCACCAGGATACCGGCACGATCAGCCTCATTCCGCTCGGCGACCTGAGCTCGAAATTGCTCGGCTATACCGTGCAGGTCGTGCAGAACAATCACTGGGATCTGCTGGGCAACATCCTGTCGGCGGGGTTTGCCAACCCGAACGCCAAGCCGGTTGCGATCCCTGCCCATGTCGGCGAGCCCTCGACGATCAAGCACGTGTTCCTGATCGTTCGCGAGAACCGGACCTACGATCAGATGCTCGGCGACGTCGCGGCCGGCGACGGCGATCCGTCGCTCGCGGTGTTCGGCGGCAAGGACACGCCGAACGTGCACAACCTGATCAAGCGCTTTCCGCTGCTCGACAATTTCTACGATCCCAGCCGCCAGTCCGCCGACGGCCACCAGTACATCACCGAGGCGATGGCTCCCTACGCGGACGACATCCAGTCGCCCGACTGGGTGCGCAGCTATCCGGGCGGCAACGCCGGCGACAGCCTTGCGTACCTGCAGCGAGGCTTCCTCTGGTCACAGGCCGTCGCCGCCGGCCTGCGCACCAAGATCTACGGCGAGTATGTCGAGAACGAGAACTTTCCGACGCCCCTCGGCCATCCGACCTGGTCGCAATTCTACGCCGACACCAAGGCGTTCGAAGCCGGCGACGAGCCGACGCTCAAATATCAGAACGTGATCGCCACGGAGTCGTCGGTGCCTTCGGTGGAGTCGCTGCTGATCAAGAACTTCCCCGATTTTGATGTCAACATACCGGACCAGTTCCGGGTCGACATCTGGCTGCAGGATTTCCAGAACGACCTCGCGCACGGCACCGTGCCGAGCCTGAGCATCCTGTGGGTAATGGACGACCACACCGGCGGCCCGCCGACGGTCAACGCCGAGGAGGCCGACAACGATCTTGCGGTGGGACGCATCATCGACATCGTCAGCCACAGTTCCGTGTGGAAGGACTCTGCCATCTTCATGGAAGAGGATGACGCGCAGGACGGTGTCGACCATGTCGATGGCCATCGCAGCCCCGGCTACGTCGTCAGCCCGTATGCGGTGCAGTATGGTCCGACCGACCACACGACCTACACCCAGGTGAACATGACCCGGACGATCGAGCAGATCCTGGGTCTGCCGCCGATGAACCAGTTCGACCTGCTGGCGACGCCCATGTTCCGCGACTTCACCAACACGCCGAACGACGCTCCCTGGTCGCACCTGCCGAATCTGGTGCCCCTCGACATGGGGGTCACGGCCAGCCAGGCGCAGAACAGCATCATAAATCCCGCCGCTCCGCTGTCGACCCAGTGGGCGGCCATGAAGGTGAGGATGTTCATCGGCAAGACGGACAAGGCGGACTCGGTCGATCCCGATACGCTCAACCACTACGACTGGTACGCGGCCACCGACTTCAAGCGGCCCTACCCGGGCGAGACCAAGGTGCGTTCTCCAAGCGAGTTCGTGGAGCGTCTGACGCATCCGAACTACGACATCGACGACTAGAGGTTGGGTCGAGACTCCGGGGCTCTGCCCC
>CAXTSH010000167.1:0-4979 GCA_964246925.1 uncultured Acetobacteraceae bacterium
ACGGAGAGGTCGATGCCGGCGGTGATGATGACGAACGTTTCGCCGATGGCGATGATGGTCCACAGCGAGGCCTGACGCATCAGGTTGGTGAAGTTGCCGGTGGTGGCGAAGCTGTCGGTGGTCAGCGACAGCAGTGCCCAGAGTGCCAGCAGCAGGCCGAGCAGCGTCAGGTTCAGCAGGCCGCCGATCCAGGCGGCGCGCCTGGACGGGAGACGGGTGGCGGACAGGGTGTCAGCCACCGATCGCCTCGGCGAGGATGGTCTCGGCGGACACGTCGCGCGCCGGGTGGGTGGCGACCAGCCGGCCGGCGCGGAAGACGTGCAGCCGGTCGGACAGGTCGTGCACCTCGGGCAGGTAGGACGAGATCAGGATGATGCCGGCGCCTTCGCGCAGCAGGCGGGCGAAGATGCGGTAGATTTCGGACTTGGTGCCGACGTCGACGCCCACCGTCGGCTCGTCGAAGATGAACAGGTCGGCGCCGTGGTTGAGCCACTTGCCGATGACGACCTTCTGCTGGTTGCCGCCCGACAGGGTGGCGGCCGGCGTGCGCGCCGAGCGCGCCACGATGCGCATATCGGCGATCTGCTTGGCCGACGCCTGCTTTTCGGCCTGGGCGTCGACGAGGCCGGACCGGCCGAGACGGTCGAAGATCGAGAGGTTGAGGTTCAGGCCGACGCCCAGCGTCAGGCAGAGCCCCTGGTCGCGGCGGCTTTCCGGGACCAGCGCCATGCCGCGGTCAATCGCGCGGCGTTCGTGGTGGATGTCCAGGTTCTCGCCCTTGAAGATCACTTCGCCCGCGGTTCGCTTCGTCCGGCCGAACAGGCAGTGGGCGAATTCGCTGCGGCCGGCGCCGATCAGGCCGTAGAGGCCGACGATTTCGCCGGCGCGCACGTCGAGCGTGACGTCGGAAAAGCCGGGGCCGCTGAGGTTCTTTACCTCAAGCAATGGTGCGCCGAGCGGGATGGCCTCCTTGTGGTGGATGTCGGCGAGCGGACGGGCGACCATGTCGCGGATCAGCGAGCGCTCGTCGGTCGCGGCGACGTCGCGGGTCGAGATCAGCGCGCCGTCGCGAAGCACGGTGACGCGGTGGGCGAGCTCGAAGATCTCCTCCAGACGATGGCTGATGTAGACGATGGTGACACCTTCGCCGTTCAGGCGGCGGACGAGGCGGAAGAGCTGATCGGTTTCCTGGCGCGTCAGGTAGCCGGTCGGCTCGTCGAGGATCAGGAAGCGTGTGCCGCGCATCGCCGCGCGCGCGGTGGCGACGAGCTGCTGCTGACCGATGGTCAGGTTGGCGAGGGCGGCACCCGCGTCGATGGAAAAGCCGAGATCATCGAGGACCTCCTGCGCATGGCGGCGCATGTCGCGCTCGCGCAGCAGCACGCCGCCGGCCAGGCGCTCATCGCCGAGGAACATGTTGGCGGCGACACCGAGATGGCGGCAGAGCACGACTTCCTGGTGGACCGCGTTGATGCCGTGCCCGATCGCATCCTGAGGGGTGGCGAGCGCGATTGGTTCGCCGCGCCAGAGGATGGTGCCCGAGGTGCGCACGACGGCGCCGGTCAGAATTTTGATCATGGTGGATTTGCCGGCGCCGTTCTCGCCGACGAGCGCGTGGATCTCACCTTCGTCGAAGGCGAGATCACAGGGTTTCAGCGCGTGGGTGCCGGGATAGCGCTTGTCGACGCCGCGCAGCTCCATGATCGGGATGGGTGCTGCGGTCACCCGATTTGTCAGCCCATGTCGGGGTTGAGCAGCGCCTGGGCCTTGGGGGTGTCGAGGTTGCTTTTGTCGATGACGGTGACGCCGGTGTCGATGTTCTTGGGCACCGGCTTGTTGTGGGCGGCCTCGTCGGCGATCTTGATGCCCTCGTAGCCCATCCTGAACGGATCCTGGACCACGATGGCCGAGATGATGCCGGCTTTCATGAAATTGACGAGCTTGGGATCACTGTCGAAGCAGACGAGGCTGAGCTTGGGCGGCTTGATCTCGGCGACGGCCTGGGCTGCGCCCTCCGACATGGTGAGGTTGGAGGCGAAGATGCCGACCAGGTTCGGGTGCGCGGTGAGCAGGTCGTTTGCGATGTTCAGACCGGTGGTGACCTGGCCGTCACCGATGCGGACGGCGATGATCTTCAGGCCCGGGTATTTGGCGGCGAGTTCCTGCTTGAAGCCCTTGGTGCGCTGATCGAGCGAACCGACGCCGGGCAGCGAGACGATGACCGCGACGTCGCCGGTGGCGCTGCCGTTCTTTGTCTTGATCGCTTCGCCGAGCGCGTCGGCCGCCTTTTCGCCGCCTTTGACGTTGTCGGTGGTGAGGAAGGAGGTGAAGGCGTTGCTGTCGGCGGCGGAGTCGATGCCGATGACTTTCGTTTCTTTCGCGGCGGCGGTGATCGGGGGACCGAGGGCGGCAAATTGGGTGGGGGCGATGACGATCGCGGGCGGACCGGAAGAGGTGGCGTTCTCGAGCGCGCTGATCTGGCCGGCGATGTCGGCCTCGCTTTGCGCGCCGAAGGTGGGGACGTTGATGTGCATGTCGCGGCCGGCCTTCTTGGCGCCGGCGAGCACGATCTGCCAGTATTGCGCGGTGGTGTCCTTGACGATGATGGGGATGGTCTCGGCAGAAGCCGATTGCGCCGTTGTCAGTGAAGCGGCGGCGGCGATCGCGAGCGCCATGACTTGAAGGGTTTTCATGTTGTCCTCCCGTGCCGGACGTTTCGCGTCCTGTACTCTCATTTAGGCCGGGCTCTGCCCGGACCCGCAAGGGGGCAGTCGCCCCCTTGACCCGGCGACTTCAGGCCGTTGTCAGGTGGCGGGAGCGGAGCAGGGGAGCGGTGCTCGGGACGCGGCCGCGGAACCTGACGTAGAGTTCCATCGGGTCGTCCGTGTCGCCGGCGCTCAGCAGGGTGCGCAGGCGGGCGGCCGTCGGCCGGTCGAACGGGTCTGCGGCTTCGGTAAAGGCTTCAAAGCCGTCGGCGTCCAGCACTTCGGACCACAGGTAGGAGTAATAGCCCGCAGCATAGCCGCCGCCTGCGAACAGGTGCTGGAAATGGGCGGGACGGTGACGCGCGCCGATCTCTTGCGGCATCCCGATCCGCGTCAGGAAGTCGCGTTCGAAGGCTTCAATGTCGAGCGTCTCCGGATGCGGATGGTGGTGCAGCGCCATGTCGATCAGGGCGGAGGCGACATACTCGACGGTGGCGAAACCCTGGTTGAAGCCGCGCGCCGCCAGCAGCTTTTTTGCCATGTCTGCGGGAATGGGGGCGCCGGTCTCGTGATGCAGGGCGTGACGGCTCAGCGTCTCGGGCAGGGACAGCCAATGCTCGTAGATCTGGGAAGGGAGCTCCACGAAATCCTGGCGCACGTTGGTGCCGGACTGGGATGGATAGCGGACGCGGCTGAGGAGGCCGTGCAGAGCGTGGCCGAACTCGTGGAACAGCGTTCTGGCGTCGTCGAAGCTGAGCAGCGTGGGTTGGCCGCGTGCGAAATTGTTGTTGTTGACGATGATGGGTATCACCGGTTCGTCGAGCGCCTCCTGGTCGCGGTAGCTGCTCATCCAGGCGCCGGAACGCTTGCCCACGCGTGCGTGATGGTCGAGGAGAAGGATGCCGACAATGCCGTCCTGATCGATGACCTCGAAGGCGGCGACGTCCGGATCGTAGGCCGGAATGTCAAGCCTTGGGTGCAGCTCGAGGCCGAACAGGCGTCGCGCGGTGTCGAAGGCGGCCTGCTGGACGTTGCCGAGCATGAAATACGGCTTGAGTTCGGTCTCGTCGATCGCGTAGTCCGCGCGCCTGACCTTCTCGGCGTAGTAGCGCCAATCCCAAGGCTCGAGCGCGCCGTTGAAGCCCTCGCTTGCGGCTACCGCGAGCAGGCGGTCGCGTTCGGCTTCGGCCTTGCGCCTGGCCGGCGGCCAGACCTCGTGCAGCAGCGCCTCGGCGGCGTCGGGCGTGCCGGCCATCGTGTCGGCGAGGCGATAGGTCGCGTAGTCGTCGTAGCCGAGCAGCCGGGCGCGCTCGCGCCGGAGCGACAGGATCTCGGGGATCAGCGCGCGGTTGTCGTGCGGGCCGGCGTGCGACCCGCGGGCGACCCACGCCTGGTAGACGGTCTGTCGCAGATCGCGGCGATCGGAGAAGGTCAGGAACGGGTCGACATGCGATCGCGACAGGGTCAGCACGTAGGCGTCGAGCCCGCGGTCGGCGGCGGCCTGTCGGGCGCCGTCGCGGACGAAGGCGGGCAGTCCGTCAAGATCGGTCTCGACGAGGCTGAGTTGCCAATCCTTCTCGTCGTGCAGCACGTTTTGGCCGAATGCGGTGTGCAGTACGGCGAGCCGCTCGGCGATCGCGGTCAATCGGGCGCGCGCCGGCGGTTCGAGACCGGCGCCGCTGCGTATGACGCCAAGATGGGTCCGTTCGAGCAGGCGCTTCTGGTCGAGGGCGAGGTCGAGCGTGTCGCGCTGCGCGTGCAGGAGGTCGAGGCGACGGAACAGGGCTGGGTCGAGGGCGACGCGCATCCGGTGCTGGGCCAGCCTGGGCGACATGAGGATGTCGATCGCTTCGAGCGCGTCGCCGCCCTGGCTCGCGACGAGGTTCGAGAAGATTTTGCCGACGCGTTCGAGGCTGCGGCCGGCACGCTCGAGCGCTTCGACCGTATTGGCGAAGCTGGGCGGCGCTTCGTTGGCGCCGATGGCGGCGATCTCGCCCACGTGGCGCTCCATCGCGTGCTCGAAGGCGGGCACGAAGTGCTCCGGGCGGATCAGGTCGAAGGGCGGAACACCGAGCGGTGTCGCCCAGTCGGCGAGAAGTGGGTTGTCGTCGGTCATCGCAGGAGTGGGAGGCAAGCGGGCGAGGGGGTCAAGCGCTTGCGGCGAGGGTGCTGTTACGGCACCGGGTACGGGCAGCCGCCTCGCGGGGCGACGCGGCGCCGATCACCAGCGGTTGAGGATAGGCAGCGAGAGGCGGGCGGCCACTGTCACGACAC
>CAXTSH010000168.1:0-461 GCA_964246925.1 uncultured Acetobacteraceae bacterium
AGCCTGGGCCCTCCGGCTAAAGCCGGTGTCCGGTCGAAACGGGGAGCAGTTCAGCTACAGGCTAGCAACCGCTAGCCCTAGGCGATCAGACGACGAGATGCAGTCCGACGTGCAGGTTGGGCAGCCGGCGTGCGTGCCGTCGGTGTGTGCGCGTTCGGCGCCTTGGTTGACGGCTTTGGACAATCCGAGGTCATCGATTGAAGTGATGACGCGGGTCTGGGCGTCGTGCGTGAGCACGCCTTTCGGCGCGACGGCCCCGGCGGGTCCCGGGCGGCGCCCGGGGGGTGGACTACGCCGCGCGGCGGTCCGTGGGGGCCGGGGGGGGCGCAACCCCTCCGCGCACGCCCGTGTGGGCCGGGCCCATGGGCCGGGCCACGGCCAGAGTCCTGCCCGCACCGACCTTCGTGGTCGGGCGCGACACCCGCCGCTCGGGCCCGCTCCTCCAGGCCGCCCTCTCGGCC
>CAXTSH010000168.1:471-4903 GCA_964246925.1 uncultured Acetobacteraceae bacterium
GGCGCGGCCCCGCCGGCGCGCCCCCCCCCCCCCCCCCCCCCCCTTGAACTACGCCGCGCGGCGTTCCTTGAGGGACTGGAAGAGCTCAACACCCTCGCGCAGCCGCCGCTTTAAGCCGTGGCGTTGCAGGACAGGCGGAGCGGTCGGGCATGGCGATGCTGGCGGCGGCGTTCCCGACCATCAGGTCAATGCTGGTGCCGTAGATTTAGATCATTGAACGCTGACGGTGTAAGGTGCTGCTGTCGGGAAGAGAGGTGATGGAGACGGTCCCTGTTCGATCCTCGGCGGGACCGGTGGTCTACCGCTTCGAAGGGTTCACCCTCGACCTGGTGCGCGGAGCGCTCTTCGGCCCGCATGGGGCGGAGTTGCGGTTGCGCCCGAAGGCCTTTTTTCTGCTTCGGCATTTCGTCGAGAACGCCGGGCGGCTGATAGACCGCGACGAGATCCTTGGCGCGGTCTGGCCCGGCGTGTTCGTCACCGAGGACAGCGTAACACTGTGCGTCAGCGAAATACGCGACGTGCTCAAGGATGAAGCGAAACGCCTGGTCCGAACGGTGCCCAGACGGGGTTATCTGTTTGCTGCCGCGATATCGCGCCACGACCCGGCGACACCAGCCCCGCTCTCGGCCCGAAATCCCTCAGAGTCGGTGGCGGCGGTTCCGAAGCTTGTTGAGGATCCGGAATCGAGCCGCCAGCCGATGCTCGTCGTGCTGCCGTTCTCCAACATGACGAGCGATCCGGAGCAGGAATATTTCGCCGATGGCATCACGGAGGATCTCACCACCTCGCTGTCGCATCTGCGCTGGTTCTCGGTCGTCGCTCGCAACTCCGCCTTCACCTACAAGGGAAGCGTGGTCGATGTACGCGATGTCGGACGCCAACTCGGCGTCAGCTATGTGCTGGAGGGCAGCGTACGAAAGGCCGGCAGCCGGGTGCGCATCACCGCCCAACTCTGCGCCGCGGACACCGGACGGCATGTCTGGGCCGACCGTTTCGACGGCACACTGGCCGACATCTTTGATTTTCAGGATCGCGTCACCGAAGCAGTGGTCGGCGGGATCGAGCCGAGCCTGCGATCGGCCGAGTTGGAGCGCATCCGCTCTCGACCGACCGCGAGTCTGACGGCCTACGACCTCTATCTGCGTGCGATGGCGCGCCGATACGTGTCCCGCGACGGCAGCGACGAAGCCCTGGATCTCCTGCGGCGAGCGATCGGGCTCGACCCGAGCTACATCGTCGCGCATGGCGCACTGGCGGTGACGCACACGTTCCGCTTCGGCCAGGGCTGGTCGAGGACCGGCGACACCGAGGAGGCGGTAGGCTGCGCCCGGCAGGTGGTGGAGCTGGGCGGTCATGAGCCGAGTGCGCTCGCAAGCGCCGCGCACGCGCTCGCCTATCTCGGCCGCCACTACGAGGTGGCGCTCGCCGCGGCGCATCGAGCATTCCTGCTTGCACCGAACGCGGCGCAGATCCTGCTCGCTTACGGCTGGATGCGGGCCTATGTCGGCGAGGCGGATGCGGCACTCGAGCTGATCGAGAGGGCGAAGCGGCTGAGCCCCGTCGATCCGCTGACCTTCATCTTCAGCAGCGCTGTCAGCTACGCCCATTTCGTTGCCGGACGCTACGAGCAGGCGGTCCAGGCGGCCCGACGCGCGGCGAGCGAAGGTCCTGCATACCTCGTCGCCCAGCGGCTCCTGACGGCAAGCCTCGCGCAGCTCGGCCGAATGGACGAAGCCGCCGAAGCGACGCGAGTGCTGCTCGCTCTCGCGCCGGGCTACAGGCTCGCGGATGCGGTCGGGCATGCCTCGATGCGGGATCCGGCCACGCGTCAGCGCTTTCTCGATGGGCTACGAAAGGCGGGCGTTCCGGACTGATGATTTCGGAGATGGCTCGGAGAATCATCGGACTGCCATCGGGACGGACGTTGCTCCTGTCTGTGATCCTGCCAGCTACGGAGCGGTGGCGGGGGACGGGCGAGGCTCATGCGCAAGAATGGTTGCGACACCAGGATCTGCGTCGTCCTGACCGCCTTGACCGCGGTTCTCATCGGCTCGGTTCCGGCGCCGGCGTCGGCCCAGGAATCTCCTCCGGTACCAATGCTGCGATGGATGCCGTGCACGGGGCCGGGCCAGTCGGGATTCGATTGCGCGACCGCGCAGGTGCCGCTCGATTACGCGAACCCGGCGGGGCGCTCGATCGAGCTGAGCGTGATCCGGCACGCGAGCACCGACCCCGCTCGGCGTGTTGGCACGCTGTTCTTCAATCCCGGAGGACCGGGCGGTGCGGGCACGACGGATTTGCCGGACTGGATCTCGCTGTTCTCGCCGACCATGCAGTCTCGCTTCGACATCATCAGCTGGGACCCGCGAGGGATCGGGGCAAGCACGGCGGTGCAGTGCTTCGCCAACCAGGGCGATGAGGCGCAATTCTTCGAGGGCGTTCCGCAGGAGGCATTTCCGGTCGGACTGGCAGAAAAAGTGGCCTGGTTGCAGCGCTTCGCGGCATTCGACCGCGTCTGCCTGCAGAGAAACGGGGCGCTGCTGTCACACACCTCGACGGCGGATACGGCGAAGGACCTGGACCTGCTGCGCCAAGCGACGGGCGAGCGGACGCTCAACTATCTGGGCGTTTCCTACGGCACGTTTCTGGGCGCGGTCTACGCCAATCTGTTCGCGGACCACGTCCGAGCAATGATCCTGGACGGCAATCTGACGCCCAGCGCCTATACGAACAACGGCGACCCGGACGTTGGACTGAGCACGGAGCTGCGCGCGGGCAGCGATCAGGGGCTGTCGGAGTCGCTGGGCGCGTTTCTCGACCTTTGCGGGACCGTGGGGCCGGCGAAATGCACGTTCTCGACCGGCGACGTCAAGGGCACGCGCGCGAAGTTCGACGCGCTGCTTCGCAAACTGAAGGTCGGACCGGTCACGGTCAACGGCATCAGCTTCACCTACGCGCTGCTGCTGAAATCGCTGGAGGGCAAGTTCTTCACCACACTGAAGGAACCGGGCGCCTCCTCCGGGTGGGAAGGGGCGGGCAAATTGCTGGCGCTCGTCGACGATGCGGCGGCCACCGGCGGGGCATCGTTGCCGGTCGGGACGGAGACGGCAGGGTCGCGAACGTCACTGCCGCCGAATGTCGAGCAGAGTTACATGAGCAACTGGCAGTCGCTCACGGTCGAGTGCGGCGAGAGCCCGAACCCTCGGCCGCCGGCGTGGTTCCTGGTGCTGGACCGCTTCGCTCAGGCGCTCTACGGCCCGATCGGCGTGGTAGACCTTTGGGGAGACGAGCCGTGCGCGAGCTGGCCGGTCAAGGCCGCCGACCAGTATGTCGGGCCATGGGATCATCCGACACCGAACACGATCCTGCTGATCGGGAACACGCATGATCCGTCGACGCCGTACGAGAACACGGTCGGCATGGCGCGGGCGCTGGCGAAGACGAGAGTGCTGACGGTCGATGGCTATGGCCACACCGTTCTGCTGAACCCAAGTCGGTGCGCGCAGGGGTTCGAGGACGATTACCTCGTCGATCTCTCGCTGCCCGCCGAAGGCACGGTCTGCGAGCAAGACCGGCAGCCGTTCGAGTAGGCGGAGATGGCGACGATGCCGAGCAGGTCGAAGCGCTCCGGCCTGCTGCTGCTGGCCTTGTTCGGCTTGGCGACTGAAGCGGCGCGGGTCGGCGCCGAGGAGCTCGCTCTTCCTTCCACCGCGCTGCTGGTCACGCCGCTGAACCGGCCGCTCATCGTGCGCGGCGACGATGGCCGGGATCATGTCGAATATGATCTGCTCGTCACCAACGCCTTCGCCAGCTCCGTCACTCTCGCCGCGGTCGAGGTCACCGGGCCCGACGGAACAGTGCTGGGCCGCATCGAGGGTGCGACGCTCGCCGCGGCGACGCAGGGGGTGCTGGAGCAGGCGCCGGTCAGCGCCATCCCGGCTTCCGGCTCGGCGACATTGGAGATCGACCTGGCCCTGCCGGCGGGTCATGCGCCATCGCGCCTTTCCCATCGGATCATTTATGCGATGCCTGGCGCTTCTCCGCATCTGGCGGCGATCATCGGCAGTCGCGTGATCCGGGGACCGGAGCTGGCGGTCTCGCCCTTCCGCGCCGTCACCATCCGGTCGCCGCTGCGCGGTCCCGGCTGGGGGGCGCTCAACGGCTGCTGCACGCCCAATGCCCACCGCGACGTCCGGGTGGCGGCCGGTACCCGGATCGGAACGCCCGAAATCTTCGCGATTGACTTTCTGCGTGTCGACAACAACCGCTTCTATGATGGCGACGGCAAGAACGACTCACAGTATCGCTATCTCAACGCTCCGGTCTACGCGGTCGCCGCCGGGACAGTGGTTGCCCGTCACGACGGCATGGAGGAGAGCATTCCGTTCCAGCCGCCGACGACATTGCACAAGCCCGAAGATTTCGGCGGCAA
>CAXTSH010000169.1:0-265 GCA_964246925.1 uncultured Acetobacteraceae bacterium
CATCACCACCACCCGCCACTCACGAAACTCCATGGTCCCTCACCCGGCACCCCAGAACGCCTCGCCGATATCGTGCTGCAGCCCGATGAACTCGGCCTGCATCCAGTCGAGAAACTCGTGCAGCCCACGCAGCAGGATGTCCGCGATCGTCTGGCTGTCGATCGCCGCCCTGATCTCGTCGATTCGCTCCAGCGGCCGCGGGGGCGCGCGGCCGACCGTAACACCCCCCCCGGGGGGGCACAGAGCCAGCCGCCAACCCCACCCC
>CAXTSH010000169.1:275-4876 GCA_964246925.1 uncultured Acetobacteraceae bacterium
CCGCCCTGATCTCGTCGATTCGCTCCAGCGGCCGCGCGCTCGCGCGCAATCCGTAATCCGAGCGCAGGTGCGTCAACTGCGCATGCAGCAACCGCACGCAGGTCGGCAGCGATCTTGGAAAGCCGTTGCTCAACAGCAGAAATCCGGCAACCGACCCCGGCGTCATCGCCGCGTTCGTCGTCCGCCGGTACGCGTGATACCCGGCCGCGGCGCGCAGCACGATGTTCCACTGGCTGATGTCGACCGGCGAGCCCACGGACGCGATCGTCGGCAGCAGCGTGTGATATTTGATGTCCACCAGCCGCGTGATCTGGTCCGCTCGCTCCAACTGCTTGCCGAGCGCGTAGAAATGCCAGCCCTGGTCGCGAAAGAACGTTCCCTCGGTGATGCCGGTATGCGTCTGGCACTCGAGCCGCAGCATCGAGCACAGCCCGCCCACGCGCGACGTTTGAATATCGCCGCTCTCCAGCGCCCGCACCCGATTGTAGAACATGTTGATGTGCGACCACATCTCCGTCGAGATCAGCGGCCGCAGCGTGCGCGCGTTCTCGCGCGCCTGGGCGATCATCCGCACGATCGAGGTCGGATTGTTCCGATCCAGCACATAGAAGTCGATCACGTCGTCCGGAGTCGCGACCTCATGGAACTTGTAGAAGCGCTGCTCGTCCGCGTTGATCTGCACGATCGACGCCCAGCCGTGCTCGCCACCGCCGGTACGCATGAACGTTTCGGTCACGTCGATGATCCGCGCGAGGTTCTCGATCCGCTCCATGTAGCGCGCAAGCCAGTTGATGCTCTCCGCATACCGCGACAGCAGGTGCGGCGTTCGCGTCTCGCCGTCGCTCATCGCCGAAGCACCCAGGTGTCCTTCGACCCGCCTCCCTGCGACGAGTTCACCACCAGCGACCCACGCTTCAGCGCCACCCGCGACAGCCCTCCCGGCAGCACCCAGGTCGACTGGCCGGTCACCGCGAACGGCCGCAGATCGACATGCCGCGCGGCGATGCCCCCGTCGCACAGCGTCGGCGCCACCGAGAGCTTGACCATCGGCTGGCTGATGTAGTTTCCCGGGTCGGCCTCCAGCTTGAGCCTGAATTCCGCCAGTTCCTGCCGGGTCGCATGCGGCCCGATGATCAGCCCATAGCCACCCGACTCCCCGACCGGCTTGATTACCAGCTCGTCAAGATGCGCCAGCGTGTAGGCGAGCCCGTCGCGCTCGCCACAGATGTTGGTGGGCACGTTGTCGAGCACGGCATCCTCGTCGAGATAATAGCGGATGATCCGCGGCATGTAGGCGTAGATCGCCTTGTCGTCCGCCACTCCCGTCCCCACCGCGTTCGCGATCGCCACATGCCCCTGACGCCAGGCAGCGATCAGTCCGCTCACGCCGAGTACGCTGTCGGCCCGGAAAACGTCCGGATCAAGAAAGTCGTCGTTCAGCCGCCGATAGATCACGTGCACCGGTCGCCGCCCGCCGACCGTCCGCATCGACACCCGCCCGTCCTCCACCTGGAGGTCGCGTCCCTCGACCAGCGGCACGCCCATTTCACGCGCCAGGAACACGTGCTCGAAATACGCCGCGTTGTAGATGCCGGGCGACAGCAGCACGAGCTGCGGGTCCGGCACGTGCGGCGGCGCCAGCTCGACCAGCGCCTGCCGCAGCCGCGCCCCATAGTCGTCCACCGGCCGGATGTCCGCCTCGCTCGCCAGATCCGGCAGCACCCGCAGCATCATGTGCCGGTTCTCGATCACGTACGACACGCCCGACGGCGTGCGCACGTTATCCTCCAAAACCAGGAAGCGCCCGGCCTCGTCGCGCACGATGTCGGTTCCGCACACATGCGCGTACACGCGGGCCGGCACGTCGAAGCCGACCATCGCCTGCTGATAGTTCGGATTGCCCAGCACCAGCGCGCTTGGCACGACCCCGTCACGCAGGATCTTGCCATCGTGATAGATGTCCCAGAGGAACAGGTTGATTGCGGTCACCCGCTGCGTCACGCCACGTTCGATCGTCTCCCACTCGCGTGCCGAGATCACCCGCGGGATCAGGTCGAACGGCAGCACCCGGTCGATCGCATCGCGGTCCGAGTAGACGGTGAAGGTGATCCCGAGATTGAACAGTTCTGCCTGCGCGAACGCCGCCCGCCGCTTCAGTTCGGCCAGGTCGAACTGCCCGAACCGCTCCCTGATCGCAGCCAAACTCGGGTCCGCGTCGGTCTGGAGGTACTCGCAGAAGAAGTCGCCGCTTGGATAGGAGCCGAACAATCCCGCGGACTGTGATTGCGACTGCGACTGGCCGCCCATTGGCTGATCCCCGATGCCCGCTATCTGGTCAAGGCTGCAGACGGTAACCCTAATGTCACGGCCGCGGAAATCATGGTCCGGTTGCCGTCCGCTCCGGGGCAGGGGAGGTTGGAGGTGGCACTGATGTCGGACGCCGGCGATCCCGACCCCGACGAGGCTCTCTATCTCGCGTCCAATCCCGATGTCGCGCACGCGTTCGATGCCGGACTGATCGCGAGCGGACAGGCCCATTGGCGCGACACCGGTCGAGCGGAAGCTCGTGCCGGCGCCAGACCCACTCTCCTTCAGACCGTCACCGGCGCCTCCGCCCCAACCGTCCGGCAGACCGACGCCGGGTTCCACGCCGGCCTCTACCTCGACATGAATGCCGACCTCCGCGCGGCTTTCGGAGACGATCTGCAAGCCGCGCGCCGGCACTGGGCCGAGCACGGCAGTCTGGAGGGCCGATACGGCGCCGGCGACGCACCGTATCGGGCGCGCTCCCCTGACCTTGCGGCCATTCTCGCCCGTCCCTTCGGCGTGGATCTCTACCTGCCGGTCGAGGAACGCGAGCCGGCCTCGGTCGCCGCTCGCCGGCTGCTTCGCTTGTTGCGCGCTGCGTCGGTGCCGGTCGGCGTCCGCCCTTACGTCGAGCGTGACGAGATACCCTCCCTGTCGCCGTCCGAAACCGCTCGGCCTCCGACGTTCCGGGTCAGCCTTCTGGCCGCCTCCCCGCAGACCTTCCGCCGTCTTCTGCGCGCCTACCCGGACGGCCATTTTGATGCGAGCTACCTGATCGCCTTCTGGCCGAACCTCGCCTTCGCACCGCACATCCCCGACTACCCGACCTTCGGCGCCGTCGACGAGGTCTGGTTGTCCGCACCTGCCCTCCGCGACCGGCTGGCATCGATCGCACCCGTGCCGACCCGCCTTGTCGCGCTGCCTGCCTTGCCGCTGGTCCCGCGCACCGAGGCGCGCGCCCAACTCGGGCTGCCTCTCGATGCGACCTGCGTCATGTTGGATGCGGACCTCGTCGGCGACGGCCAGGGCGGCCTCTGCTCACCCGCCCACCTCTCGACCATCACCGCCGCGTGGCGCTCCACATCGCGGATCGCCAGCCGGAACCGGCTCGTGGTGCGCGCCAACGCCCGATCCTTTGCCGCGGCAGCGTCGGCGACCGACGATCTCCGCGACGCCGTCGTCATCACCGATCAGCGGCCCGACGGCTACGGCTCGCTCGTGCTGTCCGCCTGCGACGCGCTCATCGCGTCGCCCGGCCATGCAGCCGCCCTCGCCGCCGCCGCCACCACCCCGCCGCGGCCCGCCGGCTACGGCGCCCGCGTGCTGCCCGCCTGCGACGCGATGACCGCGGCGCCCGGTCTTGACGCCGACCTCGCCGACGCAAGTGCCGCCGGTCGCACGATCATCGCCCCGACCGCCCACGATTTCGGCGTCTTTCGCCAGACCGGATTGGGACAGGGGCCGCCCCGGTCCGGTCGGTCCGTCTCCATACGCGACCTCTTCGTCTCGCTCGGGCTCGATGCGCCCGCACCCCGCTTCGCCACGCTTCTGGGCCGCTCGAGGAACGCGTCCCTGCCAGTGCCGAAGCTCCCGGACACCCTGCAGCTCTCCCCCTCGCTGCCGGTCGTCAGCATCCTTCTCGACGCGCGCGCCGCGACCCGAGCCGACATCGAGGCCATCACGGCCACTCTCGGCGAAGCGGCGCACCCGTTCTGGGAGCTCTGCGTCGCCGGTCTTTCAGGCGACACGACGCGTGACCAACTTCCCGACGACCCGCGCCTCAGGCTGGCCGCCTCCCGCCGCGTCGCCACCCGGGCCGCCACCCTGAACGAGGCGGCCCGCCTTGCGACCGGCTCCCACGTCGTTCTCGCCCGATCGGTTGCGGAGGCGCACGCCTCCGCCCGCTCGCTCGGCTCCATCGTGCCCCACCTCGCGCCGGACCTCGACGTCCTCCTGCCCGCCGACGATGGAGCCGGGCCCGTACAACCCGACCTCGTGTCCAGCGTCTCGGTTCGCCCTGTCGCCCTACGCCTGCCCGCGCTGCAGCAGGCGGGCGGCCTGCGAGACCAGGCCGATCCCGCCGCCGACTATGATCTCCTGCTCCGCATCAAGGCGAACGGCGGCACCATCGCCGTCTGCCCGGCTGCGGATGCGCCGGTGCGCGATCCCGACCCGCCCGGCGCCGAGGAGGCCGGCCGTCTCGCCTTGCAGGCCTGCCTGCAAGCCACCGCCGGCCCGCTCGCCTACGCCGAGCCCGGACTGTTGCCGAACAGCTATCGCCGCCGCACCCATGC
>CAXTSH010000170.1:0-1752 GCA_964246925.1 uncultured Acetobacteraceae bacterium
GCAGGGTGGGGAAGCGCTGCGCGAGCGCGGTTGCCCGCGCGTGATCGGACGCGAACAGGACGAAGCGCGGCGTGGCGCCGCTGCCGGGTGGCGGCCCGGCGTAGCGCTCCGGCGGGAGGCGTTCGCCCGCGTGATGGCCGCTTGAGAGCGGGCTGCGGGCATAGGCGATCTCGATCTCGCTCATGGTGGCGGCCATGCGCGCCTGGACGGTGTGCAGGCCGAGCATGAAGCGCAGGGCGAGGTTGCGGGCGGCCTGCGCGGCAGGATGGGCGAGCGTGCCGAGGTCCGTCATCCGGGTGGCGTTGCGCAGCACGAGGTCGCCGACGGCGCTCCGCTCCGGGGTGTAGCTGTCGAGGAGCGTGGGGGCGGCCTGCTGGCGGATGACCATGGCCAGTTTCCACGACAGGTTGATGGCATCCTGCATGCCGGTGTTCATGCCCTGGCCGCCGGCGGGGCTGTGGACGTGGGCGGCGTCGCCGGCGAGGCAGGCGCGGCCTCGCGCGTAGTGCGACACCTTGCGTTCGTGGATGCGGAAGTTGGACAGCCAGGCCGGGTCGACGACGCGAAAGCCACCGCCTGCGCGCTGGTCGGCGATGGCCTGCACCTCGTCGAGCGTCGGATCGGGACGGGTCTGTCCGGGCACCGTCCTGCCGACGGTGGCCACGATCCGCGCGCGGCCGCCGGGGATCGGGAAGATGACGAAGGGGCCGTCCCGGTGCAGGAAGGTGGCGATCTCGTCGGCGGGCGGTGCGGCGTCGCCCTGCAGGCGGACGTCGGCCAGCATCCAGTCGTCGCCTTCTTCCGCGCCCTCGAAGGCGAGGCCGAGGCGGTGCCGCACCGTGCTGTGCGCGCCGTCGCAGCCGATCAGCCAGGGGGTCTCGACGTGCTCCTCGCGTCCGTCGACGTGGCGCAGGCGTGCGATGATCCGGTCGGGCTGTTGGTCGAAGTCGAGGAGCTCGACGTTGCGTTCAGGCGTCACGCCGAGCGAGTGGAGATGGGCGGTCAGGAGCCGTTCCGTTTCGCTCTGCGGGATCATCAGGGCGAAGTCGTAGAGGCTGGCTATGGTGTCGAGGCCGGTGCGTCCCAGCACGGCGTGGCCGTGGCGGATGGAGGCTCCGTGCGCGCGCAGGCCGGCGTCGAGGAACGCCTGCGTGCAGCCCATGCGGTCCATCAGTTCGAGGGTGCGGCTCCAGACGACGAGCGCCTTGGAGGTTGTGGTCGGGTGCGGGCTGCGGTCGATCAGGCGCGGCTGCACGCCGTAGCGGGCGAGTTCGGCGGCCATGGTCAGGCCGACGGGCCCGGCGCCGACGATCAGGGGTTGGGGCATGGGCTCCTCCGTCAGTCCATTGCCGCCAGAGCGGCAAGTGCTCCGGCGTGGCTCTGGTCGGCAGCGAGGCGATAGAAGCGGGCCGCCTCCCGCTTGTCCTCGGCGACCCCGCCTCGACCGTTCGCGAAAAACACGCCCAGGTTGTACTGCGCGTAAGCGTTGCCCTGGTCGGCGGCAAGGCGGTAGAGGCGGGCCGCTTCGCGCTCGTCCCTGGTCAGGCCGCCCTGACCGTTCTCGAAGAAGGCCCCAAGGCAGGTCTGCGCGTTCGCATTGCCTTGTTCGGCGGCTAGGCGATAGAGACGCGCCGCCTCCTGCTCGTCCTTGGGCAGGCCCAACCGGCCGTTCGCGTAGCACAAGGCCAGATTGTGCTGGGCGTCGGCATTGCCTTGGTCGGCGGCAAGGCGGTAGAGGCGTGCCGCCTCGCG
>CAXTSH010000170.1:1852-4807 GCA_964246925.1 uncultured Acetobacteraceae bacterium
TAGAGGCGTGCCGCCTCGCGCTCGTCCCTGGCAAGGCCGCCGCGGCCATTGGCGTAGCACAATCCAAGGTTGCACTGCGCATCGGCGCTGCCCTGGCCGGCGGCAGCCAGATCCGGAGCCTTGATGCCGGTTTCCGCCTCCAGGGCCTGCCGGCTCTGGCGCACGAGAAGGCTCAGGTGACCCTGATCATCGGTGTGGCCGTGCCCGATATAGTAGACGAGCACATCCTCGACGGGCTGGCCGATGTCGCGGCGCTCGCGCAACAGCCCGTCGAGATTGTCCCGAAGGCGTGCCAACTGCTCGCCCGCGGACGTCGGGTCATCGAAGAGATCGATCACCAGGTCAGTGTCGAGACCGAGGCCAGCGCTGTCGATCAGGTAGCGCAGCAGCGCCTTCGCCGACCTTCGGAAGGACGGCGCCAGGCCCAGGCCGGCCTGCGTCCAGTTGCTGGCTCCGAGGACGATGGCGGCCGTCGTGCTCTGATCGAGAAGCCTTCGCACGCCCGTCGCGGACATCTCAGGCGTTCCGCACCATCTCTGTTATTCGGGTCGCCGTTTCCGGGTCGACGCCTTCGACGGCGACCTTGATGCTGTCGGACCGCGGGTCCCGCACGATGGACAGCTTCACGCCGCGACGGCCCGCAGCCAGTCGGCCACGCCTTGCGCGAGCGCCAGGGTTGCGCCCGAGGTCATGACGACCTGCACGATCAGGCCGAGATCCATTGTCGACGGATCGAGCTTGCGGCGCTCGGCCTCCAGCACGCCATCGGTCTCGCGCAGCGTGTCGGCGAGCGCCTGGGCCGCGGCGCCGGCCTGACCCTGATCTGCCGCCTCGACGGTCAGGTCAAAGCTGTCCCTTTGCACTTTTTGCTCCTCCCAACCATTTCGATCCTATAGCATCGAGTTTCGTCATCGGCTCGAAAGAGTTGCCCAACGGGTCGAGGATATTTCGTCGGAGCCCGCCTGCCTGCCTATTCGTTCGGGCGAACCTTAGGGTGTTGAAGGAGGGGCGGCACGGTCCGGCTCAGCGGGAAGATCGTGCGCTTCGCGACGCCGAGATGTTTTGGCCCTCAGGACGTCAGTGACGGCTCGTCCTGCGGTGAATGCCACATAGGCTGCGCGTGGGCGGAGCTCCGATCACTGAATGGACCCAGAACCAAGTCTGACAGCGAGGCGCACGGGTTCGATCACCGGCACCAATTTTTGGCCGAGCAGACTGTCAGACTGGACGGCACTCACTCAGGTTCGGACGCGGCTAGATGTTCATCGGGCCTGCCGGCATATCATTGCGACCGTCGTAGCGGACTGTCCGGAAACAGTCGGTCCACTTCTGAGCCTTGCGGAAGCGGACGTTGGAGATAGCGCCTCCCTCGAACCCGACGAGGGCGGGTCGGCTTTGGACGGTCGCGACCGTCTGACAGACTTTGCAGGTGTGGCCGATCATTGCTCAAGCTCGTTCGGAGAGGAGGGTCAGAGAATCAGACGTCCTGAGCCAGCCGGCAGCCGATGCGGGAATGACGTCCTTCGAAGCCGGCGCTCGTCAGGCGATGTCGGCTTCGGCAGTGATCGGCGCAACGTTGCTCATCAGGCAGGGCGAGAAGAACAGGTCGCCCCGCCACGCGCCGAAAGCGGTGCGGGTGAAAACAATGCCCCAGAGCAGCACCAGCAGTCCGACCAGGAGCGTGCCAACGTCCGCCAGAAAACCAAGACGCGTCTGCCTGGCGAGGGTCAGGGTGGCGACCGCGTAGACGCCGAGTGGAAACGTGAAGCCCCACCAGCCGATATTGAACGGCATGCCGTCCCGCAGGTAACGGCACGTGACCATCATCGCGAGTGCCAGCCACCAGACGCCATAGCCCCACAGCACGGTGCCACCAATCACACCGAGCCCTTGCGCGACGACACCGATCGCGGGCATTCCCGCGGCAGCGAACACCGACGGCGCGTCCTGCCCGAGCAGCAGCAGGCCGAGCGCGCCGGTGCCGATCGGCCCGAGCGCCAGCCAGCCTGACGCGGCCATGTCCTTGTGTGGCAGCTTGTGCAGGATCAGGCGCAGCACCAGCACCACCAGGATGCTCAGCGCCAGCGGCACGGAGAAGGCCCACAGTGCATAGCCCAGCACCAGCATTCTGAGTGCTGCCTGCGGCTCGGCCAGGTGCGGGATCAACTGGGCGGCGCTGGCGGCAGCGACCTCGGCCGCGACCACCGGCAGCAGCCAGACCGCGGTCATCTTCTCAACCGTGTGCTCCTGGCTCGTGAACATGAGGAACGGGATGCAGAGACCGGACGCGACCGCCATGGCGGCGTCGATCCACCAGAGGCCCTGCGCGATCGGCAACGCTGCGGTGCCGAGCATCGACGGTCCGAAGGCCAGGAACCCGTTGACGATGGTAGCCAGGCCCATCGGGATCGCGCCGAAGAACATCGACATCACGGAATGCCGGAAGATCCGCCGCGCTCCGTCGAAGAAAAACGCCCAGCGCGCCGCATAGAGGGCACTGAACAGGATGAAGAGAAGGATGTTGAGCAGCCAGAGGCCGCGCGCCACGGTGTATACGCCGAGGAGCGCGAACGGCAGCTGGTTCAGGGCAAGCGCGAGGATGCCGGTCCCCATCGTGGCGGTGAACCAGTTAGGGGTAAACTGACGGACCACCTCTCGCGATCCGTTCAGGCGGCTGAGCGGACGCGGAAATGCTCGAGCTGACGATAACGTCATCGTGTGGGTCCGTCTTCTGCGCAAGCCATGCCGGGGTGACTGGCCGCGGGAACAGCGTAGAACTTGCGGCGAAATCCGGCGAGTAGACGCTCCAGGCTAGGCAATCCGACTGCCGCGGTTCGGACGAGAGCTCGATGCGATCGCAGCGATCGAGAGACACACAGTCACTACTGGACTCTGGTCGTCTGGCGTTCCAGCGGATCGTTCTGTGTGGTCCAGGCTGGCCGGGAGCGGACAGTC
>CAXTSH010000171.1:0-4803 GCA_964246925.1 uncultured Acetobacteraceae bacterium
AGAACTACGTGACCTCCTACGAGGAGCTCGCGATCTCGAACAACGTCATCGGCATACGCAGCATGCAGAGCACGACGCTGCAGGGCATCACGCTGACGAAGATCTACTTCTACCAGGATACCGACATCAATTTCGCGCTGAGCCAGACGATCGCGGCCACCAACGCGATCCGGGCGCAGTTGCCGGTCGGCATCCAGCCGCCGATCGTACTGCGGTTCGACGCTTCGTCGGTGCCGGTGATCCAGCTCGCGGCGACCTCGACCAGCGAGAGCCAGGCGCAGGTCTACGACTACACGCGTTTCCAGATCCGGCCGGTGTTGCAGGCCCTGCATGGCTCGACGATCCCGCCGCCCTATGGCGGGCAACCCGAGAATCTGCAGATCGATCTCGACATGAACAAGCTGAACGCCTTCAGCCTGACGCCGCAGGCGGTGCTGAATGCGATCACGTCGCAGAATCTGGTGCTGCCTTCGGGGCTGACGAAGTTCGGGTCGACGCAGTTCGTGATGCGCATCAACAGCGTGCCGTCGGTATTGAGCAGGGTGAACGATATTCCGATCACGGTGCGCAACGGGCAGCCGATCCTGATCCGGGACGTGGGCTGGGCGCGCGCCGGCGGGTCGCCGCAGCAGAACCTGGTGCACGTCAATGGCAAGCCAGGCGTGCTGCTGTCGATCCTGAAGAACGGGCCAACCTCGACGCTCGACATCACCGGCAACGTCAAGGCGGCACTGCCCGCGATCAAGGCGGCCGCACCCAAGGCGATCCGCGTCATCTCGATGTTTGATCAGTCGGTGTTCGTCACCCAGGCGATAGGCGAAGTGGTGCGCGAGGGCGTGATCGCGGCCGGTCTGACCGGGCTGATGATCCTGCTGTTTCTTGGTTCGTGGCGGGCGACGCTGGTGGTGCTGGTGTCGATCCCGCTGTCGATCCTGAGCTCGCTAGCGATCCTGTCGCTGATCGGCGAGACGATCAACCTGATGACGCTGGGCGGGCTCGCCTTGGCAATCGGTATCCTGGTGGACGACGCGACGGTCGCGATCGAGAACACCTACCGGCTGCTGGAGGAGAAGAAGCCGTTCCGGGAGGCGGTCGCCCACGGCGCGGCCGGGATCGCCAAGCCGGCGCTGATCTCGACGCTGGCGATCTGCTCGGCCTTCGTCTCGGTGCTGTTCCTCACCGGGGCGGCGCAGTACATCTTCACGCCGCAGGCGCTGGCGGTGGTGTTTGCGATGCTCGCCTCGTATCTGCTGTCGCGGACGCTGGTGCCGATCCTGGTCGACGTGCTGTGCGCGCGTGAACACGAGGACCATGGGGCGGAAAAGCAGGGCCGGATCGCCCGCGCGTATCAGGGGTTTCGGGAGCGGTTCGAGCGCGGCTTTGGCCGCTTTCAGCGTTTCTACGTGCTGTTGTTGACCGCGTCGCTCGAGCACCGGGCACGTACGCTAGCGGTGGCCGGCACGACGCTCGCGGTCGCTTCCTGCATGTTCGTGTTTTTGGGGCGCGACTACTTTCCGGTGATCAGCGGCGACTCGGTGACGCTGCACGTTCGGGCACGATCCGGCCTGCGGATCGAAGACGCGTCGCGCCTGTTCCAGCAGGTCGAGAACACGATCCGCTCGGTTGTGCCGAAGCAGAACATGGGCGACATCGTCGACAATATCGGGCTGCCGACGATCACCTATAATCTTGCCTTCAACGATGGCACCTTCGTCGCCTACAATGACGGCCAGGTACTGGCGACGTTCAAGCCGGGGAGCCCGGTGCTGTCGTACGTTAAAAAGCTGCGCGTGGTGCTGCGTCAGCGCTTCCCGGGCACGATGTTCTATTTCCAGCCGTCCGACATCATCACGCAGATCCTGGATTTCGGCGTGCCGTCGCAGATCGACGTGCAGGTGCAGGGCAAGCATGCGAGCGAGGACATCGCGGTGGTGCACGATCTGCAGCGCCGAATCTCGCAGATTCCGGGCGCGGTCGACACGCATATCCAGCAGATCCTCGATGCGCCCGACTTCGCGGTCGACGTCGACCGGCAGCGCGCTTCGGAACTGGGTTTGACGATCCAGCAGATTGCCAACCAGATCAACATCGCGATGTCGGGATCGTTTCAGGTCAGCCCGGCATTCTGGACCGACCCGAAGACCGGCGTTCCCTGGCAGCTCTGGGTGCAAACGCCGGAGTACCGCCTGGACACGTTGCAGAAGGTCGAGAACACGCCGCTCAGCACGGCCGGCAGTCCCGGGGGTGCGCTCAACCTGTTCAGCAACGTCGCCGAGTTCCATCGCGGGTTCGAGCAGAGCGTGCAGACGCGGATCAACTCGCAGCCCACCTGGGACGTGTACGCGTCGGTCCAGGACACCGACCTTGGCAGGGTGGCGTCGCCGGTCAACCGGATCGTCGCCGACGAGCAGAAACGCCTGCACGTGCCAGACAAGATCGTGATCCGCGGCCAGATCGAGAGCATGAACGACGCCTTCGTCCACATCGGCATCGGCCTGGTGATCGCGGTCGTCGCGGTCTACCTGCTGATGGTGCTCAACTACCAGAGCTGGGGTGATCCGTTCGTGGTGCTGTGCGCCCTGCCGATGGTGTTCTCGGGCGTCATCTTCTCGCTGTTCATCACCGGGACGAGCTTCTCGATCCCGTCCCTGATGGGCGCGATTATGAGCGTGGGCGTGGCCAGCGCGAACTCGATCCTGCTGGTGACGTTTGCACGCGAGCACCGTGAGGAGACCGGCTGCTCGGCGCTGGAGGCGGCGATGATGGCTGGGCAGACGCGCCTGCGGCCGGTGCTTATGACGGCGGGTGCGATGTTCGTGGGCCTGATCCCGATGGCGCTTGCTTTGGGAGAAGGCTCCGAGGCGAACGGAGCGCTGGCGCGCGCGGTGATGGGGGGGATCGCGGTCGGAACCTGTTCGACGCTGCTGTTCGTTCCTTTCCTATATACGCTGCTCAGGCAGGCGCCGGTGAAGGCGCCGGAGGACTACATATGAGCGAGAAGGATCGGCCGCGACTGCCGGCGAAACGGCTGACCCTCTGGGTCGGGATCCCGATCGCGGTGCTGATTGCCGTTGGCGTTTTCGGCCGCATCGAGACCAACCGGGCGGCGGATCAGACCGTGAACGTCGCTGACATGGTGCCGACGGTGGAGGTGGCGACGGCCAAGCGCGAGGACGGCCCGCTCACGGTATCGCTGCCCGGGCAGACGACCTCGTTCGATTCCGCCTCTATTTATGCACGCGCGACCGGCTACGTCGCCGAGCGGCTGGTCGATATCGGGAGCCGGGTTCGCAAAGGTGACCTTTTGATCAGGATCTCCGCGCCGGACACCGACGCCCAACTTGCGCAGGCGGTCGCGACCGTGAGCCAGCTTCAGGCGAGCATCGTGCAGGCGCAGGCGAACCTGAAGTCGGCGAGCGACAGCCGCAATCTTGCCGACATCACCAGCCGGCGGTCGACAATCCTTTCCAAAGAAGGCTGGAGCCCTGCACAGACGGCCGACAATGACAAGGCGACCAAGCTGGTATCGCATTCCAGCGTGACGTCGGCCCAGGCCGGCATCGGGGTTGCCGAAGCCAATCTGCAGGCACAGCAGGCGACGGTTCAGCGATTGCAGGCGCTGGTCGGGTTCGAGCGTGTGGTGGCGCCGTTCGACGGGGTGATTACCGGGCGCTCGATCGACATCGGCGACCTCGTTCAGGCGGACAGTACCAGTGGCGGAACTCCGATGTTCACGATTGTCTCGGACAACGTGCTGCGCGCCGAGGTCTACGTTCCGCAGAGCGAGGCGATCGGGATCAGCAACGGGATCGACGCCAAGGTGATCTTGCCCGAGTTGCCCGGTCGCCTCTTTCGCGCCAGCGTGTCGCGGAATGCCATGGCCGTTTCGAGCGACTCGCGCTCGATGCTGACGGAAATCGATATTCCGAACTACGAGCACGTCCTACGACCGGGTCTCTACATCAACATCAGCTTTCAGGTTCCGCGCCCGCATCCGATCGTGCAAATTCCGGACGCCTCCGTGATCTTCAACGGCGACGGGCTTCAGGTCGCCACCATTGAGGGCGGCCGCGCCCGGATGCGGCACATCACCATCGAGCATGATCTGGGGACGGTGGCCGAGTTGTCGGCAGGCCTGCGAGGCGGTGAGCGCGTGATCGTCAGCCCTCCGGCGGACCTGGTCGACGGCGAGAAGGTCACTGTGCCGCCGGAGCAGGGAGTGAAGGAAGCCGCATCGGGAAAATTACCACCTGCTTGATGACCCGAGCGAGCTGGCGCTGCGGCAGCTCGGGGATCGTCGGTAGAGCCTTGCGTATCACAGGCTCTATCGCGTCGAGCTCCGAAGACCCCAAGTCAACACCGTAGAAGCCTCGCCGGCAGCGTAACATGATCGCGCCTGCCGACATCATTGCTCAAGTCCAGCGGGCCCCGGGGGCGGGGGGCCCCCGGGGGGGCGCCGGGCCGCCCCCCCCGCGCGACCCGCCAATGCCGAGAATGCCGTCAAGCTAGTCATCCTCCTCCATCATGACCTCCAACGATTGTGGGCTGATATGGGGGTTAGAAACGGGGTAAATCCTACAAGTAATTGTTCGATAGTGGTTATTTCTATAAATCTGGCGGAGGGAGCGGGATTCGAACCCGCGATACGGTTTCCCGTATACACACTTTCCAGGCGTGCGCCTTCAACCGCTCGGCCACCCCTCCGTCCGACGGCGGCATCGCACCGCTTGATCCCCTCGGGGCGCTGCCGTCTCCTCGCGGCCCGAGCTATCGCGCCGGCCGAAGGCGGCGGACTATAGTCGG
>CAXTSH010000172.1:0-4797 GCA_964246925.1 uncultured Acetobacteraceae bacterium
TCAGCGGCGCGGCCGCGAGCACCGGCAGCAGCGACTTGCCGCCGCCCGGCGTCACAGCCGCCAGGATGTCGCGCGCCGCCGTCTGTCCGGAGGCGATCGCAGCGACGACTGACGACAGGAGTTGCTGGTGAGATCGGAGGGAACGAACGATCAGGCGAGATCCCGCTGGCAGCGATTGACGGACCTTGAGTCCTCAGGACCCCACTGTCCAGCCTATCGGCCCAACCTCAGAGGATGAACGCCGGACATGATTGGGGGGCTGAGCAGAAGGGAAATGGCTGAGGCCGGTTCAATGCTGCCTCTCGTCTCAGACCGCGGGCGGTTGCATCAGGCTGACGGAAATCCTGCCGACGTCGTCAGCTGGCACCCGCCGCCGCACCGCTCGCGCCATCGCTTCAGCAGCACATTTCGCCTGTGGCACGCCAGGCAGAGCGTCTGGAGATTGCCCAGGCCCCAGAATTGGTGGCGCTCGGCGAGCGGCAGATGTCGCGGTGCTTGCCAAAGCGGGATGATGTGATCGGCTGCCCAAGGCATTGGGACAGCACCGGATCGACGCCACTGAGCATCCAGAGATGACGATCGGTGTCGGGCACCGTCTGCGCAGCGCCGCGCGCACGATCGCGTCCGCACTGCGGTAACGACGCACTCGCCACCGCACCACCACTTTGCGCCGTTTGGAAGCGCCGCACTCAGCGCAGCGCCCGTGGTCACGCGCGAACACCGCTCGACGCTGCTCGGTGCTCGAGATCGCAAGCTTGTAGGCGATCCCGAGCGGGCGAGGAGAACCGGACGCCAAACGCGAGAGCGCGACCCGGGCGATGGCGTGCCGCCAGGTGTCGCGGTTCAGGATCCGGAGCCGATGGACAATGAAGCGGAGACCGCGCTCGAAAATCTGGAACGACATCTGGGGTGATCGACGCCAGTGTCTCGGCTCAGGATCACGCTTGGCGGATGTGAGCGCATGTCGGTGCGGACGTAGAACATGATCCGCCACGTGCATCTGCTCTTCGGGCGTTGCTTCCCGAGCACCAGTCTTGGAATAGCAGGGGGGTTAGGCCCGGCTCGCTCCATGAGGCCGCCAATCGGATGGCACGCAGGGCTGCACGCCTTCTTCATCTGCTCTTCCGTCTTCGCGCTCTTGGCTGGACCGGCGTCCACACCGGTTCTGGTGCGACGCAGTTCACCCGGGCCCTTGGACGCCAGCAGGTTTGACAGCGCTACAGTAGGACGATCGATTCCGCTCAAGGTGGCCGCGTAGATCACCATCGTCTTCGTCGCATTGCGCACGAGACAGCCATGCAGACCACTGCGGAACGGGATAGTGGCGCGCCCCTTCAGAAACGGCGGCGGCCCGCGGAAACATAGCCTACGTCAGGGGCCGTAATGTGGATCGACCAGTTGGTTCAACACCGGAAACGAGGGCACACAGGCGAATGACGACGCGCTCAGCTTGTTCCCACCCACGTAGGCCGCATGGAATGGGTACTGGCAGAGCGGCCGCTGAAACGCGACGCCCTGCCCCGGCAGGTCCTCGTTGTATTTCGTCGCTTTAATGCGCACCGGCCCGACGCCTTTCTCCACCCAATTCATCAGCGCGCCGATCGCATCATCGGTCGGGTCGAGCGGTGCCGGCGGACTGGGCTGGGAAGTGGCGCCGAAGCTGTTTGCCCCCGGCCCGCCGTCGCAGTGCCACATGCCCGGCGCCATGAACAGCCGCAGATAACCATTCACCCGGAACGGGTCGGCGAAGAACACCGCCGTGTAATAGTCGATCGCGGTGGCGCTTGGGATCAGCGGGTCGGCGTAGCCCTGGTAGAGCAGCATCCGGCCGCCATGCTGCGCGAACGCCAACAGGTCCGTGCTGTTCGCATTCAGCACGCCTGCAAAGGTGTCGCCGCCGACCGGCAGGCTGTCGGTGAGGTCGAGTGCCGCGCTCGACAGGACCGGGGCGACGCTGCTCCCGGCAACAAACGACTGCCACTCCCAGTTCGGGCCGTAAATCCAATAGAACAGGCTGTCGAACTGCGGTTCCGTGCCGGACTGCAGCCAAGGAAGCCCAAGATTGCCGATATAGTCGTTCGCTGCCGCGAGCGGCACCGGCTCCTCTGTGCCGTGTGCCTGGCCGGGGGATTCCGCCCGGCCGAGATCATCGCGCGCGCCGCGCCAATCGTCATCCATCGCCGTCGCCTGGTCGGCGGTCAGGCAGGTGCAGCTTGCCGCCGTCGGATCGGTGCACGGCACGTCGGACAGGCTGCCGTGGCAGACCAGCGTCTTCGCGTCCGTGGCACACGAATACGGAAGCTCCAGGAAGTCGTCGGTCGCAAGGCCGCCGTCACGTCCCGCGCACTGCGCGAGGACGCGCGAATGGACCAGCCCGAGCGCGGCATTCGTCAAGTACGCGCTCGGCAGGCGCGAGCTCGCAAAGACCGGGATGCCGGACGCATGCAGATGGGTGCGGTTGTGCGCTGGAGCACCGGCAAGGATGCCGTCGTAATCGTCGGGAAAGCGCTGGCTCTCCTCAAGCGCGTTCTGCCCGCCGGTCGAGCAGCCGGCGAAATAGCTCCGCCGTGCGTCCGCGCCGTAGAAGGCCTGCGTGGCCTGCTTGCCGGCGATTGTCATCAGGTGCTCGGCCGCGTAGCCGAAGTCGCGTATCGCTGCAGGATCGTCGTAGAGGCCGCCCGGAACTCCTCCGAATCCCGCCTTGCTGCCGCAATAGAGCGAGTTGCACTTAAACAGCAGACCGGTTCCAAGATCGCTGTTCGCGACCGCGAAGCCCTCCGACATTCGCAGAGCAAGCGAGCCGTAATCGATCGCACCCGCGAAACCGCCGTTCCCGGTGCCGATAAAGCGGCCGTTCCAATTGCTGTCCGGAAGCCAGGCTTCAACCGCAATCAGCGACTTCGACGCGTCGCCGACCGACGACACTGTCATCGCCAATCGGCAGAAAGGCGGCAGGTTGCTGATCGGTGTCGTGGTTCCAGGAGGCGTGAACGTTCCGTCTGTAACGTCGGCCGCTGACAGCGAGACCACCGTGGCGCCACCGCCGAGATGAAAATCCGCCACCGAAAGACCTGCGCAAGTAGCGGCGTGTGCGCCGGACGGCAACGCAAAGGCAAGCAGGACCGAGCCCCGCCAGAGCATGCTTTTCATACGTTCCTCCTGCGCCGTCTTTGCGGTCGCTTGGGTCAGAACGATCTGCTCCACACCACTCCTTGTCAACGTGGACGCATACGAATGACTTCATGGTGGATACAAACCCGTCGTGCGAGGCATGCTCTCGCGTGACGCGGTTAGCGGGGGTGCAGGGCGGAACCCCGCATCTTGCTTGTTGCGCCTCCGGCGCGACAAAACTCAAAGCCTCTCTGGCCTAACGCAGAGCTAGCATCACTACTGGCTCGACACCACAGGCAACTGCTTACGATCAGGAGTGGCATTCCGGGTGGCACAACGCGAACGCGAACGCGCAACCGAACAGAGACGGTCTCAAACCCCGTCAGTCCTATCAGGCTCGTTAACGCGCCCTGCAGCCGTGCTGCGCGTCCGCCACCGCCGAACGCGACATCGCCTCCCGCGTGACCGGTCCCCAAACCCCCAGGACGAGATCACCGGCACCGTCAGCAGGTAGACCGTTCCATCCGCCGCCCCCATCAGGAGCGCGAACCCGGCCATCCAGCCGATACCCGGCCGCCTTCGTGGTCCGCTCACCGAACGGCGGATTGCGACTGCGCCAGCATTCCGCCCATCATCACGACTGACGTCGCCATTTTGGATGCCGTCAGGAAGATCATGGACAACCAGAGGCGCTCATGTCTCTCCGCTTGGCCAGCCACTTCTGGAGCTGGAGCAGGACAGTCAGCGTTCGGCGCTCGAAGTTGCTGTCGACGGGCAGGATGCGTGACCGGCTGACGCAAGGGGGTGCAGGTAGGCCCGCAGCACATCGGTCGGGCTGTCCGGGTGCCGGCGTTCCACCCGGCAAGCCCTCAAAATAGGGAGATCGAGCTGCTGGCCTGTCTCTCCTCCCGGCGCGATAGCCGTCCTTCTCACCGAAAGTGGCGATTTCGCCCGCATAGGTGACGGCTCGCCGTGCAGTGGCCGGATCTCACCTTCGCGAGCGCTCTCGGCATGCCGAGTAGCAGCCCGTGCGGTCTGAGGGTCCGCGGAAAGCGAATAGGAGCGTGGCACGGGAATGGACCGCGACGCTCACTGACCAGCTTTCCGACACCGCGACCGAGCTGCTCGATCACGCGGCGCTCGCCAGCACGGCTCCGGGCGAGACGGTCGACGGCCGGGTGCAGCTGATGACGCCGCACAAGGGTAAGGGACTGGAGTTCGCGCACGTGTTCCTGGCCGGCTGGGACACGGGCGCGTTCTCGAGCGCCTAAGGTGACCACGACGAGGAGCGTCGGCTCGCTAACGTGGCGCTCACCCGAGGAATGCAGCGGGTGGCCGTCACCCACGTCAGCTACCGGGACACCTTCACCCGGCCTTCACCCTTCATCGAGGATGTCCCGGCCGCCAACCGGGTCACGGGTTGGTTCAGCGCCGAAGCTGCCGCGAGGCCGGCGTGCGGCCCTCGATGGGATCGGTCTGGAGCGTAATGGCATCTGAGATTGAAGACGGAGGTAAGCGGTAAGATCCTGTCGATGAGCGCCGCGACGATCGACCGATTGCTCCAAATGCCGAGGCGCGCGATGGTTGGCCCCTCCACAATCGTGAGGCCAAGCATCAACACACAAAAGAGCGCTAGGCTCAGGACCCATAAACTGCTTGGAGCGACGCGAGAACCTGTGATTCTAG
>CAXTSH010000173.1:0-4761 GCA_964246925.1 uncultured Acetobacteraceae bacterium
TACCAGATCATCAGGTAGAGCGGGTCGTCCTTCGGACAGGCAAAGACGAAGACGAAGGCGCCCCAGGCAGCGGCCGTACCGCCGACCGCGAGTGATGTGCCGGGCAGGTCGGTCGGAGCGCCGCGATGCATCAGCAGGCCAAGTGCGACCAGCGGCGGCATGGATAACAGGACCATCTTGGTTGCGCAGGTGATCCCGTTGCGCCAGTCAAGCCGGGCGAGGAACGGCCCGGTGCCGGCGGTGAGCGTGTCGACAATCCAGCCGGCGGCCAGGCACAGCACAAGCACGATCAGCATGGAGCGCAAGCCCGGTCGCGGGGAGCGGGCCGGGTCGAACGAGAGGATGGCAGCAGTGCCGCCCACCACAGCGAGCGCGCCGAGGCTAGACAGTTTCCACCAGAACGATGGCACCGTCATTGCCGCAGCCATGTCGTGACGCTCCATCCCGGCAACGAGGAACAGCCCGAGTTCGATCCCGCAGAGGACGGCGATAAGTGCCGCGTCGGCGACCGGCCGACGCCGGCGCACCGGACGGAGATCGCCCACGAGCCGGTCGATCAGGTGGATGCGGCTGTCCGACATTATCGGTTCATCCGAGCTGAGGGCGCTCCGTTGGACGCGGTGTCGCTCGGGCTTGCGTTGCCGGCGACCTTGGGGGCTTCGAGACTCTGCGGCAAGCGGTTACCTGCTCGCAGCCGTAACCGGCGTGCTGCGGTCGGCGAACGCAAAGGCGGCTGTCGAGCGGGAGCACGCACGTGACGAAGTGGCTGGGTTTGGCGAGCGTCCTGATCGCGGCCGGAGGTGCTGCGTCGGCGGCGGATCGGCCGGTGGTGGTCGAGCTGTATACGTCCGAGGGATGCTCGTCCTGTCCGCCCGCGGATCGGCTGCTGGCGGAGCTCGCATCGCAGCGAAGCGACGTTCTCGCACTCGACCTGCACGTCACCTACTGGAACAATCTCGGCTGGCACGATCCGTTTTCGCTGCGATCCGCGACCGACCGCCAGGATCGCTATGCCCGGCTGTTCGGAACCGGCGAAGTCTACACGCCGGAGATGGTCGTCGACGGCCGCGCGAGCCTGGTCGGTTCCGACCGTGAGGCTGCGGAACGCGCGATTGCCGACGCGGCGGCATCGGGTTCATCGGTGCCGATGCGCGTCTCGGTTCAGCCGTCCGGCGTGACGGTCGAGGTCGGCGCCGGCACCGGCGAGGCCGAGCTGGTGGTGGTGGGCTACGACGGTCAGCACGAGACGAGGGTGGGCGCAGGCGAGAATAACGGGCGGACGTTGCGCGAAGTCGACGTTGTCCGGTCGATGCAGGCGTCGGGTGCGTGGCACGGACGGGCGATGACGGTGCGGTTTGCGGCGCCGGCCGGCGAGCATGTGGCGATACTGTTGCAGGCGGCAGATGGCCGCATCCTGGGAGCGGCGCGTCCGCACGCCTGACCATCGCCGGACAGGTGATGCGGAGAGGACCGAAACGATCGTTCGGCTTGATGGCGGCCGGGCGGCTCAGCAGGCAGGCGCTGCGCCACCGGCGGGCGAACAATTACGCCGCGAAGGCGGTCTCCCGCAGCGTCGCGGTCGCCAGCATGAGAGCGGTCTGGAGCTGCTCGACGAGCAGGTCCGCCTGTTCGATGTCGAGTTCCGAAAAAACCGTCTGGTCTCGCATGTCATGAATGATGACGACGCGGTCGCCGAGCTGTCGAGCGCTGTAGGTGCTCATGAACATCTCCTTCCGCTCCATCATCGGTCAACCATCCTAACGGTGTCTGAACGAGCAGGCTCGCGAATCGCTGCGATGCACAAAGTCTCCGGCGGAGAGGAGAGCCAAATCAACGCGATTGCGCCTGTTGCTGGCCGCCGATCGGCCTGCAGCCAAATTTCAGTTGAACGTGTGATCTTTTTGCTTGACCGTCCGGCACCCTGGCGAGCTAGAGGATTGCCGGTTTGTCATTTCAGTCTGCATCCGATCGCAAGGGGGAGGGGCGATGTCTGGTTTGCAGGAGCTGAGCGCTGGCGATTGCGGAACGATCGCGGGCCGCTCCGGGGATTTGTCGGCTCTGGTCTATCGCAGCCGGGCGGCGCGCCCGCTGTCGCCGCCGGATTTGCTGCAGCTCACCCTGGCCGCCCAGGCGCGCAACCGGCGCGAAGCGGTCACCGGGGTGATGGTCTATGACCAGAGCCGTTTCTACCAGTGGCTCGAGGGCCCAGACGACGGGGTCGACCGCATCATGGGGTCGATCCTGCGGGACCGGCGCCACACCGATATCGAAATCCTCGACAAGAAACCGGTTCAGGCGCGCGCGTTCGCCGACTGGAGCATGAAGCTCGCGATGCCCGGCGCGAGCGACGGGCGGCCGGAGATCATCGAGCCGCCGCGGGACGTCGTCGAGAACCTGCACCGGAGCCCGGATGCCGCCCCGACGTTCCTCGTCAAGCTGTTCTCGCTCGGACCGGCGATGCCGGTCGATGCGCTGGAAAGTCTGTCGATCCGGGGCAAGGCTGCCGACATCCTTCGCGGCGTGATGCTGTCGACTGTCATTCCGAGGCTGGTTCGGCAGCACTCAGGTGGGCGGGCGGCGGTGCAGGGCGCTCGGCCAAGCCTCATGCACGCGCGCGCCAAGGAACTTGCGGACCTGCTGATTGCACCCGATCGAACGGCCGCGATGTCGCTGATCCGGGAAATCAAGGCGGCCGATGCGCTGACGCCGCTCTACGCGACGTTGTTTGAGCCGGCGGCGCGCCGGCTTGGCGACCTCTGGCAGCACGACGATTGCAGCGAGTTCGACGTCACGCTTGGCCTGTGCCGGCTGCAGTCCGCGGTGGATCTGCTTGGCAGTTCGCCGGTGCAGCCGGGTCTGCGCGGCCGTTACCCCACCGTGCTGATCGCGCCGGAGCCCGGGGAACTGCACCGTCTCGGCGCGGCACTGGATTGCGATGTCCTCCGGCGCGCCGGCTGGCTGCCGCGGTGCGAATACCCCGTCGACGACGAGGCGCTGCAGGACCTGGTGGGCGCGAGCTGGTTTGACGTGCTGGACCTGTCGCTGAGTGCTGCGTTCAGCCGCGAGGACCGGCTGCCGATGCTGGCCGAGACGATCACGCTGGTGCGGCGAGCGTCTCTCAACCCTGATCTGGTGATCATGGTGGCCGGCCGAGCCTTCGTCGAGCATCACGCGGTCGCGTTGTCGGTCGGCGCCGACCTCGCGACGACGAGTTCGCTCGAGGTGGACCGGTCCATTCTGCGGATGATGGGTCCCAAGGATCTGAAAGCCGGTCTGCACTGAAGGCAGGCCACCGTTGTCTGGTTGACGCCACCATCCCGCCTGAGTGAGTGATCGACCGAGTGCCGGCGACTTGAAATTCGCGGTGCGCTTCGGCGGTCTCGCAGGTCGTTCGGGGGCGTGAGGCTGGCGTGTTCCTTGCGGAAGGCGGCCAGCTAACGGTCGGATTTCGGCACGGTCGTGAACACGGACGACTGCCCAACTTGAAATTCGCGGTACGCGGCCGGGAATGCGGGACATATCAGCGTGGGCGCGGGGAGCAGACGGACATCGGCACGGTGGCGAGCACGAGCACTCGCGCAACTTGAAATTCCGGGTACGCATCAAAGAGCGTCGGGCGCATCAGGACGTGGCCGGGAGCGGGCAAGCATCGGCATGGCGATGAGCATGAGCGGCCGCACAACTTGAAATCCCGGGTCGGTCGCAGACGGGAGGTCGCTCGCACCGCAAGGGCAAACTCAAGTCTCGATGGTCCCACTCACGACGAAACATCATCTGGAACTTCTGGATGTTTTCTTCAGAGTATATACGATGTCTCTACGCGGGTGGGGAGCGTAACCGATGCAAGGTGTGGTGAAGAAGTGGGGCAACAGCGCCGCCGTGCGTATCCCGGCGTCCGTTCTGGACGCGGCGCGTGTGGGCTTGGATCAGCCGGTGGACATACGCGAAGAACAAGGTTTGATCGTCATCGAGCCGCTTCGGCCGGTCGAGTATGATCTTGCGACGCTGATCGCCGGGATCACCGACGAGAACCGGCATGAGGCGGTCGAGTTCGGGACGGCGGTGGGCCAGGAGGTCTGGTAGTGGCGGACGGCTATGTGCCGGATGCGGGCGACCTCGTGTGGCTGCAATTTGATGCGCAATCGGGACATGAGCAGGCGGGTCATCGCCCGGCGGTCGTGCTGAGTCCGGCGAGCTATAACGGACGTGCCGGTCTGATCGTGAGTTGTCCGACGACGACCAGGATCAAGGGCTACCCATTTGAGGTCGCCATCGGCGGTGCGCCGGCGAGCGTGGTGTTGGCGGATCAGGTGAAGAGTCAGGATTGGCGAGCGCGGGGGGCAATGCAGAAGGGCAAAGTCAGCGGCGTCGAACTGGCGGCCGTTCGCGCCAAGCTCAAGGCGCTGATCGGTTGATTGCGAGATCCAACCTACAGCGCCTGTCTCAAGCGGCGGTTCAGTTTTTTGCCTTGTCGACAAGCGCGTTTTTGCCGATCCAGGGCATCATGGCGCGGAGTTGTTCGCCTACTTTTTCGATCGGGTGTTCGGCCAACTTGCGGCGGGTGGCCTTGAAGCTGGTCTGGTTGACCTTGTTCTCGAGCATCCAGTCGCGGGTGAACTTGCCGGTCTGGATGTCGGTCAGGACACGTTTCATTTCGGCTTTGGTTTCGGGTGTGATGATGCGGGGACCGGTGACGTATTCGCCGTATTCGGCGGTGTTGCTGATCGAGTAGTTCATGTTGGCGATGCCGCCCTCGTAGAT
>CAXTSH010000174.1:0-4692 GCA_964246925.1 uncultured Acetobacteraceae bacterium
AGTTTGGCGAGGGCGGCGGCGCGTTCGGCGACGATGGCGGCGTTGGGGGAGACGCGGTCGTAAGGCAGGCAGTCCCAGGCGGGAAAGCGGACGATCTCGATGGACGGATCGAAGAACGCGATCGCTTCGGCGAGGCGGGCGAGGCGGGTGTCGTCGCGGGCGACGTGCAGGAGCGAGCCGGCGCGCTCGGCGCGTCGCCTGGTGAGCAGGCGCGCGTCGTAGCCTTCCGGGGCGCCATGGACGGTGACGCGTGTGGTGCGCGTGCCGGGGCGGTCGATCGTGTCGCTCAGGGTCAGGTGCCTCTCTGGTGAGCTTGGGCGAGCATGGCGCGCAGCATGGCGCTGTCGCGTGCGGCGGGGACCGGGGTGCGGCCGAGCAGCCAGTCGACGAGGTCGGCGTCGACGAATTCCATGATCTGTTCGAGCGCGTCGAGCTCGTCGTCGGTGAAACGCCCGATGCGGGGCGAGACGTAGCCGCCGATCAGAAGGTCGGCTTCGTGGGTGCCGCGATGGGTCGCGCGGAACAGGATCCGGCGACGCCGCGCATCGAGCGGCGGCCTGGGGCCGGAAACTGTCGCGTCTTCGTTCATGCGTGTGGGCGTCATATAGCGAGCGAAGCGCACGGCGCCACCCTGCGGCGGAACGAGGAGGTGATGGACACGCGGACCGAGATGATGCCGGCGTCGGCGTGCGAGGCGCTGTTGCGGCCGATCACGTCGATCACCGGCGTGTCCAGGCGTGAGGCCGCCCTGCTGCCGAGACTGGCCGGCGGCGCGCTGGTGCTCGATGTGCTGTTCCACCTGCCGGTGCAACTGGTGGACCGGCGGGCGGCGCCGCTGCTGGCCGAGGCGTTGCCGGGGACGATCGTGACCGTCGTGGTCGAGGTGGTTCGGCATCGGCGGCCGGAGAACACGCGCCAGCCCTGGCGGGTGGTGGTCAGCGACGGGACGGGCGAGGCGGAGCTGACGCTGTTCAAGCCGCAGCGCCTGGCGCAACTGCCGGTGGGCGCTCGGGTGGCGATCTCGGGACGGCTCGACAGCTACATGGGCCGGTTGCGGATGACGCATCCCGACTTCGTGGTGCCGGCGTCGGCGCGCGCGGAAATCCCCCGGCTGGAGCCGGTCTGGCCGTTGTGCAAGGGGCTCGGGCCGTCGTCGTTGCGCCGGGCGGTGAGCGGGGCGCTGGCGTTGCTGCCGTCGCGAACGGCGGAGTGGTCGTCGGATGGCTTGCTCGAGCGGGAGGGTTGGCCGGGGTTCTGCGAGGCGATCCGCCTGCTGCAGGCGCCGTCCGACGACGATGCGGGCGCGCGGGGGCGGGCCCATGCGCGCCTCGCCTACGACGAGCTGTTCGCGGGGCAGGTCGCGGTGCGGCTGTTGCGCCGGCGGGTGCGCGGTCAGGCCGGGCGGGCGCTGGTCGGGGATGGTGGGCTGCGGGCGGAAGCCTTGCGGCGGTTCGGGTTCCGGCCGACCGCATCCCAGGCGACGGCGCTTGCAGAGATCGACGCGGATCTGGCGGCGCCGCGACGGATGTTGCGGCTGCTGCAGGGCGACGTGGGCGCCGGCAAGACGCTGGTGGCGTTGCTGGCGATGCTGCGGGCGGCAGAGGCGGGCGCGCAGGCGGCCCTGATGGCGCCGACCGAACTGCTGGCGCGTCAGCATTTCCGCACGTTCGAGGCGTTGTCGCCGGTGCCGGCGGTGCTGCTGACCGGCGGGATGCGCAGGAAGGCTCGACGCGAGGCGCTGTCGGGGCTGGCGAGCGGTGTTCCGCTGGCGGTGGGGACGCATGCCTTGTTCAGCGAGGACGTGGCGTTCCGCGACCTCGGGCTCGCGGTCATCGACGAGCAGCATCGGTTCGGGGTGGGGCAGCGGCTGATGCTGGGGGAGAAGGGAGCGGCCACCGACGTGCTGGTGATGACGGCGACGCCGATCCCGCGCACGCTGCTGCTGGCGCGCTGGGGCGAGATGGAGGTGAGCCGGATCGGCGGGAAGCCGGCCGGCCGGACGCCGATACGGACGACGGTGCATGCGTTGGACGGTCTGGATCAGGTGGTGGCAGGCGTGGCGCGGGCGATGGCGGGAGGAGCGCAGGTATTCTGGGTCTGTCCGCTGGTGAGCGAAAGCGAAACGAGCGATCTCGCGGCGGCGGAGGCGCGGTGGGCGGCGCTGCGCGCACGACTGGGCGAGGTGGTCGGGCTCGCGCACGGGCGCCAGACGAGTGCTGTGCGGGAGGCGGCGCTGGCGGCGTTCGCGGCCGGGTCCACGAGGGTGCTGGTGGCGACCACCGTCGTCGAGGTGGGCGTGGACGTGCCGGCGGCGAGCGTGATGGTGGTCGAGCATGCGGAACGGTTCGGGCTGGCACAACTGCATCAGTTGCGCGGGCGTGTCGGGCGTGGGGCCGCCGCCTCGTTCTGTCTGCTGTTGCATGACCGCCAAGCAGGAGAGGCGGCGCGTGCGCGGCTGGCGATGTTGCGGTCGACCGAAGATGGTTTCCTGATCGCCGATGAGGATTTCCGCCTGCGTGGAGCGGGCGACGCGCTGGGGCTGCGCCAATCGGGCCATCCCGGGTTCCGGCTGGCGCTGGAGGACGGGGTCGAACGGCTGCTCGCGATCGCACAGCGGGATGCCGAGCATCTGGTCGAGCGCGATCCCGAGCTGGTGTCGCCGCGCGGACGGGCGGCGCGCGAGCTGTTGGCGCTGTTCGACTATCAGAACGGGGCACGATTGCTGGAGGCAGGCTGATGTCAGGCGGTCGCGCGTATCCTGACCGGCCGCTGGTCGGCGTGGGCGCGGTGGTGCTGCGCGGGTCGTCGGTGCTGCTGGTCAGGCGCGGCCGGCCGCCGCTGCTCGGAGCGCTGTCGTTTCCGGGCGGCGGCCAGCGGTTGGGCGAGACCGTCGAGGAGACTGCGAGACGGGAGCTGATGGAGGAAGCCGGGGTCGAGGCAGGGCCGCTCGAGCTGGTGGGGCATGCGGACGTGATCGATCGGGACGAGAGCGGGGCGGTTCGGTTCCATTACACGGTGCTCGACGTTGCCGGTCCATGGGCGGGTGGCGAGCCGCGGGCCGGAGGCGACGCGTCGGACGCGTTGTTCGTGGCCGTCGAACGGCTCTCAAGCGCCGGGTTGGACCAGGCGCATCGTGCCGTGGTGCGCAAAGCGATCGGTCTACAGAGGCGTCAGGGCTGAGGCAGGACGCCTTCAGTTGCTGCGGCGGCGCTTGGTCGGGCTGGGTCGTTTGGGTCGGGTGCTGAGCGCCAGGCCGCCGAAGACGATGCCGAGCATGGCCGGCGGCAGCCAGGAGGGCCGTTCCAGACAGGGCGAAGCGATGTCGGCCCAGGCGGAGGGCGACAGGTGCATGCTGATCTCGGCCTGCATGACGGTCAGGAGGTGGTGATCGGCATCGACCAGGACCTGGCCGAGCGGCATCAAGGGCGGGATCAGGGTCGCCAGGGCGAAGGAGACGACGAGGCAAGCCGCCGCCAGGACTGTGAAGATACGTGAGGCGCTCACTGGAATGGGTTCTCTGCCTGAATGTTCTTGTCCCACAAGGGGCGCCGGACGATCAACATGCGCACTTCCTCAGAACTTGAACCGGCACGGGCCTTCATAATCGCGACTGCCTGGTTGGCAAAGCGTGGTGCCGGCGAACCGTCGCAGCAACGGCGCGATCCCGTCGATTGACGCTGATTTGTCGCACTCCTGAGGATTCTCTATGATAGAGATGAACCTCGGATGCTTGACGGACATTTCGAAAGCCAGGGCTTTGCCAGGACCAGCAGATTACCGATCGAGCTCCGCCCTACCATCCAATTCTCGGGATTGACCACGTTGAGAAACAGCAGGACCGACCGCAGCGCCCGTTCGCCCCGCCGCGGCGGCTTTGACGACGACAATTTCTCCCCGCCGCCGTCGTTCGGCGACCGGCCGTTGGGCGGTGCGCCGAGAGGTGGCCCGGGTGGCGGTTTTGGCGCTCCGAGGTCGCAGGTGATCGCGTCCGGTCCGGATGTCGATGCCACCGTGAAGTGGTTCAATCCGGAGAAAGGCTTCGGCTTCGTCGAGTTGGCGGACGGAACCGGTGACGTGTTCCTCCACGCCAACGCGTTGTCGCAGTCTGGCCACGACACGGTCAGCCAGGGTGCCACGCTCCGGGTTCGGATCGGTCAGGGTCCGAAGGGGCGGCAGGTGGCGGAGGTGCTCTCGATTGACGAGAGCACCGCGCAGGCACGTCCCGCGCCGCGCGGGCCCCGGCCGGGGGGCTACGCCGGCGCCCCGACATCAGGCGGGGCTCCTGGCGGGTTCCGGTCGGGACCGGGGCGCCGTGCACCGGATCTGAGCTCGGCCGAGGAGATGGTCGGGACGGTCAAGTGGTACAATGCGACCAAGGGGTTCGGCTTCATCACCCCGCAGAACGGCGGCAAGGATATCTTTGTTCACGCATCCGCGCTCGAGCGGTCGGGCCTGACCAGCCTCAACGAGGGGCAGGTTGCCCGCGTTCAGGTGGTGCAGGGAATGAAGGGACCTGAAGCGGCGGCGCTCAGCATCGACTAGTGGTCGTCAGGCTGACCGGACACGTCAGCCTGACTATCGTGTGGTCGATAAACTAGGCGGCTCGTTTGATGAGCATCGCCTGGGTGGTCGGCAGTTCGATGACGATCTCAGGCTTGTCGCACAGGAACCGCCTGAAGGCGTCGGCCACAC
>CAXTSH010000175.1:0-4671 GCA_964246925.1 uncultured Acetobacteraceae bacterium
ATTTCGTAGAGCACGCGATCGAACTGATTGTTGCGTTCCACCCTGTTCCAATCGATTTCGGCTCGGACAACCTCCTGCCGGGCAGGCTCGGTCGTCGTATTCTCGCGAGGCAGATCAACAAACGACCGGCCGAGAGCCGAAGACAGATCGCCCATGTGCGCTTGTATGGTTTCGACAAGCCCGACAAGCGCGAAGTAACTTTCGATGTTAAACAGCGCTAGCTCGACATCGCTTCGACTGACTCCGCCTAGCGGCACGAGGTCCGGCGGCAGACCCGCGATGTAACGGACCATCAGATTATCGAACTCCTCGTTTAAACCCTCGGTGATCGCGACCTCCGCTTTTATCTCTAGGCCTTTCCAACGGAACTTGGTGCCGGCCTTCAGGTGGTGCGCCGCATGCGACCTCAATCGAACTATCGGATCACGCAGGAACGTCACGTATCGGGCTGTCCGACCGAGGAAACGATCAACTCCGAACAACACGTGACCAGCGATCAGCCGCGCTGCACGTCGCTGGTGAAGTGGTAGGGTAACTACTTCCTCCAATGTCAGACCGAAGGGGGGAGGATAGATGAACAGCCGCTCGTAAGGCGGGAGATCGTGCGTGAGCATCTTGATCAAGCTGGTGCCGGCGGTCTTCGGAATGTGGAGAATGACCGCCGCTTCGGCAGCATCGATGGGCGCAACCTCCCGTCGTCCCAAGCTGATTGCTGAGCCGTTCACAAGCGTGCCACCTTGGCGATCGCGAACCGTAACGACATCGCCGAGACCGCGCAGAACCGAGAACGGGATGACGAAGCCGAAACGGCCTTCGATGCCGAGCGAACGGCAGACGTCTTCGCGAACGTGCCAGGCCTTGAAGTCGCTCGTCCGACCCATTGTGTCAGCGCACACGACAGTTTCCAACCGCTCCGGTTGATCCACATTCGCAAGCCATCCGACGATCGCGCCGTCATCCGCCTTGTCAACATGTCCGATGAGCCTGTTGGGTAGGATAGCCTCTCTCCATATGCTGACGCGACAGCAGACCAAATCTGGTGTAGCAAAACGAGCGGCGACGCAAGTTGCCTTTTTACTCAAGGGTCAGTCGGATGAAAACAGAGGGTCGACCAAATCCGCCAAAGGGTCGTAACAGCAACTTTGTGCTCCAACCGCGCTGAGCTCGACGCGCCGTCACCACTGCGTGAGTCTGCCGCTAGAGCATGACCGGATCGAGTTGATTCGGGGGAATTCCGGCGCGCGGTGAAATCTGATTCAAGCTGCTGGCTGGGTTGGAGGCCAGTAGCTGATGCCAAAGCCCTATTCGTCCGATCTACGTCAGCGTGCGATCGCGCTTGTCGAGGCGGGCCAGTCCCGCGCGGCCGTCCCGCGCCTGCTCCACATCGGCAAGTCGACGGTGATTCTCTGGGCCAAGGATCATCGCGCGACCGGTAAGCAGGCCGCGCTGCCGATGGGTGGTCGCCGCCGTTTTGCCCTTCTCGGAGAACGCGACTGGCTGCTGGCGCGTGTCGCGGCCGCGCCTGACCTGACGGGGCGAGCGTTACGGGCCGAGCTGGCCGAGCGCGGCACCAAGGTGAGCTACGACGCGGTCTGGCGTTTTCTGCGCGAGGAGCGGCTCACCTTCAAAAAAAAGCCTGCGCGCCGCCGAGCAGGACCGGCCAGACGTCGCCCGCAAGCGCGCGCGGTGGAAACGTCACCAGCGTCGGGTTGACCCTGCCCGCCTCGTCTTCGTCGATGAGACCTGGGCCAAGACAAATATGACCCGCACGCATGGAAGGGCCTTGCGCGGGCAGCGCCTGGTCGCGGCCGTGCCGCAGGCACGCTGGACCACCATGACCTTCCTGGCGGCTTTGCGCTCGAACGGCATCGCGGCGCCCTGCGTGTTCGACGGCCCCATCAATGGCCATCTATTCCTGGCCTGGGTCACCCAGTTCCTCGTGCCGACCCTGCGGCCAGGCGACATCGTCGTGCTCGACAATCTCGGCAGCCACAAGGGACGCGCCGTGCGTCGGGCGATCCACGGCGCCGGAGCCCACCTGCTGTTCCTGCCGCCCTACAGCCCGGACCTGAACCCGATCGAGATGGTCTTCGCAAAGCTCAAAACGCTGCTGCGCAAATCCGACGAACGCTCCATTGCCGCCGTATGGCACCGCATCGGATCACTGCTCAACCAGTTCACGCCAGCAGAATGCGAAAACTACATCAGACACGCAGGATACGACCTAAGCTGATCCGATCATGCTGTAGAGCAGAGTCCTACCAGTCTGGATCGGCCGCATAGAATCGAGGCGTGACGCACGCCGCGCCCGACCTGCCGACCGACGCCGCGGCGCTCTGCGCGATGGTGTTGGCGACTCAGGCGGAGCGAGATCTCGCAGTTGCCGAGCGCGACGCCCTCGCGGCCGAGCGCGATGCGGTCGCCGCCGAGCGTGACGCTGTGGCCGCGGAGCGCGCGCAACTGCAGGCCACCCACGACGTGCTGGCCGAGCGCGCCGAGCGTCTGCAGCATCTGCTGCGCAAGCTGCACCGCCTGCATTTCGGGGCGAAGTCGGAGCGCCTTTGATCCTCGATGCGATCCCGGCCTGATCGTGCCGACGCGACCGGTAGTGGCAGGTGGACGTGTCGACCTCGAGGACCCGACAGGCACGCCGGATCGAGACATCCCAGTCACCACGCATCGCGTCGACCAGCTTGCGCTTGCGAGCAGGCCTCAGAGTTTTCGGCGGATGACGTCCTGCAGCATCTCCCGGTCCAGCGAGAGATCGGCCACCAGCTTGCGCAGCTTGGTGTTCTCGTCCTCGAGCAGCTTCAGCCGACGCATCTCCGTCGGCAGCAGCCCGTCATATTTCCTCTTCCAGTTGAAATAGGTCGCCTGGCTGATCCCGGCCTTGCGGCAGATGTCCGCCACCGGAACCCCGTCCGCTCCCTGCTTGAGAATGAACGCCTTCTGGGCGTCCGAAAACTGCGATGCCTTCATCGTCCTCCGCTCCGTCCAACCAAGGGACTCCGAGGCGGAAAACTCTACCCAAAAACGGTCCAGTTTGCGGGGAGCAGATCAGGGTAGGGTCACCCTCTGCAGGGGAATACCTATCTTGCCCGCCAGCGTGTGCATTCCGCGACACGTGACTCCGCCGTCTCCATGTCATCAGCTATCTCAATGACGCCAAAATTATCTTCAATGGAGATCACGGCAAACCCAAAGCTGGTTTCACATCGGACCAGACGAAGTGTGCCTGCTTCTTGTGCTAAAGCTATAGCTACTGCTTTAGATGGACGATCAAAGGCCGCAGCCTCTAGAAACTCTATGGAACCAGACAACCTATTGGCCTTTGCCGCTAGAAGCGATGTTGATAATCAAAACCAGCACTGCGGTTCGCCGTGGGAAAGGGATCTACAACTTTTCACGCTGGAGTTGATAGAGTGGACGGCCCCTGCTAAACGGCATCGAGTGCCTTGACGCGGTCGTCGTTGGTTCACACCACAGTAGAGGAGCCGTCCGAAAGGCAGATTACCACGATCGGTCTTGATCTCGCCAAGTGCGTGTTCCAGGTCCACGGCATCAATGCCGTCGGCAAGGTGACCGTCCGACGCAAGCTGCAGCATCCGAGGTGGAAGCGTTCTTCTCCGCCCTGCCTCGTTGCCTGGTCGGCATCGAGGCGTGCGCGACGGCGCATCACTGGGGGCGGCTGATCATGGCGGCCGGACACGACGTCCGACTCATTCCGTCCTCGTACGTCAAGCCTTACGTTCGCCGCAGCAAGACCGACGCAGCCGATGCCGAAGCAATCTGCGAGGCCGTCGGTCGGCCGAACATGCGCTTCGTGCCGGTCAATTCGGCGGCTCAGCGAGCGGCGCTGCTGCACCATTGGGCGCGCGATCTTCTGGTCAGGCAGCGCACCATCCTGATCAACGCGTTGCGAGGTCATCTCGCCGAGTTCGGCATCGCCGCTCCCGCGGGACGACACCGCATTCCTGATCTGCTCACTTTACTGCATGACGCGAGCAGCGCAGAACTGCCGGTATTGGCACGCGAGGCGCCCGGAAGCCTGGTGGCCGAACTGCACCACCTCGAGAAGCGGGATCGAGACGATCGAGGAGGCGATCGTGCGTGAGCACAAGGCAGATCCGCTAAGCCGACGATTGGCGAGCGTTCCTGGCATCGGGCCGATCACCGCCTCGGCGATCGCCGCCACCGTCGCGGATCCGTGGACTTTCCGGTCGGGCCGGGAACTAGCGGCCTGGATCAAGTTAGTGCCGCGACAGCATTCGAGTGGCGGCAAGCCGAGGTCGGGCCGGGTCTCCAAGCAGGGCGACCGATATCTTCGACGCTTGCTGACGGTCGGCGCTACCTCGGTCATGCGCCGCCTGCCGGGCAAGACCTACGGCCATTCGGCGTGGATCGCCTGGGCGGTGATGGTGTGGCACGAGGACTACCGCGAGACGGCCGCGGCCGTCGCAGCGTGACAAGATAGGGCAGCCGGCGAAGAGCAGCTGGCAGCCCTGATCGCGAGGGTGACGAGAAGCTGATGGACATTCGGTCGTGACCGAGAATTGGAACAACCCGATAACGGGGCGGGGCCTCGAGCCCGCGGAGTTGATAGGGATTTAATTTGCGGATCGCATCAGGGCCAGCGGCCATGCGCGCCGCGTCAACAGGCCGGACAGATGT
>CAXTSH010000176.1:0-4646 GCA_964246925.1 uncultured Acetobacteraceae bacterium
TCACCGACGAGCAGAGATACCTGCGCAGCCTGTCGGACCGCGAAATCGCGCGCCAATTCAAGGCCGCCCAGGCCCGCAAGCTCGAAGCCCTGGCCGCCCCCGATCGCGAGCACCCGGTCAGCCCGCCCCCCAACGCATCCTCAGGGTGAACACCCGCTTGGCAATGCCGTCCAGGCTCCTTTGCAGCCGCCGCCTGAGCCGAACCGGGAGCGGTTGCGTCTGCCGCCGGCCGCCCCGTTGCGCCTCGCTGTGCGATCCGAAATCCTCGGCCTGCTGCACCGGAAACGGCCGCACCACGTAGGGCACGATCCCGTTCTCCCAGAACCGGTCCATCGTCTGGTCGATCGGCATGAAGATGCACGCGCCATACTCCAGCATCCGCAACGCCCCCGCGCGCCGGATCAGATAGGCGCCCACCCCCAGCACATGCGTCTGCAGCCGGTACAACCCCGCGCCACCCGCCAGCTCGGCGACCCGCGTGCCGGCGAACTTCCGCGACCGCGGCGCCGTCACCCGCCCCCGCTTGCTGTCGAAACGGATCACCATCCAGTCCTGGAAGGCACCGTCCAGCAGTCCGCGCACGATCTGCGGAAACGCGGCATCGATCCGCACGTCGTCCTCGAGGATCAAGGCGCACTCGATGCCTTCGCGCACCATCCGCTCGTACAGCCCGCGATGGCTCAGAAAGCAGCCGATCTCGCTGTCCATCATCTCCACGCCGTAGACCCGCAGTGCCCGCTGCCGGTCGTAGGCGGCGCGCTCCGCCGGTCCGAGCTGCCGCCCGTCGACCGCGGTGATAAACTCCGCCTCCATCCCGAGCTCGGTCAGCCGTCCGGTCATGTAGCGCCGCCGCTCGACGTCGCGCGCCATGTTGACCACGAACACGGCGCAGTTCACCGCGCCGTCACCGCAGCCGCGATCTCCTCGATCATGCCGGCGATTCCTCGCGCCGGCCGCCACTCAGGGTATTCCGCCTCGAACCGTCGCGTATCGCTGATCCACCATCGATGATCCCCGCTTCGGGCCTCCGGCTCGTAGTCCCACTCCATCGTCCGCCCGGTCAGCGCGTCGACCATGCCGATCGCCTCCAGCACGCTGCAATTCGAACGCCGGCCACCGCCCAGGTTGTAGACCGCTCCCGTCCGCGGCCGCTTGAAGAAGCACCAGACCGCATCGGCCAAGTCCCGCGCGTCGATATTGTCGCGCACCTGCTTGCCGCCATGGCCGATCACCGTGTACGGCCGGCCCGTCACCGCGCACTGCACCAGGTAGGACAGGAACCCGTGCAGCTTCGCCCCCGCGTGTCCCGGCCCGGTGATGCATCCGCAACGCAGGCACGCCGTCCGCATCCCGAAATACCGGCCGTATTCCTGCACCAGCAGGTCGGCTGCCGTCTTCGACACCCCGAACAGGCTGTGCGTCGTCGCATCGATGCTCATCGTCTCGTCGATGCCGGCAAAGCAGGCATGCGTCTCCGGCAATTCCCAGCGCGTCGTCTGCTCGACGAACTCCCACCGGTTGGGCGTATCCCCGTAGACTTTGTTGGTGCTGCAGAAGACGAACACCGCCTCCGGACAGTGCCGGCGGACCGCTTGCAGCAATTGGAGCGTCGCCGTCGCGTTGATCGAGAAATCGGTCGCCGGATCGCGGGCCGCCCAGTCATGCGAAGGCTGCGCCGCCGCGTGGACGACCAGCACGATCTCCCGCCCTAGCCCGGCGACCCTCTCCTCGACCACCCGGTCCCTGATGTCGGCGTCCAGGTGCGTGTAGCGGCCGACCTCGCGCTCGAGCGCCCGCCAGCCCTCGCGCGTGCTCGCGGCCGGCCCGAACAGCCGCATCCTGGTATCGTTGTCGATCCCCACGACGTCGAGGCCCTTGCCCGCCAGCAATCGCACGCAGGCCGACCCCACCAGGCCGCCCGAACCCGTCACCACGGCCACGCTCAATTTGCCGCTCCCTCTTCTCTGCTCCTATTGACCCCGCGCATGCCCCGCTCACCGATCACCGTCATCGCCACCGCAACCATGTTCGCGCTGCCGCTCGCCCTGCTCACAACCCGCAGCGGCGCCGAGATCCTGATCGCCGCCATCGACTCGCTCTTCCTCGTCCATCTCATCCGCACGCGAAACGCACGCAAGCCCGGCCCAGTCGTGCTCGCCACCGCCGCCTGGTGGGCCTGGACGGTCTTCGTCTCCGCCCGCCAGCTTCCTTCTCACGGCCCGCACGCGCTCATCCAGTCCGTGCTGATGGGCCGCTTCTTCCTGCTTGCCGCCGCCGGTTCCGATTGGCTGCTCGCCGGCCCGGCCGCGCGACGCGCGCTCGCCGCCATCGTCGCCGCCTCCGCCGCCTGGATCGGCCTTCAATGCTGGCAGCAATACCTGCTCGGCACCGACATCTTCGGCTGGCCGCGCTGGGGCGACGGCGCCCTGACCGGCCCGTTCAAGGGTCCGAAGGCCGGCCCGGCGCTGGTCCTGATCCTGTTCCCGGCGATGCTCCCGCCGGTCATGGCCCTCGTCCGGCAACGCGCGGCCATCGCCAAGGCCGCCGGCGGCCTTCTCGCCGCCTCCGGCGTCGCCACGATGGTCCTCATCGGCCAGCGCATGCCCGCGGTCCTGACCGTCCTCGGACTGCTCGCCTGTGCCATCCTGCTTCGTCCCCTGCGGCTGGTCGTGCTGGCGACCGCCTGCCTGGCCGCCGCCCTGCTGGCCGCGACGCCGCTGATCGCGCCACCCACCTTCGCCAAGCTCGTGGGCGAGTCCAGCGGACAGCTCAGCCATTTCAGCCAGAGCCCCTACGGCCTGATCTACACCAGGGCTGCCGTCATCGCTCTCGCCCACCCCTGGTTCGGTCTCGGCTTCGACGGCTTCCGCACCGCCTGCGATGCCACCCGCTACCAGCACGGCATCGCCTGGCTCGGCATCCCCGACCATCCGGCCGCCGGTCCTGCCGGCTGCAACATCCATCCCCACAACCACTATCTCGAAGCCGCCACCGCCGGCGGCGTCCCGGGCCTCGCCCTGTTCTGCGCCCTCGTCCTGACCTGGCTCACCGCCCTGGGTCGCGGCTTGGCGATCCGGCCGGACGCCGAACGCGCCGGCCTCTTCATCGCCATCCTGCTGGCACTCTGGCCGCTCGCCTCCACCAGCGCCTTCTTCACGCTCCCCAACGCCGGCTGGACCTTCCTCCTGCTCGGCTGGGGCCTCGCCCTCTCCAGGCCCTACGCCCGATGATCGAGCAGCGCTCCCGCCGCCGCCGTCACCCGTGCCACCGGCAACGCCCCGAGATCGCGCTCCCGCAGCACGGTCGCCCACTCGCCGGCCGGTCCGCGCGCGGCCGCCTCCTCCGGCACGCCGGCCTCCGAGAACAGCACGATCGTCGGTGCCCCCATCGAGCACGCCAGGTGCAGCGGCCCGGTGTCGTTGCCCACCACCAGCGACGCCCCTCTCGCGACCGCGGCCAGCTCGAACAGGCTGGTGCGTCCCGTCAGGTCGACCGCGGAGCCCCCCTGCACGATCGCCTCGCCCAGCGCCCGCTCCGCCGCTCCGCCGGCCACCACCGGCGTGATCCCGCGACCGGCGAGCCAGACCGCCAGTTCCGCATACCGCTCCACCGGCCACCGCTTGACGCTGCCGACCCCCGCACCGCCCGGCACCAGCAACGCAGTGGGGCAGGGCAGGGCAGGGCGCTCGCCCAGCAGCCAGTCCCGCTCCGGCGCCGGAAACCGCCCGATCCCCGCCGCGATCAACTGCTCGCGCTGCCGCTCGATCGTGTGCATCGAGTCCCGGCCCGGGTTGGCATGCGGATGCGAGCACCCCGCCGCGATCCCGGACCATGGCGGCCGTCCCGCCAGCACGAAATACCGGCCCGTGCGGCGCGACGTCTGCAGGTCATAGACGAAGTCCGCCCCGTCAATGACGCGCAGCGTCCGGCGCAGTGCCGCCAGGTTCCACCACCCCGCCCGCTCGTCGACCAGCACCGCGTCGAACCAAGGCGACCGCCGCGCCAGCGCGGCATAGGGCGCCGTCGTCAGCAGCACCACCCGATCATCCCGGTGATGCGCCCGGATGGCGGCAAACGCATGGAACGCATGGATGAAGTCGCCGAGCGCGCCCAGCTTGACGACCAGGATCGTTCTCACCCCAGCCCCCGATGACCGGCCCGCTCCCCGTCGCCATCATCCTGCCGCACCGCGAAGGCTTCGGCCCAGGCTCGGCCGGCGCCGTCGCCATGGTCGTCCGCCGCCTCGCCGCCCCCTCCCTGCACCATGTCCGCGTGCTCGGACGACGGCAGGACACCCCCACCTTCGACGGCATCGACTTCCACCCCGTCGACCCGCCGCCCTGGCTGCCCCTCAGCCACACCCAAGCCTACCCCCTCGCCCTCGTCCCCGTGCTCAGGCGCCTGCCGCCCGGCCCGATCGAAGTCCACAACAAGCCCGACATCGCCCTCTGGCTCGCCCGCGCCTTCCCGAGCCGCCCGGTCAGCCTGTTCCTGCACAACGACCCGCGCACCATGCGCGGCGCCCGAACCCCCAACGCCCGCGCCCGCCTGCTCGACCGTCTCGCCGGCGTCGCCACCGTCTCCGGCCACATCCGAAGCTGCTTCCTCGCCGGCCTGCGCCCCCGCCCCCTCACGCTCATCCACAA
>CAXTSH010000177.1:0-4624 GCA_964246925.1 uncultured Acetobacteraceae bacterium
GGACCGGGACGCGATCCGGCGCCGCTGCGCGCGGTCGCTGATCGGCCATCGTGCCCTGGCACCGCGCGCATTGCTCGCCGACCTCGCAGCGTCGCCCTATGCCGACCTGCCGGCAGACAGCTACGGGGCGGGCGAGAACATCGCCGCCCTCGAGCGCGACGTCGCCGCCCTGCTCGGCAAGCCGGCCGGGCTGTTCGTGATCAAAGGCGTCGTCGCGCAACAGGCGGCGCTTCGCGCCCACGTCGACCGCACGGGCGTCCGCAAGGTCGCGCTCCATCCGTTCAGCCATATCGATCTCGATGAGCGGAATGCGCTTGAGCGTCTACATGGCATCGCGGCACTCCGGGTTGGCGATGCTCATCGCCCGTTCACCGCGAGCGACCTCGACGCGCTTGCCGAGCCGGTCGGCGCCGTGACCGTTGAGCTGCCGCTGCGCCGCGCCGGCTATCTCGTGCCAGATTGGGACACGCTCGAGGCAATCGCCTTCTGGTGCCGCGGCCACGGCGTGCCGCTACATCTCGACGGCGCGCGGCTCTGGGAGGCGCAGCCTTTTCTCCGCCGCGAGCTGTCGGCGATCGCGGCGCTCGCCGACAGCGTCTACGTCTCGTTCTATAAGGGTCTCGGCGCTTTGGGCGGGGCATTGCTGGCAGGGCCGGGATCCCACGTCGATGAGGCGCGCATCTGGCATGCGCGCCATTGCGGCCCGCTCGCGACGGCGTTTCCGTTTGTGATCGGCGCCCGCGACGGGCTTGCCCGCTACCTGCCGCGCATGGCGGAGTTCCACGAGCGCGCCGTCATCCTCGCCCGCGCGTTCTGCTCGCTTCCTGGGTTTGCAGTGACGCCATCACCGCCGCGGTCGAACGCGTTCCGCTTGCACCTTCCGCGCGCGGCAGAGGCGTTGGAGGCGGCGCACTTGGCGTTCGCCGCAGAGACACGCGTGTGGATCTTCAACCGCTTTGCGCCGTCCGGTGTTCCAGGCCACGCCACGACCGAGATCTCGATCGGCGATGCTGCCGATGATCTGTCTGATGACGAGATCCTAGGCCTTACCGAACGGCTGATCGCAAGCACGTCGGCCGCCTGACTTTGGGAAGCGAAACCCACACGCGGCGCACATACGCCCGGGCGCGCGCGCGTTACTCGACGAGGCTCTCGTGCATTCTATCAGCGACGCAGACCGACAATTCTCCTAGGAGAGCCTATGCGTGAACGTCTCGGCGGCCACACCGCCCTCGTCACCGGCGCGTCGAGCGGCATCGGTGCCGCCATCGCTCGCGTCCTCGCCGCCCGTGGCGCTGCCCTCGTGCTCGTCGCCCGACGCGTCGACGCCCTCGAACGCCTCGCGGGCGAGCTACGCCAGGCTAATGGCGCCACCGTCACTGTCCGCCGCGCGGATCTTGCCGACGAGAACGAACGCGCCGCACTCGGCGCCGAGCTCTCCGGCATTGACATCCTGGTCAACAACGCTGGCCTCGGCGTCTACGGCCCGTTCTCTGACGCTTCGTGGGAACAAATCCGCCGGATGCTGGAGGTCAACGTCGTCGCTCTCGCTCATCTGACTCATCTCGTCCTGCCCACGATGCGCCAGGCCGGCTGGGGCCGTATCCTGCAAGTCGCCTCCACCGCCGCTTTTCAGCCGGTGCCATCCTACGCCGCCTACGGCGCCACCAAGGCTCACATCCTCTCGTTCGGCATCGCCCTCAACCACGAGCTTCGCGGAAGCGGCGTCAGCTGCACCACCCTCTGCCCCGGCGTTACCGACACCGAGTTCTTCGGTGTCGCCGGTCAGACGATGAACAGCTTCCAGCGCGCCAGCATCATGGACAGCGACGCTGTCGCACGCGTGGGCGTGACCGCAATGCTTCAGCGCCGCCCCTTCGTCGTTGCCGGTCGTGCCAATGCGCTCACCGCACTTGGTGGCCGCATCACGCCGCCCGACCTCGCCGCTCGCCTGGCCGCACGCGTGATGCGCTGACGCTTTTCTCATCAAGAGGAGGCAACAGCGGCCCAATCCTCTGACTACGGCGTCCGATCACGCGGTGGTCGTATCGCCCACGTGGATCAGGATCCGTCATGCCGATCGTCAGAGTGGCATCAGGCTGGGCCAGAGCCACAAACGGAACCGCGCCTGAGGCACATCGACCGGCGCCAGCGCCTGGATCGCACCTGCCGGTCGTCTTAAAATCTCGCAGTAGATCGCGTGCGTCTGGGCATGGTTGCCGGTGTCACCGTCGCCTAACCCGCACTCCGGGCATTGATAATGCCATAGTGCGACGGTGGTCTGCTTGGTCGTGGTCGACATCGAGGCCTCGGAGGTGAGCAACGCTGCGACTCGTCGCAATGTGTGCAGTCTATCGGGATGGCCGATTTGGCCAACAGCGGGCGGATCACAATGAGATTCTCGGTTGGGCAAGACAGGTGAGGGCAAAAGCTCCCGGTTTGAAAAAAGGTGTGCCGCTGCGGCGAGCCGTGGCGAACCTGCTCCGTCTGGCAGACTCGGATCTGAAAGATGCCGAGCTGCTGAGCTCGGGACGCAATCCCGGCAACGCGCCTGCCCTGGTCCGTCTCAGTATGGAGCGTCTGGTCGGGGCGGTCGCGGCGACCGAGACAGGCTGGCCGGCAAGCTCATCCGGTCACGACGCGGACCTAATCCCTGACGATAACCCGCTCAAGAGCATTTTGCTCAGCCTGAACAATCGCAAACCTTCACCGGAACCGCCGCAGCTGCTGAGGGACGGCAGCGTACCGCCTTGTCCAAACCGGGAGAAGCTTCGGGACGGCATACTTGCCGCTCGGGCGCTGCTGAACGATCTCGTCGCCCGGTTCAAGGTAGACCTGCTGAATGATCAGATCGCCGGGCGGGCAGCCCCCATCCGGCCTGCGCCGAAGCCGTCGCCAAAACCACCGAATCGCCACCGGTCCAACGGAGGCCACCGCCGCCGAAGCTACCAGCCGGAAAGGTCAGACCGAAAGCAGAGCGGGCGACGACGGCGAAGGTGCGTGCTCCGAAGCCTCCTGAGACGTTCCAGCCGGCACCTCGCGAGCACTCTGCCGTGTAGTCGCGGCCTTCCAACGTTGCCGGACGCTTCCGTGTCGCGCCGGCCTCCGCCCCGAAGAGCATCACCTCGACCGCGTTCTGGTCTTTGATGGATCGCTGGGGCGTGCCGGATGTGGAGTCGCTCGGCCTGCTCGGTCATCAGGGTGGGCTGACTAAGAATGGCACTCGGCCTCGCTTCAAGCTGGTCAGGGACGAGGTCGAGATGATGCAAAGCCTGCAGGAGATCGACGCCGCCCTGGTGCCGCTGCAATTGGATCCGAGGAGGTGGCTCAATCAGCCGATCAAAGCTCCGCCATTCTCGGGTGCGACGCCGATTGCTCATCTGAGGCAATCTCGAGCGACCGGAGTTCGCGAGATCCTCCGTTTCGTTCTTCAGCAGGGATTGCGGCTCTCGATGTCCGCCCAGACATAATCGGAACGACGCCCTTGGCAGCGCACTCTGCGTTGAAGCTTGGTGTTCCCGATGGTGGTGGGCTGACGGTCTCCGCGATCCTGAGTTCACCCACGCGGGCCACCGCCTGCTACGTCATGGCGCATGGCGCCGGGGCTGGGATGTCTCACCCGTTCATGGAGGCAGTGGCGGAGGGGCTGTATGCTCGTCAGATCGCGACACTGCGTTACCAATTCCCCTACATGGAGGCAGGCTCCGGTTGCCCTGATCGGCCGCCTATCGCACACGCGACCGTGCGAGCGGCGGTGATGGAGGCGGCACGGTCGATGTCACCGGTGCCGTTGTTTGCAGGCGGCAAATCCTTCGGCGGACGGATGACGTCTCAGGCACAGGCCGAGATGCCGCTTCCGGATGTCCAAGGCCTGACCTTCCTCGGCTTTCCGCTGCACCCGGCCGGTAAGCCGTCTGTCACTCGCGCCGCGCATCTCTTCGAGGTCCACGTGCCCATGCTCTTCCTGCAGGGCGCGCGCGACACGCTGGCGCAGCTCAAGCTGCTGACGCCCCTGATCGAAAAGCTTGAAGGTCGGGGCAAGCTCGTTGTCGTTGCCGGCGCTGATCACTCATTCCACCTTCCTGCCCGATCCGGCAAGTCAGATGCTCAGGTGCTCGCGGACGTGCTCGACGCCGTCACCGATTGGATGCTTGCCATAGCTGAGGCGAAGCTTGCCGAGCGGACGTACAGTAGGTGACGTCGGACAGCTTGGACCGATCGTCAAACAACATGGGCCGAACGGGCAATGATGGCGGTGTTAAGAACGCTGTGGCAAGCAAGACTTGTCGCAACGAGCGTGGTTCGTCTTTGTATTTGCGGTGCAGATCTTTCTGACCCGCTCGAAGTCGTTTAGGAAAGCAATGTCGGACGAGACACCGGTCCTAGCCGCAAACATTGGGGACACCATTCAGGCTATCGCCAAGCTGCACGCGGTTACCGCTTGGAAGCAGGCCCGCTACAGCGGATTGTGGAGCGATTGACGGATCAATCGGCCAACCTCGGTTCCTCGGGGCAATGACAGCCGTGGTGATGCTTTGGATCGGTGAGCTAAGCTCCCTGTGGCTGGGTTTCTTGAACTGGTGATGTGCCGCCGGGGTGTCCGAAGTGGAACAATCGAGCTTGA
>CAXTSH010000178.1:0-4580 GCA_964246925.1 uncultured Acetobacteraceae bacterium
AGGCGGCGCCATAGGCTTCGAGCGCCCAGACTTCCATTTCGCCGAAGCGCTGGCCGCCGAACTGCGCCTTGCCGCCCAGCGGCTGCTGGGTGACGAGACTGTAGGGGCCGATCGAGCGGGCGTGGATCTTGTCGTCTACGAGGTGGTGCAGCTTGAGCATGTAGATGTAGCCCACCGTCACACGACGCTCGAACGGCTCGCCGGTGCGGCCGTCGGTCAGGACCACCTGGCCGGACGTGTCGAGGCCGGCGCGGGTTAGCATCTCCTCGATGTCGGACATCGTGGCACCATCGAACACCGGCGTCGCGATCGGGATGCCCTTGCGGAGATTGCCGCACAGCTCGATCAGTTGCGCCTCGCTCATCTGCGCGATCTCGTCGGAGTAGACGGCATCGCCGTAAATCTCCTTGAGGCGATCGAGCAGCTCCTGGCGCGCGCGGCCGTTGCGCTGGTACTCGTCGACGAGTTCGCCGACCTGACGGCCGATGTTGGCGCACGCCCAGCCTAGGTGGGTTTCCAGGATCTGGCCCACGTTCATGCGCGAGGGTACGCCAAGCGGGTTGAGGACCAGGTCGACCGGAGTGCCGTCCTCCAGGAACGGCATGTCCTCGACCGGAGTGACGCGGCTGACGACGCCCTTGTTGCCGTGGCGGCCGGCCATCTTGTCGCCGGGTTGCAGCTTGCGCTTCACGGCGACGAAGACCTTGACCATCTTCATCACGCCGGGCGGCAGCTCGTCGCCGCGCTGCAGCTTCTCGACCTTGCCGTCGAAGCGCTCCTGCAGGCGTCCAACGGAAGCGTCGAACTCTCGCTTGAGCACCTCGATCTCGGCGGTGGCCCGGTCCGACGTGACGCCGATGTTGCGCCAGGCACCGCGCGGATGCTCGGCGAGAACCTCCTCGGTGATCAGCGTGCCCGACTTGATGCCCTTGAAGCCGGCGGCGGCCTTTTCGCCGAGCAGCGCCTCGCGCATCCGGTTGAGGAACGAGCGTTCCTGAATGGCGCGCTCGTCGTCGCGATCCTTGGCGAGACGCTCGATCTCGGCGCGCTCGATCGCCATCGCGCGCTCGTCCTTGTCGACGCCGCGGCGGTTGAAGACGCGCACGTCGACGATGGTGCCGGTGGTGCCGGGCGGCAGCTTGAGCGAGGTGTCGCGAACGTCGGACGCCTTTTCGCCGAAGATGGCGCGGAGGAGTTTTTCCTCGGGCGTCATGGGAGACTCGCCCTTGGGCGTGACCTTGCCGACGAGGATGTCGCCCGGGTTCACCTCGGCGCCGACATAGACGATGCCGGCCTCGTCGAGGTTGCGGAGCGCTTCCTCGCCGACGTTGGGGATGTCGCGGGTGATCTCCTCCTGGCCGAGCTTGGTGTCACGCGCCATCACCTCGAACTCTTCGATGTGGATGGAGGTGAACACGTCGTCGCGCGCGATGCGCTCGGAAATCAGGATGCTGTCCTCGAAATTGTAGCCGTTCCAGGGCATGAAGGCCACGAGCACATTGCGGCCCAGCGCCAGTTCGCCGAGCTCCGTGGACGGGCCGTCGGCGATGATGTCGCCGTTGGCCACGAAGTCGCCGACGCGCACCAGCGGCCGCTGGTTGATGCAGGTGGACTGGTTTGAGCGCATGTATTTGCGCAGACGGTAGATATCGACGCCCTGGGTCGCACCCTCGTCGTTGGTGGCGCGAACCACGATGCGAGCGCCGTCGATCTGGTCGACGATGCCGGGGCGGCGAGCGATGATGGTGGCGCCGGAGTCGCGTGCGACGGCGGCTTCCATGCCGGTGCCGACCAGCGGAGCATCGGACTGGATCAGCGGGACCGCCTGACGCTGCATGTTCGAGCCCATCAGCGCACGGTTGGCGTCGTCGTTCTCGAGGAACGGGATCAGTGCTGCGGCAACCGAGACGAGCTGGCGCGGACTGACGTCGCAGGCGGTGACGTCCTCCGGCTTGACGAGGCGGAAGTCGCCGGAGCGGCGGACCGAGACGAACTCGTCGGTCAGGCGGCCCGCGTCGGTGTGCGGGGCGTCGGCCTGGGCGACGACGAGGCGCTCCTCCTCCATCGCCGAGAGGTATTTCCAGCCATCCTGCAGGACGCCGTCCTTGACGAGCCGGTAGGGGGTCTCGATGAAGCCGTACTTGTTGACCTTGGCGTAGGTGGCGAGGCTGTTGATCAGGCCGATGTTCGGGCCCTCGGGCGTTTCGATCGGGCAGATGCGGCCGTAGTGCGTGGGGTGGACGTCGCGGACCTCGAAGCCGGCGCGCTCGCGGGTCAGGCCGCCCGGGCCCAGTGCCGATAGGCGGCGCTTGTGCGTGACCTCGGACAGCGGGTTGGTCTGGTCCATGAACTGGCTGAGCTGCGACGAGCCGAAGAACTCGCGCACGGCGGCGGCCGCCGGCTTGGCGTTGATCAGGTCGTGCGGCATGACGGTGTCGATGTCGACCGAGCCCATGCGCTCGCGAATGGCGCGCTCCATGCGCAGCAGGCCGACGCGGTACTGGTTCTCCATCAACTCGCCCACCGAACGGACGCGCCGGTTGCCGAGATTGTCGATGTCGTCGATGGTGCCGCGACCGTCCTTGAGCTCGCAGAGCACCTTGACGGCACGCAGGATGTCCTCCTTGCGCAGCACGCGAACAGTGTCCTCGGCGTCGAGACCGAGGCGCATGTTCATCTTGACCCGGCCGACGGCAGAAAGGTCGTAACGGTCGGGGTCGAAGAACAGGCCGCGGAAGAGCGCCTCGGCGGTGTCGGGCGTCGGCGGCTCGCCGGGGCGCATGACGCGGTAGATGTCGACCAGCGCGTCGTCGCGCGACGTGTTCTTGTCGACGGCCAGCGTGTTGCGTATCCAGGGACCGTTGGATTGGTCGACGGCCAGCGTCGGCAGTCTGTCGATGCCAAGGCCTTCGAGGGCAGCCAGGCGGGCCTCGGTGATCTCCTCGCCGGCCTCGGCATGGATCTCGCCGGTCTCCTCGTTGACCAGGTCGACCGCCATGTAGCGGCCGAGCAGGTCGGCGCGGCCGACGAGAACCTCGCGCGTGGTCTCGGCGATCCGCTTGGTCATGCGAGAGGTCAGTTTGGCATCGGCTTCGGCGACGACTTCGCCGGAATCGGCGTCGATCAACGGCTCGAGCAGCTTCATGCCGCGGAAGGCGTCGGGGTCGAACGGACGTGCCCAACCTTTCGGGGTGCGGACAAACGCCACCTGGCCGTAGAAGAACGACAGCATGTCCTCGGCGTCCATGCCGGCGATGTCGAGGCTCTCGACGTCGCCGCCCTCGGCCAGCTTGGCAGCGCGGGCGGCAGCCGAGCGGTCGCTCTCGAGCGCGTAGAGCAGCGTCGTGACCGGCAGTTTACGCTTGCGATCGATGCGGACGTAGACGAGGTCCTTGCTGTCGAACTCGAAATCGAGCCACGAGCCGCGGTAGGGGATGACGCGGGCGGCGAACAGGAACTTGCCCGAGGAGTGGGTCTTGCCCTTGTCGTGGTCGAAGAAGACGCCGGGCGAGCGGTGCATCTGGCTGACGATGACGCGCTCGGTGCCGTTGATGATGAAGGTGCCGTTGTCGGTCATGAGCGGCATGTCGCCCATGTAGACAGGCTGTTCCTTGATGTCGCGGATCGAGCGGCTGCCGGTGTCCTCGTCCACGTCCCAGACGATGAGGCGGAGGATGACCTTCAGCGGTGCGGCGTAGGTCAGCCCACGCTGAATGCACTCCTCGACGTCGTATTTCGGGTCCTCGAGCTCGTAGTAGACGAACTCTAGCCGGCCACGGCCGGCGAAATCGTTGATCGGGAAGACGGAGCGGAAGACTTCCTGCAGCCCAGTCTGGGTGCGGCTGTCGGGCTTTGCGTCCTTCTGGAGAAAACCTTCGTAGGATGCGCGCTGCACGTCGATCAGGTTTGGCATGGGTGCGACTTCGGCGATGCGCCCGAAGCTCTTGCGTATGCGCTTCTGCCCGGTGAACGACTTGCTGATTGCGTTCATGCCCTGCCCCACTCCGATCGCCGCAACGGCGCGTGGGCGGGAACCGACCTCGGTTCCCGCCCTGTCATGTCAAACGAGGCTCGGCTGCTCGTGGCCGAGCCGCATCGCGTTATTTCACCTCGACGGAGGCGCCCTGATCCTCGAGCATCTTTCTCAGCTTCGCCGCCTCATCCTTGTTCACGCCCTCCTTGACCGTCTTGGGCGCGCCCTCGACCAGGTCCTTGGCTTCCTTCAGCCCGAGACCGGTGATGGTACGGATCTCCTTGATGACGTTGATCTTCTTTTCGCCCGCCTTGGCGAGGACGACCGTGAACTCGGTCTGCTCCTCCACCGGAGCCGCCGGTGCGGCGGCGCCGCCGGCAGGCGCCGCTGCAGCCACCGGTGCGGCTGCGGAGACCCCCCACTTCTCTTCGAGAAGTTTCGTCAGTTCTGCCGCCTCGAGGACGGTCAGCGTCGACAGCTCGTCGACGATCTTCGACAGATCAGCCATTGAATCACTCCTATCTAAACCCTGGTGTGAGACTTGCAAGCCGGTTGCGACGGCTCGCGATCACTTTTCACTTGACGCGGCTGGATCATGCAGCCTCGG
>CAXTSH010000179.1:0-4508 GCA_964246925.1 uncultured Acetobacteraceae bacterium
GCAGGCCCCCCGGCAGCCGCGGCCACGCGCGGCCGAGCGGCGGGCGCACCAGGGCGACGAACGCGACCGCCGCCCCCGCGATCGCCGCGAGTCCCGGCAGCAGCGTGCCGCGCGCGGCGGCATCGATGCCGCCGATGCCGAGGCCGAAGGCGATCGCGTTCAGGCCGGCGCTGGCGAAGTCGAACGGCCGGCCGCTCAATGCGGTGCGTGGCAGGCTGGGCCGGGCCAGAGCCCAGGCCAGCAGCCCGAGCGGGATATTGATCAGGAACAGGGCGGGCCAGGGTGCCACCGCCAGGATGCCGCCGGCGAGCGCCGGACCCGAGGCGGCGCCGGCGGCGACCATCATGCCGATCAACGCCGTCCCGCGTCCGAGCATGGACGCCGGATAGACGAAGCGGATCAGTGCGCCGGTCATGCTGACCATGCCCGCGGCGCCGAACCCCTGGACCGTGCGGGACGCGGCAAGCTCCGGCAGCGTGTGCGAGACGGCGCACAGCACGGACGCGAGCGTGAAGACGACGAGCCCGCCACGAAAGACCCGGCCGTACCCGACGATCTCGCCGACGGAAGAAAGCGGCAGCAGCGCAATGACGGTCGCGAGCTGGTAGGCGTTGACCACCCAGATCGAGGCCGCAGGCTGCGTGTGCAGGTCGGTGGCGATCGTCGGCAGTGCCACGTTGGCGATGGACGCATCCATCACCGCGAGCAGGATGCTCAGGCACAGGGTCACGATCGCCCAGCGTCGCGGCCCGGACGGCAGCCCGTCGTCGGAGGGTTTGCTCAAACTACCGCCCGGATGCCCGGGCTCGCGCGCGGGTCTTGGGCTCCGGCCTCTCGCCGTCGTCGCCAACGACCGAAGGCGCCAGCCGGCGCAGGCGCTCGCGGATACGCAGCCCGATCGCCCGGTTGCTGTGATAAAGGCGCACATGGCGCGAGCCGCTTGCGGCAAGCAGCGCCATCCCGGCCGGATCGTCGATCACCCGCGCCCCCAGCCTTGCCGCGTCGTTGAGGTCGGGTTCGGCCCAGACCTGGCCGCCCGCATACGGATAGTCACCCTCGCCGATCGCGACCAGCGTGCAGCCGGCCAGCAGCGCGTCGCTCGGCGACATGAAGTCGAGATTGCCGGACCAGCCGGTCGCGAGCGCCAGCCTGCCCATGTACATCGCCTCCGCCAGCGTGCGGCCGAAGCCTTCAGCCCGGTGCAGCGAGACCACGCAGTCGGACGCGGCAATCAGGCTGCGCGTCTCCAGCGACGACATCCGGCCGCCGATGAACAGGATGGCCGGGTGCTTCGCCCGCAGCGGTCCGAGATAGCCCTCCGCGTCACGTTCCGCATCCTTGACCTTGAGCACGAACTGCACGTCGGCCGACGGATGGCTGACCGCGAGCCTCCTGGCGAGCTCGATCACCGCGTCCGGGTTCTTGCGCGCCCGATGCGAGCTCATGTCGCAGAACGACAGGAACACCGTCGCACTCTCGCGGATGCCGAAATACCGCCTCGGCAGCAGCGGTCCGGGCGGGCTCTCGACCGGCTGGCTGATCAGGTGGTTCGGCACGCCGGCGCCGGCCAGGCTGCCGGCGATCAGCCTCGACAGCGCCCACACCTCGTCGAAACGCTTGAGCTGCCTCGCCCACTCGGCCGGATAGAGCTGCAGCTCCCAGGCGGGCACGACGACGTTGATGCCGCCCTTGAACGCCTCGTCGCGCTTGAAGAGCTGCTCCAGCGCCGGCTCCACCTCGTCGCCGTTGATGTGGAACACGCGCACGCCTTCGCCCAGCGTCCTGGCCTCCAGCGGCTCCAGCCAAGCGCGCAGTTCCGCGTCCTCGCGGGCGACGTTGCCGAACAGGTCGAACACGCGCGCCTCCAGGCCTACCGCTTGGCACGCGGCAAGATGCGAGCGTAGCTGCTGGCCCATGCCGGTGGTGGCGAACGGGTGGCCGGCCAGGACCACAGCACCAGGGGTTCTACCCCTGGACCCCGCCGGGGGCCGCGCCCCCGGACCCGCGCGACTCACAAGAAGCCTCGCGATAGGCGCGCGCCTCGCAGGGCCTCCAGCCAGCGGTGGCCGAAGGCACGGTCGGGCTCCAGATGGGCGCCCTCGGCCCACTCGTTCCACGCATTGACGAACAGCAGCCGCCCGTCGCCGACCGCGCTGCGATGCATCTCGTCCAGCTTGCGCTCGACATAGAACTGGAACAGCGCCGGGTCGGCGCCATCGAAGTTGATCCCCGCCATCGGCTGGCGCGGCGTGTTGTCCCAGCTCGGGAACACCGCCGGATGACGGGCATACGGCGGGATCGTCTGCCCGGTAAAGGCGAGCACCGTCTCGGCATAGTCGAACCGCACCCCGGTCCAGCCCTCCTTGACCACGCGCGGACGGTCGGCCGCCAGCATGTGCCGGCCCTGCGGCGGAAACTCCACCGCCGCATCGAAGCCGATATGCTGCGGCACGATCCCGTCCGCCGAGCGCTCGACGCTCTCGACACACACCAGGTGCACGCCTGCAAATCCGGCACGCCGGAACGCGTTGCGCAGGCGGGCTGCGAACGTGGTCACGTTGGGCAACTGCAGCGGCCGGTAGATCACCAGCACCGGCTTGCCGTCCACGGTGATGTAGCGCGGGTCACGCGCCATACGCAGGGCGTCGCGCAGCACGGCGGCCAGCGTCTCCGCATCGTAGCGCTGCTCCGCCAGCACCTCGCGGTCGCCGCCGTCCCAGCTCCTGGTCCAGTTCTCGTTCGCCCAGCACATGCAGAACGGGAACGCGATCGACGGGTCGCGCAACATCGCCTCGAACGGCTCGTGCAGCATCCGCCTGCCATCGAGATAGTAGGCATAGACGCAGAAACCATCGACGCCATACCGCGCGGCCAGTGCCGCCTGCTGGCGGAAGATGTCGGTCACCCGCAGATCGTAATGGCCGAGGTCGGCCGGCACGTGCGGCTGGTAATGGCCGGCATAGCTCGGCTCGGCCGTCGCCACGTTGCTCCATTCGGTGAAGCCGCGGCCCCACCAGCGGTCGTTCTCCGGCGTCGGATGGAACTGCGGCAGGTAGAACGCGATCACCCGGGTCCGGTTGAGCCGGGCCAGCACGTGCGGCCACTCCTCCATCCGGCGCTGCGCTGCCTCGTCGCGTGCGCCCCGAGCGGGGGGCGACGGCGCCTTGCCGGCCTGCCGGAACGCCTGCACGTCGGCCGCGCAATGGATCCGAAGCCCGCGCTCGTGCAGGCGCAGGCACAGCTCGGTGGCCGCCGCCTCGTCGGCCGGTGCTGTCAATCCGGCCAGCGCGTCCCGCCGGATCAGCATCGCCTCGTGCGACAGCGCATGCACGTCGCGACCGCGGCCGAATTCCGTCAGGTCCGGCGGCAACCCGGCGCCGACCAGCTCGATCGTGCCGTCGTTGGCGATCGCGCGTCCGGCCTCCTCGAGCCTGCCGTCGGCGGCGACCAGCTTCGGGCCGGCCGCAGCGATGCCCGGGTCCGCCTGCAGGCACGACGCGAGCCGCGCGAGCGTGCCCTCCGCCAGCCGCACCGAGGGCGACAGCAGCAGCACGAACGCCGGATCCAACGCGCCGATCGCGGCCTTGCGCCCGCCCGCCGCGGCAGGCGCCGGCACCGCACGCGTCCGCAACGCATCGAGACGCGCCGCGAAGCGCGTCTCGATCGCGCGATAGCGGTCGAGATCACCCTCCGGGTCGCTGCCGTGACGGGCTTGGCTCGGCGGCGGGCGCCGGCGCAAGGGCGCGTGCTGCCGGTTCTCGGCCTGCCCGTAGGCCAGGAAATGGCGCAGTGGTGCCAGCTTGGCCTCGCGTATGTCGGGATAGCGCTGAAGATACCACTCGCTGTCGAACCCGGGGCCGGGCGAGTCTCCACTGGGATCGCCGAGCAGGACGAAATGGCGCAATGCCGCCGACGGCGTCTGCGGGCGCGCCTGGTCCTGCTGAACGTACCAGGACAGGTCGAGGAACGGGTTGGGCATCAGCCCGCGCTCGAGCCCGGCGGTGAGATAGTGGCGAAGCGGCGAGCCGATCACCGCGATCTCCTCGCCGGTCTGTTCGAGGTAGTGGCGGACCGAAAAGTATGGCCCCGGATCACGCAGGCCGCGCTGGAGGATCTCCGCGAGCGCCTCGTCGGCCAGCGGCCCCGCCGTGATCTCAGCCCCCTGCTCGCGCATGAAGCCGATCTCGATCAGCGGATGCGGATCGAACGACTTGGCGAGACCCGCGCGCAGGAAATGCAGCAGCGGATCGCGGTCCTGCGCCCGCAGCTCCGGATGGCGCCCGAGATAGAACACCGGATCGAAGAACGGCGTCAGCGGCGGCCGCTCGAGCGGCGGATGGGCCAGGTAGACCTCGATCGTCGCCGGTTCCTCGCGCGGGCCGCCGAGTGCTGCGGCGTAGAGCTCCTCGTCGATCAGCGGTGATGCGAACGTGCGCACCATCGCCCGCCGTTCCATCGGCTCGACCGGACGCCGCGCCCTGGCTGCCGGCCTGGTCGCGGCCGCGGGC
>CAXTSH010000180.1:0-4493 GCA_964246925.1 uncultured Acetobacteraceae bacterium
ACCGCGGCGGAGCAGAACGCGGGCGCGTCTCGCGCCGTGCGATCCGCGGGTGGGGGAGCGCGCGCGAGCGGAGCGGCTGTTCGGCTTTCGCTATCGGATCGAGATCTACACGCCGGCGGCCAAGCGCCAGCACGGCTATTACGTGCTGCCCTTCCTGCTCGGCGACCGCCTGGTGGCGCGGGTCGACCTCAAGGCGGACCGGCAACGCCGGTGTCTGCTTGCCCACGCGGTGCATCTCGAGACGCACGCTCCGGCCGAAACCGCCGAGGCGCTCGCCGCCGAGCTCGCGCTGCTCGCGCAATGGCTGGGGCTCGACCGGGCGGTCGGGCACCTCCCCGGAGCCACGACGAGGTGAGGGAGAAATGCCCTGTTCGCTACTCGCCGGGGATCGTCGTCGTGCCGTCCGGATACTCCGTCGCCAGCGCCGGGTCGGCGAACAGCGCTGAAGCGTCGCTGAACGTCAGGAACCGTCCGGCGAGAAGCGTCGCGGTGTCGGCCACCACCGCGGCGTCATAGAGCGCGGACTGCGTCGGACCGATCGGAAGCTGGTAGCCCAGCAGGCTGCAGAACCTGACGACCGCCGCTCCCTGGCTCGGCGGGATGTCGGTGAACCCGACATAGTATTGGAGCTGCACGTCGACCGCCGGCGATCGCCAGCCGCCGGAACTCGGCGGATCGAACCCGGCCAACGTCGTCGCATCGAGGTCCTGGCGCGCTGCGACCGGCGGCGGCAAACCCCAGCGCACCCAGTCTTCGAGGTCGGCCCACATCGCGTCGTACACGTATCGGTTCGGAAACGCCGACAGCAGCGAACCCGCCGGCTGGTCGCACAGGGCGGACGCCTGCGCCTGCGTCAGCGACGCCAGATCGATCGCCGGGTCAGGATAGTCGGCGATCTCCGGCGCGCCACGAAACAGGTCGCCGCTCACGTGCGGCGCGCCCGCGATGTCGTAGTAGCGGTAACGCGCCGGCGCGTTGCTGTCCTGCCCGCTCGAGACCGTGAAGCCTGCCTGCGCCGCGATCTCGCGCTCGGAGATCGTCTGCACCTGGAACACCGCCGAAACGCTCGACGCGGGCGGGGCGGTCCGGATCGCGCCCGCAAACGCTGGTTCGCACGAGTTGAGCGGCGAGCGTATGCCGCCCGCCGCCAGGAAATACGCGTCGTACAGCGGCGAATTGAGCCCAAACACCCGGTCGTAGGTGAGCAGGTCCGTCGCACCAGCCGAATACCCATAGAGATAAAGCGCGCTCACCCGGTAGCCGGCCAGCGGACTGTCGGCAGCTCCGCTCCTGAGCAACCCGCCCAGTCCGCTGATCTCGTCATAGATGATGCCGCCTTCGGGTCCGGCGCCGCACGCGGCCACGGTCGCCGCGACCGTGGGCCAGCTCAGCGCCGCGTAGCGGGCCGGCGCATACGCCTTCAGCGACGCTTCCGCCACCGGCGAAGCTGTGAGCAGGACATACGCGTCCCCGTTCTCGATGAAACGCGGCGAGGCCAGCGACCAGGCGGTCGCGATGTCGGTGTTGAGCGAATCGTTGGCGATCTCGACGATAATGTTGCCGCTGAACCGCCACGGGTCCGCGGGCATCCGCACCAGGATGCGATTGACGTAAGGCACCGGCGTCGACTGCACCGGGACCACGCTGTCGGACGTCGAAGCCGGATCGGCATACTGGTAGACCAGCGCCGAGCCGCTCAACAGGAACTCGCGCTCCAGATAGCCGACCGCCGCCAGGTTCTGCGGCACCCGGGCAAAGCCGGCGGCATCGAACGGATGGCTGCCGTCGGTCGCCACGAGCGGTGTCGCTGTCACCGGGCTCTGCGCCTGCGCGACGCCGCACCAGACGGCGGCAAGGCCCGCAGCCAGCAGGCCGCGATATCCCGGAGGATACTTCATCTGATCCGCCCCATGACGTGCATCGACGCCGGCCAATCTGCCGAAGGAAGCTGAAATGTCTCAGAAGATGACAAAACGTAACACAACACGTGCGGCGCAATCAATCCGAAAATGTAATTTCACGCCGTCCGGATCGTCGCCCAGGACGTCCCTTTTTGCGCAGCACGCCCCAGATGCTTTAAGGGGTCGCGAACTCGAACCGGGAGCCGAGCCATGGCCGTCAGCGTCGCGATCAACGGGTTCGGCCGCATCGGCCGGCTGGTGCTGCGCGCCATCTGCGAGAGCGGCCGCGACGACGTCGTCCCCGTTGCCATCAACGATCTCGGCTCGGTCAACGACAACGCCCACCTGTTCCGCTACGACAGCGTGCACGGCCGCTTCCCCGGCGAGGTCATCGTCGAGGGCGACAGCATCACCGTCCGTACCGCGCACGGCAGGACCTACGGCCCGATCAAGGTGTCCGCCGAGCGCGACCCGTCCAAGGTTCCCTATCAGGGCGTCGACGTGGCACTCGAATGCACCGGCCTCTTCACACGCAAAGAGGCCGCCGCCCAGCTCATCACCGCCGGCGCCCGCAAGGTCCTCGTCTCCGCCCCCGCCGACGGTGTCGACGCCACCGTCGTCTACGGCGTCAACCACCAGGTCATCACCCCGGAGATGACCGTCATCTCCAACGGCTCCTGCACCACCAACTGCCTGGCACCGATGGCCAAGGTCCTGCACGAGACCTTCGGCATCGAGCGCGGCTACATGGTCACCATCCACTCCTACACCGGCGACCAGCGCACGGTGGACACGCTGCACAAGGACCTGCACCGCGCCCGTGCCGCCGCGCTCTCGATGATCCCCACCAGCACCGGAGCCGCCAAGGCAATCGGCCTGGTGCTTCCCGAGCTCAAGGGCAAGCTCGACGGCACCGCGATCCGCGTTCCCACCCCCAACGTCTCGCTCGTCTCGCTCGACGTCGCCGTCACCCGCCAGGGCTCCAGGGAAGAGGTCAACGCCGCCTTCAAGGCCGCCGCCGACGGCCCGCTCAAACCCATCCTCGCCTACTCGACCGACCCGCTGGTCAGCTCGGACTTCAACCACGTCCCGGCATCCTGCTCGTTCGACGCCACCCAGACCGCCGCAATCGACGGCGGCCGCCTGATCCGCGTCTGCGGCTGGTACGACAACGAGTGGGGCTTCTCGAACCGCATGGCCGACACCGCCGCGGTCTTCGGTGCTATCTGACCGTGGTGACCGCTTCGGTCAGGACCATCGACAGGCTCGAAGTCGCCGGCAAGCGCGTCCTGCTCCGCGCCGACCTCAACGTCCCGCTGCGTGAGGGCCGCATCACCGACCTCACCCGCCTCGAACGCCTGACGCCCACCATCCGCGAGCTCGCCGACGCCGGCGCCCGCGTCATCGTCGTCAGCCATTTCGACCGTCCCAAGGGCCAGCGCGTCCCCACCATGTCGCTCGGCCCCGTCCGCGTCGCCCTTGAACAGGTCCTCGGCCACCCCGTCCACTTCGCCGAAGACTGCATCGGCCCAACGGCCGAACAGGCCGTCGCCACCCTCAAGGACGGCGAGGTCCTGGTTCTCGAAAACACCCGCTACCATCCCGGCGAGGAGGCCAACGACCCCGAGATGTCGCGCGCGCTCGCCTCTCTCGCCGACATCTACGTCAACGATGCCTTTTCCGCCGCCCACCGCGCGCACGCCAGCACCGAGGGCGTCGCAAAACACCTTCCCGCCCACGCCGGCCGCCTGATGCAGGCCGAACTCGACGCGCTGACATCGGCACTCGAGACTCCCGAACGCCCGGTCGCCGCCATCGTCGGCGGTGCCAAGATCTCGACCAAGCTCGACCTGCTCGGCAACATCATCGGCCGCGTCGAGCTCCTGGTCATCGGCGGCGCGATGGCCAACACCTTCCTCGCCGCGTCCGGCACTCCCATCGGCCGCTCGCTGCAGGAGCCCGAGATGCACCCGACCGCGCGCGACATCATTGAGCGCGCCCGCAACACCGGCTGCGAGATCCTCCTTCCCGTCGACGCCGTCACCGCGACCGAATTCAAGGCCGGCGCCCCGACCCGCACCGTCTCGATCGACGCCGTGCCGCCGGACGCGATGATCCTCGACGTCGGTCCGCGCACCGTCGAACACATCGTCTCGCATCTCGCGACTTTGCGCACGCTGGTCTGGAACGGCCCGCTCGGCGCCTTCGAAATCCCGCCCTTCGACGCCGCCACCAACGCTCTCGCCCACGCCGTTGCTGCCGCGACCCGCGCGGGCACGCTGCGCTCCGTCGCCGGCGGCGGCGACACCGTCGCCGCCCTGCGCCACGCCGGCGTGCTCGACGAACTGAGCTACGTCTCCACCGCCGGCGGAGCCTTCCTCGAATGGCTCGAAGGCAAGACGCTGCCCGGGATTCAGGCCCTGCTCTCGCTCGACGGCATCATCTTCCCCGGATAAGCGGGGGGGGGGGGGGGGGGGGGGGGGGGGGGGGGGGGGGGGGGGGGCGGCGCGGGGGGGGGGGGGGGCCCCCCCCCCCCCACGACCCGGGACGGCCGTTTGCATGAGCTACAACGGTCCGCGGCGGCCGCAATTC
>CAXTSH010000181.1:0-4491 GCA_964246925.1 uncultured Acetobacteraceae bacterium
CGGTTGTGCACCTTGCGGATGAAATGCTTGATCATCTCCTCGGCGACCTCGAAGTCGGCGATGACGCCGTCGCGCATCGGGCGTATGGCGGAGATGTTGCCCGGGGTGCGGCCGAGCATCTGCTTGGCCTCCTCGCCGACGGCGAGGACCTGCTTGCGGCCACGTACGTCGGCGATGGCGACGACGCTGGGTTCATCGAGCACGATCCCCCTGCCCTTGACGTAGACCAGGGTGTTGGCGGTGCCGAGATCGATGGCCATGTCGGCGGACATGACGCCGAAAAGGCGGGAGAACATCGGCTTGGCTCCGGAGGCGGGCTCGGTCGGGCGTGGGGCTTAACGGTCGGTTCGCCGGCTAGCAACCCCGTCGCTGCCTCCTGGATGCAGGCAGCCTCGATGCTATTCACAGGATCGTGAGGCAGAGGGCCGCCGCAAAGACGGCGCGTTTACGCCACATCGCCCTGAGACACGCCTCCGGGCTTAGTTCGGTCAAAACAAGGACGGGAAACATGTCACGCATTCAGAACGCTCGCCGGACAGCCACGGTGCTTGCCGCGGTCGGTCTCACCCTCGGCCTTTCAGCCTGCGATCCGTATGACCCGGGACAGCGGGCGGTGGGCGGCGGCCTGCTTGGTGCCGGTGCAGGTGCGGCGATCGGCGGGATCGCCGGCGGCGGCAAGGGCGCCGGGATTGGTGCGCTGGCAGGCGGCGGTCTCGGCGCGATTGGTGGTGCCGCGACGACGCCTTCGAAAGGATACTGAGGATGGGAACCGTGCGGCTGGCGCCAGCGTGCTTGCTGCTGGGGCTCGCCTGCCTGACGGCCTGCACGGACCCCTACGATCCGGGTCAGCGCGCGGTCGGCGGCGGTCTGCTTGGCGCCGGCGCGGGTGCCGCGATCGGTGGTCTGGCCGGCGGCGGCCGGGGTGCGGCGGTTGGTGCTCTGGCCGGTGGCGCGCTCGGGGCTGTCGGCGGTGCTGCGACCACGCCGCCGCCACCTGCCTACGCCCAGCCGGTCTACGCGCAGCCGGCCTATGGGCAGGCGGCGGGCTACGCGCCGCAAGGTTATGCACCGCAGGGTTACGCACCGCAGGGTTACGCACCCCAGCCGGGCTACCCGCCTCAGGGTTATCCGCCCCAGGGCTATCCGCAGCCGGGTTACCCGCCGCAAGCTGGGCAGGGCGGCTACTGAAGCGACAGGATCGATTGCTCCGGAGGTTGTTGAACGTTATTGTTTGACAACTTTCCCGGAGCCGAGGCGTGCCGACCATTCTGGGCCTGCTGAGGGTTGCGTATCTCCGGCTTCGCCGGCCCTCTGCGCTTGCCGCGTTACAACCGGGACGTCTCGCCTTCGCTTCCGTCTCGACGGATCCTTCGCTGCTCGGTCGCCTGCCGCCGGGCCAGGCACGCCGGATTGCCGGGCTGGCGGAGGCTTTTGCCGCGTCCCTGCTCAGGGACAGCGCGCGCGGTCATGCCGGGTCTGCTGCCCGTGAGGCGGCAGTGCCGGTGTTGAGGTCGATCCGGCAATTCTCCGCACGCGACAACCTGCTTGGCGACTCCGTGGATGACATGATCGCCTCCGCACGGGCGGCTGCGCCGGACGGTCTCGGGGGATTGCTGGCGACACTGGCGTATGAAGCCCCGGGTGCGACCGATCCGGCTTGCACCCTTTCGATGGAAGCGGTGCTGGCGCTCGGCCGGATCGGCTTGCAGCGTCTCGACCGTGCGGACGCCGAGACACTGATGGCGGCAGCTTCGCGGCACGCTGCCCATTGCATGCGCAATGGATCTCGATCGTCGGAGGTCATCGAGACGCTGCGCATCGTCGAGATATCATGCGCCGGCTTGGGCGTCCTGCCGCTCGCGCCGACGGTGAGGGGTCAGAAGAGCGAATGGGCCGACGCGCTGGTCGAGCTGTGGCGCGACGCCTGCACGTGTGCCGAGCGGCCGGGCTCCGGGCCGGCAAGGAAGTTGTGGGAGGATGCGCGTGACGCGCATGCGTTTGGCGCGGTCTGGGGGAGACCGTCGATCCTGTCGGTGCTGGTCCGGGCGGAAGCAGACGCGCTGGCCCGCGATGCACGCGCGGCGGGGATGTTCGTGATGAGTTGCCGCTCGACCGGACCGGGCGTGAATGCCGCCATCGAGGCGGCACGCACGGTGCTGGTCGCGTGCGGCAGCGGCCGGGGAGACGACGTGGTGGTGCCGGTGCGCCGGTCCGACGCGGTCAGGCCGGCAGCGGAGCAGGTTCGCGCCTCTCACGCTTGACCAGCAGCTTGTTCAGCGCGTGGACGTAGGCGCGCGCGGCCGAGACGATCGTGTCGGTGTCTGCACCCTGGCCATCGACGGTGCGACCGTTCTCCGAAAGCCGGACGGTGGTGCGGGCCTGGGCGTCGGTGCCTTCGGTGACGGCGCCGACCGAAAACAGCACCAGAGAGGCTTCGTGCGGAAAGATGTCGCGCAGCGCATTGAAGGTCGCGTCGACCGGTCCGGTGCCGGTGGCGTGCGCGGTCCTGGTCTCGCCGTCGACGGCGAGTTCCAGATCGACTTCCGACTCGCGCCGTGAACCACCACGCAGATCGAGTGCGACGAAGCGGATGCGCGAGTGATCACGTACCTCGTCGTCGACGAGGGCGGCGATGTCGTCGTCGTAGACAATTTTCTTGTGGTCGGCGAGCAGCTTGAAGCGGGAGAAGGCGTCGTTGATCGCATTGTCGCCCATCTCGCCGTAGCCCATGCCGCGCAGCTTGTCGCGAAAGGCGGCGCGGCCGGAATGCTTGCCGAGCACGAGCGAAGATTTGGTCCATCCGACGCTTTCTGGCGTCATGATCTCGTAAGTGGCGGCGTTCTTGAGCACGCCGTCCTGGTGGATACCGCTCTCGTGGGCGAAGGCGTTGCGGCCGACGATCGCCTTGTTGGGCTGCACGTCGAAGCCGGTGATGGTGGCGAGCAGGCGGGAGACGCGAAGCAGGCGGGTGGTCTCGATGGCAGTGCTGAAGGGCATGCGGTCTGCGCGGGTGCGGACTGCCATTGCGATCTCTTCCAGCGCCGCATTGCCGGCGCGCTCGCCGATGCCGTTGATCGTGCATTCCACCTGGCGCGCGCCGGCGCCGATGGCGGCCAGCGTGTTGGCGACCGCGAGGCCGAGGTCGTCGTGGTTGTGGGTGGAGAAGATCACGCCGTCGGCACCTGGGACGCGCTCGCGCAGCATGGTGAAGATCCGTTCGAGATCGTCGGGGAGCGCGTAGCCGACGGTGTCGGGGATGTTGATGGTGGTGGCGCCGAACTTTATCGCTGTCTCCACGCAGCGGCACAGGAAATCGGGTTCTGTGCGGCTGCCGTCCTCGGCCGACCATTCGATGTCGTCGGCGTAGCGTCGCGCGACCTCGCTGCCGTGCGCGATGGCATCGAGGACCGTTTCCGGCTCCATACGGAGCTTGTATTTCATGTGCAGCGGCGAGGTGCTGATGAAATGGTGCACACGCCCGCGTGCGGCACGGCGGATCGCCTCGCCGGCGCGCGCGATGTCGTCGCGGCCGCCGGTGCGCGCGAGGCCGGCGATGACCGGGCCGCGAACCTCGTTCGCGATGCGCTCGACGCTCTCGTAGTCGCCGGGGGAGGCGACCGGGAAGCCGGCCTCAATGACGTCGACACCGAGTTCGGCGAGTGCGTGCGCCATGCGGAGCTTCTCCTCGATGTTCATCGAGAAGCCGGGCGACTGTTCGCCGTCGCGCAGCGTGGTGTCGAAGATGATGACGCGCCCCTCTTCGACGGCGCCGAAACTTGGGTGTTGGATTGTCATGGCTGGTCCTGCTTGCGTGCGGCGTGGAGCTTCGCGATCCCCCAAAGGCAAGCGGGCTACGCCCGTCCTGCGCTCAGGGGCGGGTAAGTCGAAGCAACAGGCCGCCGGTGCACAGGCTTAACATACGGGTGCCTTAGCACTCCCTGACGTCGGCTCCAAGTTACCCGATGACGCCCTTGCGCAGGATGATGTTGCCGTAGAGCCGGCGTTCGCCGGTCTGCAGGATGGCGAACGCGTCGGCCGCTTCGGCGTAGAAGGCGAAGCGCTCGATCGCCTCCGGCGCCGGCGTGACAAGGTGGGCGAGCTCGGTCAGCACGTCCGGCGTTGCTGTGGGATCGCCGACGACCTGCATGACCTGCGCAGGCGCCTCGACGAAGGTGTCGAGCGGCAGCAGGGTCAGGATGGCGCGGGTGGCGCTGACCACGTCGATGCCTGGCAGCGACAGCAAGCGCTTCGCCTTGCTGGTGCCTGGGAAGTTGGCGTCGACGATGGCGATCGTGTCGCCGTGCCCCATGGCTGCCAGCGCGTGAAGCAGGTCCGCAGAGAGCAGCGGATCGATTCCCTTGAGCATCGGATGTCTCCTGGATGGTTTCCAAAGGCGAGCCTTTGGCGGGGTTCGGGGGCGGAGCCCCTATCTGAGAGCCGCAGCCTCGGCCGCGGCCTGACAGTCGTAGGGCAGCCCGGGCTCGTTGCAGA
>CAXTSH010000182.1:0-4428 GCA_964246925.1 uncultured Acetobacteraceae bacterium
GAAAGGACTAGAAGCGCCGAGTTCGCTGAGGATCTGAGGATCTCGCATCGACATTCGATGACGGGGGCTTAGCCGGACGCGCTTCTCCTCGCTCCCGATGGCCAATCGCCGGCACGTGGCGGATGCTCTCAGCCCGGCCAAACTCCTAAAACCCCATAATGATCGCTGCCGGCCCGCGGGTTCGTTCCTCGGAGACTTTCGAACGCCAAGCGGCGTCCGAAACCCTTCACGCAACCGGACAGTCCGCTTCAGAGGAGGAGACCGGCGAAAGCGGACACCCGGTCAACCGGACTACCCACTGCTGCCGACTCGTAGCGATCTTCCACACGGGTCATGGAACATCAGCAAGCCGAACCTTCCCGCAGTTGCGCCCGGGCGCCAGGCGATCAGCGAGGTAAAGTCTGTTCATCAGGCGCAGCTCCTCGGGGGCTCCCGGGCTCGTAGGCGCGTCTCCGAGCGTCATGGCGAGCATGGTCTTCATGTTGTTGACGAGCACCGCGGCGATCGCGGCGACCTCGTCCGGGGTGAGGTCCGGAGCCGATGCGGAAAGCGCCGCGGCGATCCCGGCGATCGCACGGGCGCGGGAGCGCTGGCGCACGCTCGAGAGATGCGGGCGAGCCTCCATGAGCGCCGAGAGCGCCGCGATCCGGGGATGGATGGTCACGAGGAGATCGATCAGGAGGTCGGCCAGTTCGGTGGCGATCATGCCGGAAGCGCGCTTTTCGATCGCGTCGTATTCCCGGTCGAGGATCGCGACGTACCCGCCGAGCAGAGCGTCGGCGATCGCCTCCTTGTTCGGAAAGAAGCGATAAAGCGAACCGATCCTGGCCCCGGCCCGGAGCGCGATCTCCGCCATCGTGGTCGCCTCGTAACCGCGCTCCCGGATGATGGCGGACGCGGCCTCGAGGAGCGCCGCGACGCGCCTGCGGCCCGCCTCGCGCTGCGGCACCAGCGCGGGACGATCGGCAGTTGACGAAGTTGAGGATATGCTCAAATAAAGTCGTCGCTTGAGGTTACCCTCAACTTCTTAGCGCTCGCGCCCCGGGGCGGACAACGCCGTTCCGGTGTCGCGCGCCTCGGATCATGAAGGATTGCGCATGATCTCCGTCCCGGCCGCCAGCACGGCGCTCGTGCTGATCGATCTTCAGCGGGGCATCGTCGGGCGCGCGCTGGCGCCGCGTTCCGGTGAGGCCGTCGTCGCCGGCGCCAAGGCGCTCGCGGAGCGCTTCCGGGCCGCTGCCGCCCCCGTGGTGCTCGTCAATGTTGGGTTTGCGCCAGATTTCGCCGACGCGGTCGGGGTGCCCGTTGACCGGCCCATGCAGCCGCCTGCGGGCGGTTTCGCGACGGATTGGATGGAGCTCGTGGATGGTGTCGCCATGCCGTCCGACCTCCGGGTTACGAAACGACAATGGGGTGCGTTCTACGGGACGGAGCTCGACCTGCAGCTCCGGCGCCGCGGCGTCACGACGATCGTGCTCGGCGGCATCGCGACGAACATGGGCGTCGAATCGACGGCAAGGGCCGCGCACGAGCACGGCTATGCGGTGGTGATCGCGGAGGACGTCACCACGACGATGACGGACGACATTCACCGTTTCGCCTTTGACCATGTCTTTCCTCTGCTCGGACGCATTGGGACCGCAGACGGGATCGAGCTCACGCGTTGAGCGCGCACCACCCGTCGGCGGCGGCACGTCCGTCAGAGGCCGCTTCGGCCGTGGACAGCGATCAGACCGGGCGGCTTCCGCTCGGCGTCTGGCCGGTCGTCGGCGTCGCCGCGATCGGCTCCTTCATGGCGCAGCTCGACACGACCGTCGTCAACGTGTCGCTCGGAACCCTCAGCAGGGATCTGCATGCAGGGCTCGCGACCATTCAATGGGTGATGAGCGGCTATCTTCTGGCGCTCGCACTGGTGCTTCCGGTGAATGGCTGGCTCGTCGATCGGATCGGGGCCAAGGCGGTCTACATCTGGTGCTTCGCGGCTTTCACCTTGTCGTCGACCTTGTGCGGGTGCGCGTGGTCCGCCGGTTCTTTGATCGCGTTCCGACTTCTGCAGGGAATGAGCGGCGGCTTGCTCGCGCCCATGGCGCAAATGATGGTCGCGCGCGTCGCCGGACGGCAGATGCCGCGGGTCGCAAGCTACGTCACCATGCCGGTGCTGCTCGCGCCGTTGCTCGGCCCGGCGGTCGCGGGCGCCATCCTCCGCTTCGCGTCCTGGCGTTGGCTGTTCCTCATCAACCTTCCGGTCGGGGTGGTGGCGTTCGCGATGGCAGCCGTCCTCCTCGGCGACGACCGAAACGAAACGCGGCCACGAGGGCTCGACCTGGCGGGTCTGGCCCTCCTGTCGCCGGGACTGGTGCTGTTCCTCTACGGTTCGAACCATCCGGGGACGCTGTTCGGCCAGATCGCGCTCGTCGTGTCCGTCGTCGTGCTCGCGCTGTCCTACCGGACGGTGTCGGGCAAGGGAGACGCTGCACTGATCGATGTCCGGCTGCTCCGTAACAGGCCGTTTGCCGCATCAATCGTCGTCATGTTCCTGATGAACGGCGCGTCGTTCGCGGGCCAGATGCTGGTTCCGGTGTTCCTCATCCGCGCCTGCGGCATGTCGGCCGGGCAAAGCGGGTTGCTGCTGATGCCGCTCGGCCTCGGAATGATGTGCACCTACCCGTTCATGGGCCGTCTGACCGATCGGTTCGGGATCCGCAGAGTGGCTGCGGCCGGCGCGCTGCTCGCGTTTGGGGGAACGTTGCCGCTGCTCTTCCTCGCGTGGCACGGGCTTTCCCTGCCAATCCTGGTCGCGGCCCTTTACCTGCGCGGGGTCGGCATCAGCGCCGTCGGCGTTCCGTCGATGAGCGCCGGATACGCTTCGATCGAGAAGCCTGACCTGCCGATGGCGACCACGGCGTCAAACATCGTCCAGCGTCTCGGCGGCCCGACCGCGATGACGGCGTGCGCGACCTTTCTTGGGTGGCGCTTGGCGCATGTTCCTCATGCCGCGGCGACATCGGAAGCGTTCGTCGCGACGTTCGCGTTGCTTGCGGCGCTGCATGCCGCGCTCTTTCTCGTGACGCTCCGCTTACCAGCTTTGCTTCCGGACGCGAAAACCGAACGAGACCAGTAACCCGGGTGTTTAATCTTGCTCGAAAGTCGCTCGCAGCAGGGGCGACCGAGCTCCGCTCGCCACTAAATTCTCTCGCGCATGGCCGAGAGCAGACGATCGGCTTTAGAGCGGGGGTAGCGGAAAGCGGACATTCGCTGCCGATTGCCTGCTGGCGGCTTCCGACCCATTCAGGTCGCGCAAATCGGTTGCGACGCTCTTCGAGAGCGAACTTCGACGTCGGCGGCTCTTCATAGTCAACAATCCTTCACGGGTCCGCAGACAGCCGCGCTTTCAAGCGCGGTGTAACGAAGTCTAGAAAGGCGCGCAGCTTCAGCGGCAGATATCCTCCCGATGCTCGAACCAAGCTGAGCGGAAGCGTCTTCCGCTTGAAGTCGGGCAATACTGAAACCAGCGTGCCGGCACGGAAGCCCGACGCCACATGGTAGGAGAATACAGAGACGATCCCCATACCTTCCTTGGCCGCCTCGCAGGCAGCATCGGTCGAATTGACGATAAGCCGAAACCGAACTGGACGCCTGGCATCGTCGCCAACACTCCAGAAACCCGGCCCGGTGAAGTCCTGCACGCCGATGCAGTCGTGCCTGATCAGGTCGGCCATTTTCTGCGGAGTGCCTCGGTTCATGAGATACCCGGGGCTTGCAGCGAAAATACGGCGGATCGTACCGACTCGCATGGCGATCAATGTGCTATCCGCCAAGTCCCCGACGCGGAGTGCGGCATCGATCCCGTCCTCGGGCAGGTTGACCTGTCGGTCGCTAAGCGTCAGACGTACGTCGATGTCGGGATAGGCCTGAAGGAAATCGGCCAGCACTGGGATCAAATGCAGGCGACCCAAAACGATGGGCGCCGTCACGCTGAGTTCGCCCTTCGGCGCGGTGTATTCCCCCGCAACGGTGCGCTCGGCCTCTCCTACGTCTTCAAGAATCCGCTTGCATGCAGCGACATAGGACTTACCGGCATCTGTCAGGTTGATCCTGCGGCTTGAACGCGTGAGCAGGCGCGTCTGAAGGTGCCCTTCCAAGACCGAAATCTTCCGGCTGATCGTCGTGAGGGGCGTCTTGAGCAGCCGCGCGGCGCCCGAAAGGCTTCCCGCCTCGGCGACCGTCACGAGCACTGACATCGAGTCTAGGCGATCCATCGTCGTTCCCGAAAGATGGAAGGAAGCCTGCCAGTCTTAGGTCACTATCCCTAGGATCGGTAGTCACCATTTCCCGTCCTTCGAACGACAAAGCGCGGGCAAGACGGGACCGGACGGCGTCGTGAGCGGCAACGAGAATACCTCGGCACGGGCTTCGCGCTCTCGCGCC
>CAXTSH010000183.1:0-4395 GCA_964246925.1 uncultured Acetobacteraceae bacterium
CCCCCCCCCCCCCCCCCCCCCCCCCCCCCCCCCCCCCCCCCCCCCCCCCCTTCCTGATGCTGTTCGGCTGCGCCGCCCGTCTTCCGACTTGCGATGTTCAGCCGTCACCGGAGGTAGTCTACCTCATCTCCCACGGCTGGCACACCGACCTCGCTCTCACCGCCGACCAGCTCACCGGCGGCTTGGCCACGTTCCGCTCGACATTCCCCGGAATGCACGTGCTCGTCGTCGGCTTTGGTCGCCGCACCTTTCTGGTCGCCCCGGTCAAGACGTTCGCCGACCTGCTGATCGGCCCGCTGCCCGGCAACGGCGCCATGCAGGTGATCGGCCTGTCCGCGACCCCCGCCATCGCCTACCGGAGCGGCACCATCGCTGCGTTGTATCCGACCCCGGACCAACTGGTCCGTCTGGACGACGCGATCTGGTCCTCGTTTCGGACCGAACGCGGCCGTGCAGTCGCCATTGCCCCCGGCCTGATCCCGGGCAGCGTCTTCTACGCCTCGACCGTCGGCTACTCTGGCCTTTACACGTGCAATAGCTGGAGTGCAGACATGCTGCATCGTGCGGGCCTGGCGATCTCGCCGGCCTTCGACGTCTTCGCCGGCCAGACCATGGCCCGCGCCGCGCCGCTCTCGCCAGGCGGCCTCTGCCGCATCGAGCGCCCTAATCCGGCGGCGGCGTCTGTGTCGACGCAGGGACCTCATGGCCATTCGGCAGGATGATGTAGGTCTTGGCCGGCGGCGAGCCGCCGCTTCCACCGAGGCTCGAGCTGCACCCCACCAGCGCGCAGGCCGCGATCGCCAGAACAATGCGCGCGCCCGTCATGGCGTTCTCCCCATGCGCACTCCCCCGCTCATCCTGCGGACGCCAGCTCGATGATCAGCGGCGTATGATCCGACGGCTGCTCCTCCCCCCGCGGCACCCGATCGATGCTGCAGCCGACCAGGCGCTCGGCGAGTTCCGCCGACAGCAGCGCATGGTCGATACGCAAGCCTCGGTCGCGCTGCCAGCATCCAGCCTGATAATCCCAGAACGTATATGCAGCACCACGCGGCTGCATCGCCCGCACCGAGTCGGTCAGGCCCGCATACAGCATCGCTCGAAACCGTGCCCGGGTCTCCGGCCTGACCAGCGCGTCGTCGGCCGGCAACGTTCCGGTCGCGAAGTCGTCGTCCGTCGGACACACGTTGTAGTCTCCGGCCAGGACCAGCGGCTGGTCGTTCTCGAGAATCGAAGCGGCGCGAGCGCGCAGCGCCTCCATCCACCGCAGTTTCGCCGCATACCCGTCGGCGCCGCCCGAGTTGCCGTTGGGCAGATAGAGATTGCCGACGGTGATCCCGTCCGCACGCACCTCAAGATAGCGCGCCTGCGGCAACGCCTCGTCCAGACCCGGCAGCCGCTCACAGGACACGGTGAACGCCACCCTGCCCAGGATCGCCACCCCGTTGTAGCTCTTCTGTCCGACGATCGCGGCCTGGTATCCGATCGCCTCGAAACTCGCGGGGAAGTTTGCCGCCTCGCACTTGATTTCCTGCAGCAGCAGCAAATCCGGTCGCGCGCGTTCAAGAAACCGCCCGACATGGGCCTCCCGCGCCCGCACCGAATTGACGTTCCAGGTCGCGATCCGCACGGCAGCTCAGCCGCCCCGCTCAGTCAATCGAGAACGACGTGCCGCAACCGCAGGCCGACGTTGCGTTCGGGTTGCGCACGGTGAAGTGCGCTCCCATCAGCTTGTCGGCGAAATCGAGCTCCGCCCCTCCGAGCAGATCAAGACTGGCGCGATCGACCACCACCCGCGCCCCGTCGCGTTCGAGCAGGACGTCGTCGGCCGCGACCGTCCCGTCCAGTTCGAACTTGTACTGGAACCCCGAGCAGCCGCCGGCCAGCACAGCCACCCGCAACATGTCCGGGCTTCCGACCTCGGCGATGATTTGGTTGATTCGCGACGCCGCGCGCGGCGAGACGGAAAACGGCACGGTGGCCGCAACCTGATCGATGTGATCCATGCAGGGCATGTAGCGCGCGCCGTGCTGGAATTGAAGCCGCCTGGATCCTCCGGTCTTACCTACCGGGCCAGCCGATGCTACGCCGCAGCCGATGGACCGAGCGCGCTTCGCCGCCATGCCAGACCCGGAACGCCTCCGTCTCCATCCGGAGACCGAAGCCGCCACGCGCACGCCGTTCCAGCGTGACCGCGATCGCATCATCCACTCCGCGGCTTTCCGCAAGCTGCAATACAAGACCCAGGTCTTCGTCAATCACGAAGGCGATTTCTTCCGCACCCGGCTGACTCACAGCATCGAGGTGGCGCAGATCGGCCGTTCGATCGCCCGCGAGCTTGGCCTCGACGAGGACCTTACCGAAGCCCTTGCCCTCGCCCACGACCTTGGTCACACGCCCTTCGGCCACGCCGGCGAAGACGCGCTGCGCGATGCAATGGCCGATTTCGGCGGCTTCGACCACAACACTCAGGCGCTGCGGATCGTCACCCTGCTGGAGAATCGCTACGCTGGCTTCGACGGCTTGAACCTCACCTGGAACACGCTTGAAGGCATCGCCAAGCACAATGGTCCACTCACCGCGCCGTCGGCCTATGTCTACGGCTACGACCGCCGCCACGCGCTGGAGCTCGACACCTTTCCCTCCGCCGAGGCCCAGGTCGCCTCGCTGGCCGACGACATCGCCTACCATAGCCACGACCTCGATGATGGGCTGCGCGCCGGGCTGTTTACCTTCGACGATCTCGCCGACATCCCGCTCATCGGGACTGCGCTCAAGCAAGCCCGCGCGCTCGGACCCGGCCTGCCGGCCGCCAAGCTGCGACACGAGACCATCCGCCGCGTCATCGACACGCTCTGCACCTCACTTACGACAGAGACCAGGCGCCGGATCGCCGAACTCGCTCCGGCCAACGCAGGCGACATCCGCCGCGCCGGCCGCCCCATCGTGGCCTACGATGAGGACGCGGCCCGCGCGCATCAGGCCATCCGAGCCTTCCTGCACGCGCGCATGTACCGCCATTGGCGCGTCAACCGCATGACGGAAAAGGCTCGTCACGTCACCCGCTCGCTGTTCTCGATCCTCCACCGCGATCCGCGGCTGCTCCCGCCCGAATGGTCGGCGCTCGCGCGCGAGGGTGCCGAACGCTCCGCCCGCGCGGTCGCCGACTACATTGCCGGCATGACCGACCGTTTTGCCGTCGACGAGCATCGCCGCCTGACCGACCTGTCGATACCTGGCTGATGCGCTTCTCGCTCAGCACCATTATCGGCGACACGGTCTACGACACGTTCGAGCGGTCGGTGAATTTCATCCTCACCCTGCTCCTCGTGCTGATGATCGCGTTCGCGACCTGGCATCTCATCCTCGAAGTCTTCCACCTTCTCATCGGCGGCGACCTCGACCCGACCGATCCCAAGATCTACCCCGACATCTTCTCGCTGATCTTCACCATCCTGATCGGCTTCGAGTTCAAGCATTCCTTCCTCGACACGACCGTGCCCAAGACCAGTGTGATCCGTATCCGCTCGATCATCCTGATCGGCATGCTGGCGACGGTCCGGAAAGTGATCATCGACGACCTCAGGAAGACGGACGTGCCGGAGACGGTCGCGGTCGCCATCTCCATCCTCGCGCTCGGCCTGGTCTACTGGCTGGTCAAGGACCCAGAAGGGCAGAGGAAGCTGCATACCGAGCCGCACATCCTGCCGCACGATACCTGAAGGGATCGGCCTCACCGGGATGCAGCAACCGCGCCGGCCGTGGCTGACATAATGGCTAGCCAACAGCCAACGACTGTGCAACGAACAAAAAACTGCCTGAAGTAACGACGGGGAAAGATCGTCATGCTCGTTTCCAGACGGGTAAGTCGCGGCCGACTTCTTGCCACCGCGTGCGCTTGTGCCTTCCTGCTGCCATCGGCAGCCTCCGCTGCCGGCTACGTCCTGGTCGGCAACTCTTCCCCCGGACCGACGCCGTTCATCGCCGACATAGAAGCCACCGTCGGCGGCGCACCTCTCGCCGCGGTGACGTTCGGCATCGTGTCCAAGCCCGGATCCCTGGTCCTGCCGATCGTCGCCACCTACACCGCCAACTATCTGTCCACGCACGGCTACCTCGCCGGCAGCGACGTCACCGTCCCGGCATGGGGCCTCTACGCCGGCAGCAACAACACCGTGGTGCTGCTGTTCACCTTCGCCGACGGATCGAACGCGGTCGCGGTCAAGCCGGTCACGACCGCCTCCTACATGGACCCTTGCGCGCCGATCAACGCGCCCGTCCTGCAGCAGAATCGCAAAAACGTCTCCGACATCGGCTTCAACTATTTCATTCTGAAGAATTACTGCAGCACGAACTCGCCGGCGATCGTCGACACTGATGCCAACCTGCGCTGGG
>CAXTSH010000184.1:0-4258 GCA_964246925.1 uncultured Acetobacteraceae bacterium
GCTTGGTGGGGTTCGGGTGGGTTCGCGACACGTGGTCGGCGGCGCGCGGGTCGCCGAGGATGTCGTTGCCGACGCCGGCGGTGCCGCGGTTGAGCACGGCGAGCAGCAGCGAGCGCGACATGAACAGGATGGCGAGGAATGCGGTGCCGCGGGTCAGGAGGTTGGCGGTGCCTCGGCCGGACATGAAGGAGCCCATGCCCTGGGTGGCGCCGATGCCCAAGCCCCCGCCTTCGCTGCGCTGGATGAGGACGATGGCGATCAAGGCCAGCGTGACGAGAAGGTGGAGGATGAGAAGGCTGGTGATCATCGGGCCGCTTGCCAGATGGTGAGGAAGTCGCGCGCGTCGAGGCTGGCGCCGCCGACCAGCGCGCCGCCGACTTCGGGAATTTGCAGGATCGCGTTCGCGTTGTCGGATTTGACGGAGCCGCCGTAGAGGATGCGCAACGTGCGGCCGGCGTCGCCGAACTGGCGGACGAGCTCCTCGCGGATGAAGCGGTGCATGGTCTCGATGTCGGCGCTCGTCGCGGTCTTGCCGGTGCCGATGGCCCAGACCGGTTCGTAGGCGATGGCGCCGGGGCCGTCGGCGAACTTGTCGGGCAGGCTGCCCTGGATCTGCCAGCCGACGGTCTCGACCTCGCTGCCGGTGGTGCGCTGGTCGAGGGTTTCGCCGACGCAGACGATGGGGATCAGGTTGGCGCTTCGGGCGGCGATAGTTTTTTCGCGCACGGTCTCGTCGAGCTCGCCGTGGTTGGCGCGCCGCTCGGAGTGGCCGACGATGACGTGAGTGGCGCCCAGCTCGGCGAGCATGGGGGCGGAGAGGTCGCCGGTGTGGGCGCCCTTGGCTTCCTGATGGCAGTCCTGGGCGCCGACCTGGACCCGGGTGCCGGCGAGGATGCTCGCTGCCAGTGCGATCTGGGTGGCAGGGGGGCAGATGAGGAGGTCGGCGCCCGGTGGGGCGCCGGCGAGCTCGTCGCGGAGCGCGGTCAGCAGGGCGGTGGCCTCCTGGGTCAGCCCGTTCATCTTCCAGTTGCCGGCGATCAACTGCGCCATGGGCCGTCCCCTTTGAAGGGCGCCGGTAGACCACGGCGGCGTTGCGGTGGCAATTGTGGGCAGGACCGGCGGCACCTATGGTGCGCCGCCCGATCGGGCGGTATCCGGACAGCTTCATGCTCGCGCAGATCAGACGTGTTTTCGCCAATTCCTGGGTCGCGCGGATCGCAGCCGTGGTGCTCGCGGTGGCGTTCGGGGCCTGGGGCATCCAGGGGGCGCTGTTCGGCGGCGGCAATGTCGGGGCGGACGACGTCGCCACCGTCGCCGGGCAGGGGGTGAGTGCGGTCGAGTTCGACAACGCCTACGAGCGTCAGCTCGAGGAGACGGCGCAGCAGATGGCGCGCCAGCAGGGTGGGCCACCCGATCCGAGCGCGTTGCCGCCGGAGATGAAGCGGGAGATCGGCGGACAGGTGCTGCGCCAACTGGTGACGCAGCGGGCGCTGGTGGCGCGGGGAGCGTCGATCGGATTGCGCGTGCCCGACGGTCTGCTGCGGCAGACGGTCTATGCGATCCCGGCGTTCCAGGGGCCGGATGGGCAGTTCGACCGGCAGAAGTTCGATCAGGTGCTGCAGGCGAGCCGGTTGACGGAGCCGCGGCTGCTGTCGCTGGTGCGCGACGACCTGATGTCGCGCGGGCTGATGGAGCCGGTTCGCGGGGTCGCGGTGGCATCGCAGACGATGGTGCGAACGCTGTTCGACTTCATTGCCGAGACGCGGACGGTCGAGCTCGCCCGCGTGCCGTTCGCGTCGATGCCGTCACCGCCGGAGCCGACGCCGGCGGTGCTGCACCGGTTCTATCGCAATCATCCGGACCGGTTCACGTCGCCGGAGTATCGCAAGATACGTACGGTGGTGCTGTCTCCGGAGACAGTGGCGAAGGACGTCACGGTGCCGGAGGCGGCGATCAAGGCGGCCTATGCGCAGCAGGCGGCGCGGCTGTTCAAGCCGGCGCGGCGGTCGGTGCAGGTGGTGACGGTGGCGAGCCAGGCGAAGGCGAACGGGGTCGCGGCGCTGTGGCGGGGCGGGGCGCAATGGGCGTCGGTGCGGGCGCTGGCGGACGCGGATGGCGGGACGGCGGTGTCGCTGGCGGACGCGACGGAGCGCGAGTTTCCGACGCCCGCGCTGGGACATGCGGTGTTCGCGGCGACGGAAGGGGCGATCACCGATCCGGTCAATGACGGGGCCGGGTGGGTGGTGCTGCGGGTGATCGGGTCGGCGGCGGCGTCGGGCGATTATGCGAGCGAGCGCGGGATGCTGCGCGAACAGCTCGCCGAGCATCAGGCGGCGTCCGCGATCCAGGACCGGGTCGATCGTCTGCAGGACGCGATCGCGGGCGGCGGGCTCGACAAGATACCGGCCGATCTCGGGGCGGTGGCGGCCGAGGGGACGCTGGACGCGCGTGGGCAGACGGCGGCGGGGGAGCCGGCGCCGCTGCCGGGGTCGGACGCGCTGAAGGCGGCGCTGATCGCGCACGCGTTCGCGGAGAAGCCGGGGACGCCGCCGTCGCTGATCTCCGCGCCGGACGGGAGCTATTACGCGGTCGAGGTCGAGGGCGTGACGCCGCCGCGCCGGCGGACGTTCGACGAGGCGCTCGATGACGTGATCAGCGAGTGGCACGACGCGGCGCTGCGGCATGAGGCGGAGGAGCGGGCGACGTCGGTCTATGTGGCGGCGGCTGCCGCGCATTCGCTGGATGCGGCGGCGGCCAAGGCGGGGCTGGAGGTCGCGAGGCCGGCGCCGTTCGCGCGCAACGCCGCTCCGGGCGACGTGCCGCTGCCGATAGTGCGGGTGGCGTTCGGCCTCGCCCAGGGGACGGCGACGATGGTGCAGACCGGTGACGGGTTCGCGGTCGGCGTGGTGACGGGGATCGGGCATCCGCAGCCGGCGGCCGAGGGGCAGCGTTTCGAGCAGGTGCAGAACCAGATGAAGCTCGCCGTCGCCAACGACCTGGAGGAGAGCTACGCGGGGTATGTGGTCCGGGAGATGAACCCGAAGCTGAACGAGGCCGCGGTCACGCGTGTGCTAGGGCAGTGAAGGGGTCTGGGGCCGTTGGCTCCAGCGGGGTCCAGGGGCGTCACGCCGGAAGGCGTGCTGACGCACGATGCCCATGGCCTTTTGATGTGGCGTCGCGCGTCCTGCCTGCGGATTTGTTGACCCCGGTCGGCGCCTATCTCCGGCTGGCTGCCGGCCGGACCAACTGCTTCCTGCTGGAAAGCATCGAGGGCGGCGCAGCGCGCGGGCGCTACTCGGTGATCGGGCTGGACCCGGACCTGCTGTGGCGGTGCCGGGCGGGACAGGCTGAGATCGGGCGGCCGGTCGAGGGTGGCGGCCTCGCGTTCGTGCCCGAGGATGTTGGTCCGCTCGACAGCCTGCGGCGGCTGGTGGCGGGCAACCGGATGACGCTGCCGGCCGGGATGCCGCCGATGGTGGCGGGACTGGTCGGCTATCTCGGCTACGACATGGTGCGGCAGATGGAGCGGCTGCCGCTGCACGGGATCGACGATCTGGGGCTGCCGGAAGCGATGCTGCTGCGGCCGTCGCTGTTCGCGGTGTTCGACAACGTGCGCGACGAGCTGACGCTGGCGGCACCCGTGCGCGACGGCGGCGAAGCGGAGGCGGTGGCGCGGCTGGACTGGGCGACGGCTCGCCTGGCGGAGAGCCTGCCTGCGGCGGAGGCGGTGGCGGACGAGGCGTCGGGCGTGGAGCCGGCATCGAACTGCACGCGCGAGATGTTCCTCGGCATGGTGGAGCGGTGCCGGTCGCTGATCGCGGCCGGGGACGCGTTCCAGGTGGTGCCGAGCCAGCGTTTCTCGCGGGCGTTCGGGTTGCCGGCGCTGTCGCTGTACCGGGCACTGCGTCGGATCAATCCGGCGCCGTTCCTTTATCTGCTGGAGCTGGACGACGGGTCGGGCGGGTTCGAGATCGTGGGGTCTTCGCCGGAAGTGCTGGTCCGGCTGCGGGATGGGATGGTGACGATACGGCCGCTCGCCGGGACGCGCCGGCGCGGGGTGGACCGGGCGGAGGATCTGGCGCTGGAGGCGGAGCTGCTGGCCGACCCGAAGGAACGGGCCGAGCACCTGATGCTGGTCGATCTGGGGCGCAACGACGTGGGGCGGGTGGCCAGCATCGGCAGCGTGCGGGTGGTGGAGAGTTTCGCGGTCGAGCGATTCAGCCACGTGATGCACCTCAGCACGACGGTGGAGGGGAGG
>CAXTSH010000185.1:0-817 GCA_964246925.1 uncultured Acetobacteraceae bacterium
AAGCAGGGCGTCGCGTCGGGCGGCGGGGTGGACGTAGATCTCGCTGGTTCCGGGCGGCAGGTGGTCGAGGAGGCAGCAGAGGCGGGGGGCGGTCATGTGGCCGCTCCAGGCGATGCCGAAGCAGTGGTCGGTGGTGAACATGCCGGCGCGTGCGACCTGGTTTCGGAGCCGTCGGGTCCAGGCGCGCAGCGTGGCCGCGCCGAGGGTCGGGCGCGTGCCGCAGGCCGCGAGTGGGGCGGCGGGTTCGGCGGGAACGCGGACCGCGCGCAGTCCGTAGTCGCGGCCGATGTCGATGAGCATGCGTCCGATGGTGGGATGAAGGTGCATGTGCTTGTGGGCGTTGGCATGGTCGAGCGTCAGGCCGGTCGCGGCGAAGGCCTCGAACTGGGCGCGGATTTCCGTGGCGAGTTCGCGTCGTGCTTCGGGATTGAAGAAGTAACGGATGCCGCGTCGGACCTGATCGGAACCGAATTTCTTGTCGTGTTTGACAAGATACGGGATACGGGCGTGCGGCAGGACGGAAGGTCCTTCAACGACGACGAGGTGCAGCCCGACGCGGAGGTTCGGCAGTCGGCGTGCGCGTCGAATGGCGTCGTCGGCGGCGTGGCCTGCAACCATGAGGCTGGCGGTCGAGAGGATGCCATCCGTGTGTGCGCGTTCGATGCCCTCGTTGACGGCTTCCGAAAGCCCGAAATCATCCGCTGAAATAATGACGCGGGTTCGGGGGCGCTGCCCCCGGCGGGGTGGGGGGGGGGGGCGCCCCCGTTGGTGGAAGCCCCGCCGGGGGGCGTGTGGGATTGTAATGACAGCCCACCCC
>CAXTSH010000185.1:827-4245 GCA_964246925.1 uncultured Acetobacteraceae bacterium
CCCCCCCCCCGCCCCCCGGGCGGGCGGGGCGGGCCCCCCCGCGGGGGGGGGGCGCGCCCCCCCCCCCCACCTTTGCGTCTACGCCGCGCGGCGTTCCTTGAGGAATTGAAAGAACTCCACACCCTCGCGCAGTCGGCGCTTCATCATCTGGGGCGAGGTGACCATCTCGCCGACGATGGACGCAATTTTCGGCGCGCGGAAATAGAACTTCCGGTAGAAGGTCTCGACGCTGTCGTGGATTTCGGTGTGCGACAGATGCGGGTATTGCAGGGGCGCGATCTGCACGCCGTGGTCGTCGATCAGCTCGGCGTTGGCGGCGTCGAACCAGCCGTTCTCGGTCGCCTGTTTGTGCAGGAAGGTGCCGGGATAGGGTGCTGCGAGCGAGACCTGCAGGGTGTGCGGGTTTATCTCGGTCGCAAAACGGATGGTCTCACGGATGGTGTCCTGGGTTTCCCCGGGGAGTCCCAGGATGAAGGTGCCGTGTATCTTGATGCCGAGCTCGTGGCAGTTGCGGGTGAATTCGCGCGCGACCTCGATGCGCATGCCCTTCTTGATGTTGTGCAGGATCTGCTGGTTGCCGCTCTCGTAGCCGACGAGCAGGAGGCGGAGTCCGTTATCCTTGAGGACTTTCAGCGTGTCGCGGGGGACGTTGGCTTTCGCGTTGCAGGACCAGGTGACGCCCATGCGGCCGAGTTCGCGGGCGATCGCTTCCGCGCGCGGCAGGTCGTCGGTGAAGGTGTCGTCGTCGAAGAAGATTTCACGTGTTTGTGGAAACGCTTTCTGGATGTAGGCGATTTCCGCCGCCACGTGGGACGGTGAGCGGGTGCGGTAGCGGTGGCCGCCGACGGTCTGTGGCCAGAGGCAGAAGGTGCAACGGGATTTGCAGCCGCGGCCGGTGTAGATCGACACGTACGGGTGCTGCAGGTAGCCGATGAAGTAGTCCTCGATCCGCAGGTTCTTCTTGTAGACCTCGGAGACGAACGGAAGCTGGTCCATGTCTTCGAGAATGGCGCGCTCGCGGTTGGCGGTCAGCGTGCCGTCGGGGTTGCGGTAGGTGATCCCGTCGATTTCGGCGAACGGGCGACCCTCGGCCACTTCCTTGATGGTGAAATCGAACTCGTTGCGGGCGACGAAGTCGACGGCCGGCGCTCCGCGGAGGCTCTCGTCGGGCTGAACGGCGACCTTGGCGCCGATGAAGCCGATGGTGAGCGAGGGCTTGGCGTCGCGCAGCGCCTGGGCCACTTCGGCGTCCTTCCCGAACGACGGCGTGGAGGTATGGATCACGACGAGGTCGCTCTGTCGGGCGGCTTCGATGACCGGGTCCATGCCGAGGCGCGCGGGCGGCGCGTCGATCAGCCGGCTGCCCTCGATCAGGGCGGCCGGCTGGGCGAGCCAGGTCGGGAACCAGAACGACTTGATCTCCCGCCTGGCCTGGTAGCGCGACCCGGCACCGCCGTCGAAGCCGTCGAAGGATGGCGGTTGCAGGAACAGCGTCTTCATCATCGACTAGGTCCTCAGTTGACCGATCGCCAGCGACTTGGGCGACAGGGGCTCGGCACGCAGGTTGCGGTGGGCCGAGATGTGCATCCGGTGACCGCGCCAGGCGACGTGGCCACCGAAATGGCTGACGATGATCACGGCGACCGACAGCAGGTCGCGAAGCGGTGCCAGCCAGAACGGCGAGACCGGGCGACCGCACAGACGCCTTTCCGAGTCGCGGCCGAGCAGTGCGCGGAGCACCCACACGGCACCGAGCAGCCCGAGCGAGAGCGTCGACAGATCGCTTGAAGCGACCGCGAGCATCGCCCAGGCAACCGGCGCCTGGACGATGGACATCGGATAGCCGACGGGGGCCTGGCCTCGGTTGGTCCGCCCCCAGCGGAGTTCGTGGATGAACAGGTCGGCAAAGCCGGTCTCGATGACGCTGGTCGCGGGAACGGTCCGGGCGAGAGCCACGTGCAGACCGAGCGCACGGACTTTGCGGCCGAGCACGGCATCGTCGGCCAGATGCGGGGAGAGTGCGGAGAAGCCGCCGATCGCGGCGAGCGTGTCGGCCGACAGCGCCATGACCGCGCCGAGGCAATCCTCGCGGCCCATCGCGCGGCCGAGCAGGGCGCCAGGCAGGAACGTCGTGTTGATCTGGGCCGCGCCGAGCAGACGATAGATCTGCCTGGACGCCGGCAGGCCGGTGTAGAGGGTGGTGACGAGGCCGGTCCGAGGATTGCGGAGCGGGGCCAGGACCGATCGGACCATGTCGGGGGCGGCGTGAATGTCGGCGTCCGAGATCACCAGAAGCGGGTGCTTGGCGAACGGCCGCATGTTGATGAGGTTGTCGACCTTCCGGTTGGGACCGTGGCGGGAGCCGTCGATGACGAGCGTCATGTCGCGGTCGGGAAAGCGGGCGCGGAGGCGATCGACGACGTGGATGGCCGGATCGTCGTTTCGCTGAACGCCGAAGACGATCTGGAGGCTCGGGTAGTCCTGCGCGCAGAAGCTGGCGAGTGCCTCTTCAAGCATCGGCTCGTCGCCGTGGAGCGGCTTGAGCAGGGTTGCCGGGGGCAAGGGTTCGGCGAATGGGTCCGCCGGTAACGTCGAGAAGCGACGGACCAGACGGGCGGCGGCGGCGGCCTGCAGGCACCCCGCCAGCGCCATGACGCTGGCGGCGACGGAAACGATGTCGATCGGAATAAACGGGTGCATGGTGGCGTCAGGGTTGAAGCTGACCGTTGGACAGGGCCGACACCTTCTGCGAGAGGCTCTTGATCAAGGCGTCGGCGCCGCCGCTTTCCAGGACCGACCGGAAGTCGGAACGCTCGACGGCGACGCGGCTGATGGTACCATCGAGGAGGACATCGACCGCCTGATAACCCTTCGCTCCGGATCGCATGACGTAGTCGACACGGGTCGCATCTCCGCTTGCGGGTGCGATCGCGGTCTGCACGACGGTGTCGGTTCCGGCCTGGCGCGTCTGCGGCGAGATCGAGAACCGGTCGCCGCTGCCCGAAAAGTTCGAGACGTAGCTCGCGACGGTGAACTGGCGAAACACCTGCAGCAACTGCGCCTGCTTGGCGGGCGGGATGCTCGCGTATTGGAGGCCGACGGCGTGGGCCAGGATGACCGGCAGGTTGAAGGCCTGATCGATCACGGGGCTCAGGGCAGCGGCGCGGGCGCTGAAGCTTCCGCCTGAGGACTCGTTGCGGGCGAGCGCCTGCTGGAGGGCTGCGATCGGCGCGCTGGCGCCCGTCGCGGTCGTGGACTGGGCGGTGGCCATGGAAGGAGCCGCGAGCACGAGGGCGCCAAGGATGGTGCGGGAGATCATCGGCGGCGTGCTCCTGCCGGTTGAGGCACGGACCCCGATGCCAATTCGCTTTCCAGAGCGCCGACGGCGGCGGCTGCGATGTGGGAGGGTGCGAGCCCT
>CAXTSH010000186.1:0-718 GCA_964246925.1 uncultured Acetobacteraceae bacterium
TAGAACGGCAGCTTCCCAAGCTGCATACGAGGGTTCGATTCCCTTCACCCGCTCCATCCGGCGGCGTCAGTGTGGCGGGCGCGCGTCGCCGCGGGCGACGGCGGCCTGGTGGCGTTCGACCGACCGTTTCAGACCGGTGAGCTGGGGTGCGGCGACGGTGTCGCGGTAGGCGTTCCCCGCCCACACCCAGCGGTCGTCGGTTCCGACCAGCAGGTCGTGCATGTGACCGTGCCAGCGCGGCAGGACGGTGACCGGGCCGCTCACCGAGTCGAGCACACGATGCCAGCTTCCGTGGTCGGACAGATAGACCGACGTGTCGCAGCCCGCCGAGCCGCACAGCGCTGCGGACTGGAGCTGCACGAAGAGCGCGGCGGGCGCGCCGTGGCGGGTCGACAGCCGTGCCGAACCGACCAGGACCAGCGGCTGCTCGCCGTGTGCCACCGATTGGGCGATGTCGTGGGCAGCCAGCGTCCGAGCGGCGTCGTCGAGCGACGTTCCCGGCTGCGCACTCAGAACGACCGCACCGGTGGCGGCCTGCGCCGGCACGGCGGCGAGCAGGACGAGGAAGGCCAGACGCAGCCCTTGAAAATAATGGCGGTCCAGGGGGCCGCCCCCTGGCGGGGTTCGGGGCAGAGCCCCGATCAGCCCGTCTGAATTGAAATTTGCGGTGGTGATGGGGCCGCATAGAGCCGCCCGCTTCCGTTTGCGTCAAGCCGGG
>CAXTSH010000186.1:728-4226 GCA_964246925.1 uncultured Acetobacteraceae bacterium
CGCTCGGCCGGGGCGCCCCCCCGCCCCCCCCCCCCCCCCCCCCCTCTCCTCGCTCGACTTGAAATTTCCGGTGGTCATGGCGCCGCATCGAGCCTCCCGCGACCGTCTGCGTCAAGCCGGACCGCCGTTTCGCCTCTTGAAATTGCTGGTGTCATCGAGCGGTCGGCGCCTGGTCCGACTTGAAATTGGTGGTGTCGGTAATGGCGATCGGCGCTCTCCCACGATGCCAGCCACGCTCAGGATGCCGACGCCAAACTTGAAATTCGCGGTACGCAGGGGTCGAGATCGGAGGCGGCCGGGTGTGACGCCACAAGTGTAAGCGTGTCCGTTGGCGCCGGTGTCAGTCGACGACCGTGTCCAGAACGGCCAGCGCTTCGTTGAGGTCGGCCACCAGATCGTCCGCGTTCTCGAGTCCGATGCTGAGCCGGATCAAACCGTCGGTGACGCCGATCCGGGCGCGCAGCTCGGCCGGAACGCCGGAATGCGTGGTCGAAGCGGGATGGCAGGCGAGCGATTCGGTGCCGCCGAGACTGACCGCGAGCTTGAACAGGCGCAACCGGTTGAGCACCCGGAAGGCCTCGGCCTGTCCGCCGGCAATCTCGATGGCGAACGTCGATCCGGGACCGGTGCACTGCGCGGCGTAGATGCGACGCACGATGTCGCTGCCGCGGCCGGGACCGAGCGCGTGCACGGCGACGACCTTGGGATGGGCGTCCATGGCGCGGATCACAGACGACGCATTGCCGGCGGCGGCGCGGACACGCACCGCCATGGTCTCGAGCGAGCGGCCGACCATCCAGCAGGAGTGCGGATCGAGCTGGGTGCCGATCGCGCTGCGCAGCAGCCTGACGGGCAGCAGCAGCGCCTGGCTGCCGATCACTGCGCCGCCGATCAGGTCGCTGTGGCCGCCGATATATTTGGTCAGCGACGCCAACACGAGGTCGGCGCCATGGCGGAGCGGCTGCTGGAATACCGGGCTCAGCATGGTGTTGTCACACAGGACCAGGGGGCGCAGGCCGGTCGCCTCGCCGATCCGGTCCGAGACCGCCCGCACGGCTGCGATGTCGACCAGCGTGTTGAGCGGGTTGGACGGCGTCTCGATCACCATGAGGCTGAGGCGGCCGAATTGGGCGGCGGCCTGGGCCGCCTGATGGATGGCGTCCGGGTTGCCGCCGTCGGGAAAGCCGTGTGCGACGATGCCGAGATTGGTCAGGGTGCGGGCGAGCAGGGTCTCGGTGCCGCCGTAGAGCGGCTGGCTGTGCAGGATGACGTCGCCGGGGCGGGCGGTGGCCAGGATGGCGGTGGTGATCGCCGCCATGCCGGAGCTGAAGACCAGTGCCTGCTCCCCGGCTTCGTAGATTGCGAGGCGGTCCTCGATGATCTCGCTGTTGGGGTGGTTGAACCGCGAGTAGACGAGCCCTGCCCCGCCGCCCGGCACCGGCTTGCGCCCGGCGACGACGTCGAAGAAGTCGCGTCCGTCCTCGGCGGAGCGGAACACGAACGTCGAGGTCAGGAACACCGGCGGCTTGACCGAGCCTTCGGACAGCGACGGGTCGTAGCCGTAGCCGAGCATCAACGTTTCGGGCGCGAGGGCGCGGTCGCCGATCGTCCTGACCTTGCTGTCCGTCATCACCCGTGTCCCCGCGCCTGCCGATGTCTGAAGGCCGGCACGATGCGCCGCTCCGTCGCCTGATGCACTCCAAACCGGGCTGAGCGCAGGGGTCGTTCACTCTCTCAGTCGCGCCGACATGTCACGGCGCATGCCGAGGCGTCAGTCGGCAGCGAGCACCGCGGAGGCGGGCGCGATCGCGGTCCAGACCGCGCTGACGTTCACGCCGCTGCGGCGGAACAATTGGCTGACGGGGCAACGCCGCTCCACTTCGCTCCCGAACTGGCGAAACAGCTCCGGCGCCGCATCCGTCTCGATCGTGGTGGAGAGCGTGAGGTCGGTGAAGTTGCTGACGCCCTCGGCGCCGGTCGCGAGCACCGTGGGATCGAGCCGCGCGTCGACATCGACCTTGAAGCGCCCGAGGGTCAGGCCGAGGTCGCGAGCGACGATCTGGGACGTCACCTGCGTGCACGACGTGAGGGCTGCCAGGGCGTAGGCCAGCGGACTCGGCGCGGTGTCGTGGCCGCCGAACGACGGATGAGCATCGGTCTGGATGACGTGCGCGCTGCCCTCCTCGTGGATGGTCTGCGCGACGCCGGTGCCCTCTCCCGACAGGCGGAAGCGGACGGCGGGAAGCTTGGCGGGCATGGCATATCCTCCTGGAGGGTCGTTTGGTTGCCGAAGTGCCTAGCCGAACAGGAGGGCGCGCACCTCGATGCTCTCGCGCGGCAGGGCGTCCGCCGGGGTGTTGGGATCCTCGAAGGCGGTGTGCGGGGCGAAGCGCGCCCGGCCATCCGTCTCGGAGTCGAAGCATTTTATGAGCAGCGCCTCGCTCGCCAGCATGCCGGGAATGTAGAACCAGCGGTGCGCCGGGTTGTGCCTCACTGCATAGGTCTCGCCGACCCGGTGCTGGTAGACCAGGTCGGAGGAAACCAGGTCCTCGAAGGCAACGCTGCGTGCGTCGCAGACGGCGAGCGGCGCATCGTGCAGCGGGCCACGAATGGGCCGCCACGTGTTGATGATGCGGACCCTGCCCTGCAGCAGCGCTTCCGCCTCGCTGCCCAGCCGGTCGCGCACGTTCTGGGGGCCGGAGCGGGCGGTATGGTCTACATGCACGCGGGGAACCGGCTGGCGCGGCACGCCCGGTGCGCGCTCGTCCGCGCCCGGGACACGCCGACGAACGGTGTGATCAAAGAAGAAAACCCGTGTCGCGCCGGTTGCCGCGCGAAGCAGCCGCTCGACTTCCGGGTAGTAGGCATTCGTGACCTCGGCCTCGTCGTAGAAGTCGCGGACCGACGTCGCGGCATCGACCAGGGCAAAGCCTTCCCGATCGAGCGACACCTCGCCGGCGACCGGCCGTAGGTCGCGGATGGCTGCCCGGTGCGGTTCATAAACGGCGTTGCTGCGCGGCTCTCCGGGCGGGGGTTCGTCGACGTAGATCCTCGGGCGTTCGATACCGGGCGCGAGGTAGAACAGGTCCGCTTCGACGACGGGAAGGGTCTGCTGCCGGTCAAAGAATTGGGTCATCGCGGGCTCCAGCACTCGCGGCGGCGCTACACGACTGCCGCGACCAGGTAATATATATCACTCGCGTTGAGCGTTATACACTGGCATTCACGAGATCTTGACGTGTGTAGTAGTTGCATAGCTCAGGTCGCCGGCGCCATGAACCCAGAGCAGTTGATGGTTTAAGTGTGCGCCAAGTCGGCCGGAGCGCGTCAAGCGGGGCCGCCCACCTGTCGCAATGGCGGCGCACATAGCGAAGAAGAGACGGTTCGTTAGACATGCCTAAAGCTGACTTCATGGTGCTACCGGTTCTGGCACTCTCGTCAAACGGACACCTCGAAAAACTCATAGCGGCGCGGGTCTTGATCTGATTCGCTGAGGCT
>CAXTSH010000187.1:0-4160 GCA_964246925.1 uncultured Acetobacteraceae bacterium
CCATCGCCGGCTCAACCGGTCGTTGGACAAGTTCGAGCCTCCCTCGGCCAACGGCCTGGAATGCCTTGAAGGTTGCTGTCGCCATGGGCGCTCTCCCCGTTCCATTGCAAGCGGTCGACTCCGCTCGCGTCACTTCGTCTTGCAGCACGTCCCGGTGCTCCCGACGCGCCGATCGCGAAATCATCACCCCGGATGCGTCGGCGAGCCACATGCCCCCGGCGGTAAGGCTCCCCGAAATCGATTGCCGGAATGCGGCACGACCCATCCGCGGCGCGGTCGAGCTGGCAAGCACGCGTCTTGCGCCGGTCGCCGGCTCGCCGCAATCGATGCGGTTAGCGGAACGGAGGGCCATACACACGAACCCGTCGGAGCGGAGGATGGGATTTTCGGCGAATGATCCGACCGGCCAAGTCGCGACGGTGAGGCAGTCGACAAGCGACAACGCTCCGCCATGGTGACTGCCGCGGGAAGGTCGCTCATCTGACGCCATCCAACTCACACGGTGCCGTCAGTCTTACCGACCTGCTTGCCGGCTTCAAGATGTCGGTGTGCCGCTGCGATCTCCTCGAACGCGACCTTCTGGCATTGTCGCAGTTATACCCGCGCCTACGTCCAGGCCTCCATCGCAGTCGGTTCCCGGCTTCATCCGCGATCACGGCCCCTCAACCACGCAGCCGCCGTCCCCACTTAGCGACCCATGACTAAAGGGACCCGCGGCAAGATCGTCACCCTCGCTTGCCTGCTCGCGGCCGTGGCCGTGATGCTGACCCTGGTGTCGTTCTCCGTCCCCCTCTACCGGCTGTTCTGTGCCGCCACCGGCTACGCCGGCACCACCGGCCGGGCTCAGGCCGTCGCGGGCCTGCCCTCCGAACGCACCGTCGACGTGGCCTTCACCACCGCGGTCGCCCCCGGCATGGCCTGGCGCTTCGTGCCGATGCAGGCCGACGAGCGCGTCCATCTCGGCCAGGCCAGCATGGCCTTCTTCGAGGCCGAGAACGTCTCCGACCATCCGATCGTCGGTCACGCCACCTTCAACGTCACGCCCGACAAGGCAGGCATCTACTTCAAGAAGATCCAGTGCTTCTGCTTCGAGGAGGAGCGCCTCGCCCCGCACCAGAAGGTCGAGATGCCCGTCACCTTCTTCGTCGACCGGCGCCTCGCCACCGACCCGTCGACGACGGACGTCGGCAACATCACCCTCTCCTACACCTTCTTCATTTCGCGCAACCCGGGAGCGGCCGCGGACCTCGCCCGTTTTGCCGACGCCCCGCCGGACCCGGCTGCCGGCCAGACCCTGTTCGCCGAGCACTGCGCCGGCTGCCACGGGAGCGGCCGCGGCGCCCCCTCGCTCGCCGGCGTGTTCGGCCGCCCGGCCGCCTCGCTGGCCGCCTATCCCTATTCCGCGGCCCTGACCCGCTCACACCTCACCTGGACCACCGCCGCCCTGGATACATGGCTCCAGAACCCGCAGGCCGACGTGCCCGGCGCCGCCATGGGCCTGAAGGTTCCGGGCAGGGAGGCGAGACGCGACATCATCGCCTACCTGCGCACGCTCGGCGGTGCCGAAACGCCAGCCGCCCCGATCCCAGCCAAAGGCTAGCGAATTGGGCCTTTATCGAAGGCCCGCCTACTTTTCGCCGACAGCCATCAGCCCCGAGCCATCTTCTTTACGTCGGCCGCCTGCAGCGGCTGGCCGCCGATCGCCCAGTCGCCGCCCTCGACTTCGTTGATCTTGACCCAGGTGACCCCGCGGAGGTTTTCCCCCTCCACCGAGACCATCGCATCCGTCACCTTGGCAATCATCGCCTGCTTCTGTTCATGCGTGAACACGCCCTTGATCAGATGAATATCGACTAATGGCATTGGTTTGCTCCTGCTGGACGTGCGATTGTTGCAGGACCACTGGCGGCGGCAAGTTCAGGAACTGAAGCAATGGAGCCTGGGAGCGAGGTGCCGGGCGGCAATCGGATCCTGATCCCGGCTGGAGAGGCGTCGCTTTACGGTCAGTTCTGTCCCGTGGCCATGGCGGCCGAGTTGCTGGCGACGCGCTGGACCCTGGTCGTGCTCGGCGAGATGCTGTCCGGCTCCACACGGTTCAACGAAATCCGCCGCGGGGTGCCGAGAATGTCGTCTGCCCTGTTGGCCAAGCGTCTGCGTGAGCTCGAGAAGGCTGGCGTCCTGCTGCGCGCCGATCACGAATACACATTGACGCCGTCAGGCCAGGAGTTGGCGCCTATCGTCCGAGGACTCGGACGCTGGGCGTTGCGCTGGGTCGAGTCGGAGTGTTCGCTTGCGAACCTCGATGCGCGTTTGCTGATGTGGAACGTTCGTCGCAACCTGCGCCCCGACCCGATGCCGAACCGCCGGGTGGTCATCGAATTCGACTTCAACGAACTGCCTGATGCCGAGGCGAGATACTGGTTGATTGTCGCGCCGGGAAGGCCGGTGGATCTATGCTCGGTCGATCCAGGCCACGACGTCGACCTTTTTGTCACGGCAGATCTGAAAGCGATGACGTCCGCCTGGATGGGGCTGAGCGACTTTGGCGCCGAACTCAGGGCAAAGCGGATCGAGCTGCATGGAGATGCCGTTCTGTCCGGCAGCTTCGCCCAATGGATCGGCCGAAGCGGGCTGTCGCCCGATCCTGCGTCCCGTGGTGCTCCGAACGCTCGCACGATGGTGTCGGGAAATACGCGTCGATCCTCACCGTCTGTTCTGGCCAGATCCGATCCTTGAGCGACGGTCGATCGGCGAGGTGCGTTCGAGCATGATTTCGCCTACGGCAGGACAGCCAAAGACGCCGCCCATCCAGGCGTTGACGAAGTCTGGCGTGCTGTTGCTGACCTGCGCCTTGGCCTTGTCGGCCTGCAAACCCGGGCCGCCCGCCACATTCTACCAGCGCAGCTCAAGCAGCTACGTCGGCGCTCCCGGAAACTTCGCGCCCTGATCGAACCTGCAGCCCCTCTGACACTCAACCATCGATCTCGGTCGACAGCGCGATCTCCTCCTGGGCCTCCAGTGCGGCAAGCCGCTCGACGAGCGCCGCGCGGACCCGCCCGTAAGCGTCGCGGCCCATCAGCAGCCGCTTCGGCGCCGGAACCTGATCGACCGACCTGATGATCGCGTCGACCATCTTGTCGGGATCGCCGCGAAGCGCGAACGCGCCGGTCGCCACCGCGCGACGCACCTCGCCGGCCGGCGTGTCGTCATAGACCGGCATCGGCGGCGGGCTGACCAGGCCGAGACGGAAGCTGGTCCGGGCAGGGCCGGGCTCGACGAGCGTGAACTCGATGCCGAACGGCGCCACCTCCTGGGCAACCGACTCCACGAAGCCTTCGATCCCCCACTTGCTGGCGTGATACAGGCTGAAGTTCGGATAGGCGATCTGGCCGCCCTCCGACGAGACCTGCAGGATCCGCCCACCCCCCTGCGCCCGCAGATGCGGCAGCGCGCTTCGGATGACCTGGATCGAGCCGATCAGGTTGGTGTCGATCTGGTGCCTGATCTGTTCGTCGGTCAGTTCCTCGGCGGCGCCGAACAGCCCATAGGCCGCGTTGCTCACCACGACGTCGATCCGTTCCATCTGCCGGAACGCCTGCTCGACCACGTCGCGCACCGCTTGCGTCTCCGTCACGTCGAGCACGGCGACGTGGAGCTGGTCGCCATGCTCCGCCTTCAGGTCGTCGAGTGCCGACGCCTTGCGCACGGTGGCGGCCACCCGGTCGCCGCGCGCCAGCAATGTCGCAGTCAATCCATGTCCGAAGCCGGACGAAGCACCAGTGATGAACCAGGTCCTGGACATTGGAGCCTCCCAAAAGCACGCCGATGCGTCACCGCCTCAGTTGGAAGCTCGCCCTTCCTGACATAAGAGCGCTGTTATCGGATGAGCTCATGCGTCTGACCCATCAATGACCAGACCTGGTCTCGGCGATCTGGCCGCCTTCGCCGCAATCTCGGCCCACCGGAGCTTCCGCAAGGCCGCCGACGAACTCGGGCTGTCCGCCTCCACCCTCAGCCACATGATGCAGTCGCTGGAGCGCACGATGGGACTGCGCCTGCTGCACCGCACGACGCGCAGCGTGTCGACGACCGAGGCCGGCGAGCGTCTCGTGCAGCGGCTCGGACCCTTGCTGCGCGACCTCGACCAGGCGTTGCAGGAA
>CAXTSH010000188.1:0-4080 GCA_964246925.1 uncultured Acetobacteraceae bacterium
AGGGCTCGCACCCTCCCACATCGCAGCCGCCGCCGTCGGCGCTCTGGAAAGCGAAGCCAGGGGCGCACGGGCCTGAAGACCGTCTGAGGCCGCCTGCTTCGGCTCTTTATGAAGCGCCGTGCCGATCAGATGCTGGTGGAGCGCGGTCTGGTCGAGAGCCGGGCACGCGCGGCAGCGGTCATTCTGGCGGGGCTGGCCTGGAGCGGGGATCGGCGGATCGGCAAAGCGGGCGATCTGCTGGCCGCCGACGCGCCGGTATCACTTCGCGGACGCGACCACCCCTGGGTGTCGCGCGGCGGACTGAAGCTCGACCACGGCTTGACGCATTTCGGGCTGTCACCCGCGGGCCTGGTCTGCCTCGACATCGGTGCATCAACGGGCGGGTTCACCGACGTGCTGTTGGCGCGTGGTGCGGCCCGGGTGCATGCGGTCGATGTCGGTCACGGCCAGCTCGCGTGGAGGATCAGGTCCGATCCGCGCGTTGCGGTGCATGAACGGGTCAATGCGCGCAGCCTCGATCCAAGCGTGCTCGGTGAGGATGCAGGACGCATCGGCGCGATGGTCTGTGACGCCAGTTTCATCGGTCTTCGAACCGTGCTGCCGGCACCTCTGTCGCAATGTGCGCCGGGAGCATTCGCAGTCGCGTTGATCAAGCCGCAGTTCGAAGCGGGACCGGCCGACATCGGGGCCAAGGGGGTGGTGCGGGACCAGGCAGTGCACCGCCGCGTTTGCGAGGAGATCGTTCGATGGTGGTCGGGCCAGCCCGGATGGTCGGTGCTCGGCGTGGAGCAAAGTCCGATCAGCGGGCCGGAGGGGAACCTGGAGTTCCTGCTGGCGGCTCGCCTGGCGTGACGTGGTCGTGCAGCGATACTTCGGCCAGCAGGGTCCAGACGCGTCCAGGCTCCAACGGCGCATCCCAGTCGTTCAGGAGATGATCCAGCTCGTCGAGCTTTGCCGCGTAGTCCTTGTCATCCATCCGCCTCTCCTGTCCGTGCCGACAGGCCAGTATCAACGCGAGATCGTGGCCTCAATGAGACCGTCCATGTAACTTCGACAGATTTAATTCGACGACATGATCGAGGGCGCGAGCGCCTCCACCTTGCAGGCCTTGTGGCCCGGGTTGCGGAAGCGGAACTCGGAGTCCTCCGCAACATGGTCGAACAACTCGTGGCGTGACGTGCAGGCGACGGAGACGACGTTGCGTGCATCCGGCGTGGTGAGGAAGTGGCGAGCCTCGGCTTCCAGGCTCATTTCCCGAGCGAGCCGGCGCCACTCCGACAGTTCAGTGTCGTCGACGAAAATCGCGAGGATGCCGGGACGGAGGCCGGTCAGGCTTGCTGGCGCCAGGACGGACATGTGGCGCCGGACGGCAGCGGGCACATCGCTGGCGCGGCCGGCATGGGCTGCCATCGCAAAGATACCGTTGCCGCCGATGGTCACCGCAAGTTGGGTATCGGGTCCGAACTCGGCCTGCAGACGCGTCATGATGCCGAGCTCGCCTGCCTGGGCGCCCGCGAGAAACAACGGGTCAAGCCGGATCACCGCGGCGTCGCCGTAATCGGAGCGGCGTCGTTCGGCGAGAAGCTGCTTGATCCGCCGATGCAGGTCTGCGAGTTCGTCGTCCCGGTCGCGCGAGCCCTCGCCGGCCAGGCGCAACCCTTGCGGGAGCGTCATCTTGAGCAGGTATCGGCCGGGATGGGCGGCAAGCCAGGTCTGCAGGTCGGGATCGATCCGGTCGGCCAGCCTGAACCACGCGCCACGATGGAGATCGCGGCCGGTCTCTGCGGAGACGACGCTGCAGGCCACCTCGGCCTCGACCGCGTTGCGGCTGATGATGAGATCGCAGCACGCGCCATCGGCGAGCCCGGCAAAGCAGACCTCGAAACCGCGCCTCCGGTGCAGCCACGCCGTCCGAAGCAGGTGGAACAATGGGGTGAGCGACTGTCCGTCGAGCATGGCGTGCTCGAGCTTGCGCTCAAAGCGACGGCGGCCGGCCGCAGGCAGCGACCGATGCACGCGAACGGCCTCGGCCGCCAGGGCGGCGATCCGGGCGTCGCTGGCTTGCACGGGCTTGCGCGAGCTGCGGCGATGACGCTGGATCGAGATCTCAATCGCATGCCGGCGCAACACGTCACGCGCGCAATAGTTGGGTTTCCCAGGCAGCGGCTGCGCCTGCACGATGGCGTCGATGCGGGCTTGCCACGCTTTTCGGCCGATCAGATCGACAAACTCATCGGCGGTAGCAGTCTCTGCGGTCTGATCCATCTCATCATTAACAGAATGCGCCGACCGGTTCGCAAGCAGGTCGCGTCGGCAATCGCGATACTCTCTCGATCGTGAGCGGCGGGGCCTGCGGTTGTTGTCAGGCGGCGCAGTCCGTATGTGTCGACGGTGATACGGGTTCTCCCCCTCGCGACGGTTCTGAGCCTCGCCCTGGCTTGCACGCCGGCGTCGGCCGGTTCGTCGGCCCGTGGGCCAGGAGGCCGGGCGACGCATCCGATCGCGCGGCCGACACTGATCGGGCGATGGGGAGATTGGCGGGCAGCGACACATCGGGCCGCGGGAACGATGGTATGCTACGCCTATACCCGTACTGCCTCGTCCAGCGTTCGGCTGCCAGGTCGGGGCGACGTAGTTCTCACGGTGACTGAGCGGCCGGGACTACCGCGCGACGCGGTGGCGCTGAGTGCGGGGTTTCTCTACCCGTCGGGCAGCCAGGTCGAAATCGTGGCCGGCAGGACCCGGCTCGCGTTCTACACGGCGCAGCGCTCGGCGTTCGCCCGGTCGGGCAAGGACGCAGTGCGGGCGTTCGGCGGCGCCGCAACCGCTGTCGCGCGATCGCCGGCTCCGCGTGGGCGATCGGTGACGGACGTGTTCAGCATGCACGGGTTCGGTGACGCGCACGCGGCGATCACCAGGGCTTGCCCGCTTCATGCTTGATGCTGGTCCGGGTGATTTGCCGGCGGGGCTGACGCCCGACGAAGCGTCACGGATCCTTGCGAAGGCGGCGTTGCATGCGCCGCCGGACGCGGTTCTGCCGGACGGGCGGCGCGAACTGGTCGGATTGTCGCGCGACCAGCTCGTGGCCGAACTGGAGCTGGTCGGCGAGCGGCCGTTCCGGGCCAAGCAGATCTGGCACTGGATCTATCACCAGGGCGTCACCTCGTTCGCACGCATGAGCTCGATCGCGCGATCGCTGCAGGAGAAGCTGTCCGAGCGATTCGTCATCGGACGTCCGGAAGCGTCACTGGTTCAAACGAGCGCGGATGGCACCAGGAAATTTCTGTTCCGGTTTCGTGACGGCAACGAGGCGGAAACGGTCTACATTCCCGACCGTCGGGAGGATCGCGGCGCCGTCTGCGTGTCGAGCCAGGTCGGATGCACGCTGTCCTGCCGGTTTTGCCATACCGGAACGCAGCGTCTGCTGCGCAATCTCGGACCGGCGGAGATCGTGGGGCAGTTCATGGCGGCGCGCGATGCCTATGGCGAGTGGCCTTCGCCCAAAGGCGAGACGCCGCGCCTGCTATCGACGATCGTGCTGATGGGAATGGGCGAGCCGCTGTACAACTACGAGAACGTGGCGGCGGCGATGCGCATCGCGACCGATGGCGAGGGGATCGCGCTGTCGAGACGGCGGATTACGCTGTCGACGTCCGGGGTGGTGCCGTTGATGGATCGATGCGGGTCGGAACTTGGGGTCAATCTCGCGATCTCGCTGCACGCGGTGACCGACGATCTGCGCGACGAACTGGTGCCGCTCAATCGAAAATATCCAATTGCCGAGCTGATCGCTGCCTGCAGGCGCTATCCGTCGGCATCGAACGCGCGTCGTATCACGTTCGAGTATGTAATGCTCCGCGGCGTCAACGACAGCGATGCCGAAGCGCGCGCTCTCGTGCGCCTGATCGCCGGCATCCCGGCCAAGGTGAACCTCATTCCGTTCAATCCCTGGCCCGGAAGCACATACGAACCGAGCACGGCCGCGCGCCTCGACGCGTTCTCGCAGATCGTGATGGATGCCGGGTTCGCCTCGCCGGTACGAACACCGCGCGGGCGGGACATCCTGGCCGCGTGCGGGCC
>CAXTSH010000189.1:0-4070 GCA_964246925.1 uncultured Acetobacteraceae bacterium
CCCCCCAACCGCCCCCCCCCCCACTACACCCCCGGGGGCCCCCCCCCCCCCCCCCGGCCGGGGCTAGCCCCGGACCCCGCGACTCAGGAAAATCCGGTAGGCGCCGGGACGGAACTCCGCTCCCGTCACCACGCCGGTCGCATAGCTGCCGCCGTCCAGGCCGAGCCTCGCGCCGTCGAGCCGGTGCCAGCCCACGCGCGGAGCGCGTCCTTTTGCCGCAAGCACCCGCGGCTCCGGCGTGTGGCCGTGCACGACGATGCGGCCGCCCTCGAACTCGCCCTCGTGCTCCAGGAACGGACCTCGTATCCAGGCCGGATGACGTCCGTCCGACAGCGACAGCAACGGCTTGTCGAGCGCTGTCGCCAATGGCACGTCCGGGTCGACGCCCGCATGCACGAACAGCAGGTTGCCAACCTCCCGCGACAGCGACGCCCGCGACAGCTCATCGAGCGCCGCCCGGCCCAGCGCCCGCTCGAACGCCGCCCGGGACGAATCTGTCCGGAACACCAGCGTGCTCGGCAGCGTTCCGGCCTCCTCCAACGTCCGATCCCCTCCGTTGACGATCCATAGATCCTGCGCGTCGACCGCGTCCGGCCTCGCCGACAACGCCATCAGCATCAGCATCTCATGGTTGCCGAGCAGCAGCGTCCGTCCCGCAAAGCCCATTTCGGACGCTGGCCGCGTGGCCAGCCGGACGCAGTCCAGGCTGGCCGGACCGCGGTCGATCAGGTCGCCCAGAAACGTGAGCTGCCCCGTGCCGCCCGCCTCCTCCGCCATCGCGCCCAGCAGCCTTTCGAGCTCCGCGTGATGCCCATGCACGTCGCCGATCGCGAATTCACGCGTGCCACTCGGCAGCCGGATCGGAGCATCGAGCCAGTTGCTGACCTCAAGCGAGACGGTCGTGACCCACATCCCTCGTCCAATCGCTGGACCATGCACGCCCCGACCGCCTATTGAAAAGGCCGGCGAACCCGGCTATCTACCCGGCAATAATAAACTTCCGAAAACCTAGGGAGGTGGCCTTCGGGCCGCCTTTTTTCGTTTTGGGCCAACAGGATTTCCGATGTCCGACCACGACGACCCGGACGACGACCTGTCCGCCGGCGGACATACCCTGGAGCAGCGTCTCGCCCACATCTGCGCCCCCACCCTCGCCGGCCTCGGCTACGAGCTCGTCCGCGTGAGCGTCCTCGGTCGCGACCGCCCCACCGTCCAGGTCATGGCCGACCGCGCCGACGGCTCGCTGATCGGCGTCGCCGATTGCGAGCAGATCAGTCACGCGATCGGCGCCGTGCTCGATGTCGAGGACCCGATGCCGGGCCCCTGGCAGCTCGAAGTGAGCTCGGCCGGGATCGACCGCCCGCTCACCAGGGTCAAGGACTGGAACCGCTTCTCGGGCCACGCCGCACGTGTCGAGATGCAGGTCCCCATCGACGGACGGAAGCGCTATACTGGTCTCGTGCTCGGCGCCGAGACGGATCGCTGCCGCCTCCGCCTCGACGACGGCTCGGAGATCGTCCTGCCGTTCGCCCAGATCCGGCGGGCCAAGCTCCTGCTGACCGATCAGCTCATTGCGGCAACCGCACCGGCCGCCACCCACTAGACGAGGCTCGCCATGGACACCGCCGTCTCCCGCCCCGAACTCCTCCTCGTCGCCGACGCCGTCGCGCGCGAGAAGTCGATCGACCGCGAGGAAGTCCTCGAGGCCATGGAGCAGGCGATCCAGAAGGCCGGCCGCGCCAAATACGGCCACGAGAAGGACATCCGCGCCGTCATCGACCGCCGCTCCGGCGACGTCCGCCTCTCGCGCTGGACCGAAGCCGTCGAGACCGTGGAGAACGAGGACACCCAGATCCCGCTCAATATCGCCCGCAAATTCAAGCCCGAAATCCAGTTGGGCCAGCACCTGATCGATCCGCTGCCTCCGATCGACTTCGACCGCATCGCCGCGCAGACCGCGAAGCAGGTCATCGTCCAGCGCGTCCGCGAATACGAGCGCAAGAAGCAGTTCGACGAGTTCAAGGACCGCGTCGGCGAGATCATCAACGGCACCGTCAAGCGCACCGAGTACGGCAACATGATGGTCGAGCTCGGCCGTGCCGAAGCCCTGTTGCGCCGGGACGAACTCATCCCGCGCGAGGCCTTCCGCAACGGTGACCGCGTCCGCGCCTACATCTATGACGTCCGCGAGGAACCACGCGGCCCGCAGATCTTCCTCTCCCGCACCCATCCCGCCTTCCTGGCCAAGCTCTTCGCTCAGGAGGTCCCCGAAATCTACGACGGCATCATCGAGATCAAGGCCGTCGCCCGCGACCCCGGCAGCCGCGCCAAGATGGCCGTCATCAGCCGCGACAGCTCGATCGACCCGGTCGGCGCCTGCGTCGGCATGCGCGGCTCGCGCGTCCAGGCCGTCGTCCAGGAACTGCAGGGCGAAAAGATCGACATCATTCCCTGGTCCAGCCAGGAGGCCACCTTCGTCGTCAATGCGCTCGCACCTGCCGAGGTGACCAAGGTCGTCATGGACGAGGAGGCCGGCCGCGTCGAAGTCGTCGTCCCCGACGAACAGCTCTCGCTCGCCATCGGCCGCCGTGGCCAGAACGTCCGCCTCGCGTCGCAGCTCACCCGCTGGGACATCGACATCCTCACCGAAGCCGAAGAGAGCGAGCGCCGCCAGGAGGAGTTCCGCCGTCGCACCGGCCTCTTCGTGGATGCGCTCGACGTCGACGACGTCATCGCCGGCCTGCTGGTCACCGAAGGCTTCAACACCGTCGAGGAGCTCGCCGATGTTCCGCCCGAGGAACTCGCCGAGATCGAGGGCTTCGACGACGGCGTCGCCGAGGAGCTCATCAGGCGCGCCGAGGCCGCCCTGCACCGCCGCTTCGAGGAACTCGAGGCGAGACGGCGCGAGCTGGGCGTCTCCGACGACGTCGCCTCCTTCGAGGCCTTCTCCCCGCAGATGCTCGTCACCCTGGGCGAGAAGGGCGTCAAGACCCTCGACGACCTCGCCGACCTCGCCGGCGACGAACTCGTCGAGACCCTCGGCCCCGACACCATCGACGAGCCGCTCGCCAACGAGATCATCATGGCCGCCCGCGCCCACTGGTTCGACGGGGAGGCCGCCGTCGCCGCCGAGGAGACCCCGAACGTCTGACCCGCTCCCCAGCCCGCTGGACGCCGGCGACCACGACCCGGAGCAGGACGAGACCGGACCGCTCAGGCGATGCGTCGTCACGCGCGAGCGTTCCGAGCCTGCGGCCATGCTCCGTTTCGTCGTCGGCCCCGACCGCACGGTCACGCCCGATCTCGCGCGAAAACTGCCCGGCCGGGGAATCTGGTTGAGCGCGCGGGCCGATGTGCTAGAAACCGCCCGAACCAAGGGTGCCTTCGCCCGCGCCGCTCGTTCGGCCGTCGTGGTTCCGCTCGATCTTGCGGCGACCGTCGAGGCCGGACTGACCCGCCGGCTCGTCGACTTCCTCGGTCTCGCCCGACGTGCCGGCCAGGCGGTGTGCGGCTTTAGTCGTGCCCGCGAGATGATTGCGGCCGGGAAGTGTGGTCTGGTCGTGGGCGCCTTGGACGGCAGCGCCGCCGAGCGGGAACGGCTGCTGTCCGGAGCAGCCACGATCAAGTTTGTGTCGCCGCTGGACGCGGCGGCGCTGGGCGCGGTGTTCGGCCGCGACCATGTAGTGCATGTGGCGATCTCGCCCGGCAGCCTTGCCGGCAGGATCGCGATCGAGTCGGCAAGGTTGTCGGGCCTCACCGGGTCCGCTGCCGCCGGCGGGACTTTCAAGCGGGCAGGTGCATGAGCGATACCAAGGATCAGGAAGCGGCGAAGGGTCGGCTGTCACTCAGGCCGGGCAGGTTGGAGCTCGGCCGGACCGTCAACGCCGGGTCCGTCCGTCAGAGCTTCAGTCACGGCCGCTCGAAGGTCGTCGAGGTCGAAGTACGCAAGAAGCGCGGCCCCGCCCCCGGCGCCCCAGGCACGCCGCCCGCAGCCGGCAGCGGCGCCGCCCAGCGCACACCCGGTCCTGGCACCCGCCAGACCGGCACCGGCCGTGCGCTGACTGCGAGCG
>CAXTSH010000190.1:0-4047 GCA_964246925.1 uncultured Acetobacteraceae bacterium
GGCCTTCGCACCGTCTTGCCGCCTTCGAACATCTCGCCGCTCCATCCGTCGCGCCAGGACGATCCCGCCGGCAGGCGTATCTCGCGTTCGACCGCGCCCGGTTCCACCACCGGTGCGACCAACAGCGCCTCTCCCAGCATGAAGTCGTCGGTGTCGTTCCAGGCGTCGGGATCGTCCGGAAAGTTGTAGAATACCGGACGGATCACCGGTTCGTAGTCGCTGCGATAGCGCGCCAGCAGGGCTGACAGACAAGGCGTCAGACGTCCCCGCAGCGCCAGCAGGCGCCGCATCACGTCGATCAGCCCCTCATACATCCAGAGTTCGTTGGCACTGCCGTCGTCGTTCCAGGAATGCACCGAGAACCGCGGCATGAACACACCGAAACCAACCCATCTGGCGAACAGCTCCGGACCGGGTCTCGGTCCGCTGAACCCGCCGACGTCATGGCCGATGTTCGACACTCCGGACAGCGCCAAACCCAGACCCATGCGGATGTTCCACCTGAGCGTTTCCCACGACGTGACATTGTCGCCCGACCAGGTCTGCGCATAGCGCTGCATGCCCGCAGCCCCCGCGCGCGAGACCAGGAACGGTGGCTGGTCGGGTGCGTGCTCGCGCTGTGCGTCCCGCGAGGCGCGCAGCATCAGCAGCGTCTGCAACGGCTTCATCTCGCGCGCGGGAAACGCGGTGCCAAACCCGTGTGCCAGCGCGCGCGGATTGGTGATCTCGAACTCGTTGTTGTCGTTCCATGTCGACGCGATCCCGACATCGAGCAATTGCATCGTCACTTTCGTCTTCCACCAGGCGATCGTCGCCGGATTGGTGAAATCGAGATAGGCCCCCGGCGCATCCCAGAACTGCTCCAGCACTGTGCGACCCTCGGCGTCGGCGAGCAGCAGCCCATCGCGCGCGGCTTGCGAGAACGCCGGATGATCATGGAGCAGCGCCGGCTTGATGTTGGCAATCAACCGCACGCCGGACGCCGCGAAGCCACGCGCGAAGGCGGCCGGGTCGGGAAATTTGTCCTCGTTCCAGTGAAACACGTAGCGCTTGCCGCCGATCGACGTGTAGCCCGACGACAGGTGAAACGACCCGCACGGGATCGCGTGTCGCTCCAGTTCGGCAAGAAAGCCCGACAGTTGCACCTGCGCATCCGGCGCGTCGGTGTAGCTCATCGTTGAGCCGGAATAGCCCAGCGCCCAGTCGGGCGTCGCCGCCGGCCGGCCGGTCAGCCATGTGAACCGCCGAACCACGTCCGCGACCGCAGGCCCCGCCAGGACGTAGAAGTCGAGATCGCCATGATCGGCAACGAATGACCGATACGGTCCGTGATAGTTGCTGTGCTCGCAGCCGAAATCGAACACGCAGTCCGACAGCGTGTCATAGAACAGCCCGAACGCCAGGCCCGTGTCGGGCCGCCTGGTGATGGTGAACGGAATGTGCTTGTAGAGCGGGTCGGAGGTGCGGGCGTCGTAGCCCATCGCGTCCACGTTGCTCAGCCGGAACCGTCTTCCCGACCGGTCCAGCGCTCCCGACCGTTCGCCGAGCCCGAACACCTGCTCTGCCGGTGTTCGAACCAGGTAATGCCGGACCTTTCCCTCCCACCAGCCGAAATCGTAGGCCTGCGTCGGCCGGTCGCGCACGGCCTCCACCCAGCCTCCGTCGAGCTTCACGTCCCAGCGGCAGGCAAGATTGCGCCAGCCGACGCTCAGCCTCATCCGGGTCGTTTCGACCACCAGCCGTGTCTCGTCCTGGTCCAGCCGGAAGTCCGGACAGGCAAATCCCGACAGGTCGAACCGGTCCCGCCCCTCGAGCGCGGTATCGTCCGCGCCAGGCGCCAGGGTCCAGGTGCGCGGATGACGAAGCGCACCGTCCGGCAGCACCATCAGCCTGACCAGATCGTCCTCAAGGATAAACAGATGCGCGACCGCCCCGGTGTCGCTCGCCAGCGTCAGATGCGCGCCGTCCCGTCCGCTCAGGCGGAACAGCGGCGGATGATCGAGTGTCGCGCGCCGCATCAGGCAGGCTCTCCGATTGGCCTGACACCACGCAGCAACGTCACCAGCACGATGGCGCCCACGATGTCGAACACGCCGAGGCACGCGAACAGCGGACCGTAACCGGTCGTCTGCACCACCTGTCCAATCAGCAGCGAGAACATCAACCCACCGCTCCAGCCCGCCGAGCCGATCCAGCCATTGGCGGTCCCGAGTTCGTGGGAGACGAACACGTCCGCACTCAACGTGTTGATGGTGACCGAGATGGCCTGGTGGGCAAACCCGCCCAGGCAGAGCAGCGCCATCGCGACAGTGGCACTGCCGGCCAGTGCCACGCATCCCGGTCCGATCATCAGCACCGCCCCGATCGCCACCGCCGCTTCGCGCGCAGCGAGCAAGCGAAGCCGAAACCTCCGCATCAGCCAGGGCGACAGATAGCCGCCCAGCACGCCGCCGAGATCGGCCGCCAGGAACGGCGTCCACGCGAACAGCGCGATCTGCCTGAGGTCCCAATGACGCGCAGTCGCGAGATACAACGGGATCCAGAAGCTGAACGTCTGCCAGGCAGGTTCCGCCAGGAAACGTGGTACGGCCAGTGCCCAGAACCGCCGCGTCGCCAGCACGGCAAACCCCGGTCTGCGCACCCGGTCGGGTCGGGCGAGACCCGCCGGCGACCGATAAAGTGCCACCCACAGTCCCGCCCAGACCGCGCCCAACAGGCCGGTCGCCACGAACGCGGCCCGCCATCCGTAGGCGAGCGTCAGTCCCACCGTCAGCGGCGGTGCCAGCATCGCACCGAGCGACGTTCCGGCATTGAACCACCCAACCGCTTTCGAGCGGTCTGCGCCCGCGAACCATTCGGCAATCGCCTTCATGCCGGCCGGCACCGCGCAGGCCTCGCTCGCACCCAGCAGGCCGCGAAACATCGCCAGCGCCGGCCAGCCGCCAGCCAATGCGTGCAGCACGCTGGCCACCGACCAGGCGAGCGCGAACATCGCGAACCCGACCCTGACCCCAAGCCGGTCCACCACCCAACCACAGACCGGCTGCATCATCGTGTAGGCGAGCTGAAAGGCGCCCACGACATAGGAGTAGTCTTTGACGGTGAAGTGGAGCGTCGTTTCCAGCCGCGCCGCCAGAACCGCAAGCGAATTGCGCGAGAGATAGTTGATGATCGTGCCGAGGCTGATCAGCGCCACCACGCCCCACCGGGACAGGCCCGTCGCGATGCGCGCGGGCCCGCCGGTCACGTCAGGCGAACGAGGTCCCGCGTGCCTGCGGGACGCCAGCGACGCTCCGGCTACTGCGCGGTAGTGCCGGGATGCGCAATCGCCATCTCCTGCTGGTGCAAGGCCGCAAGCTGGCTATGCACCTGCGCCGCCTGCGCCAGTTGCGAAGCGGTCAACACCTGGCGCACCTGCAACGCCACCGCGAGCCGGTCCTGGTCGAGCTGCGCCCGCAGCGTCTCCTCCTGCTGCAGCAGCGGTGCCAGGCTGGCAGCCGTCGGCGTTCCGGACGCGGTCATGGCGGTGGCCATCTGCTCCTCGACCGCGTGCAGCGACTGCATCGTCGACCTCGCCTGCGCGAACCCAGCCTTGATGTCGGCATGGATCTGCTGCGTCTGACTGTCCGTCAGGGTCACCCCGTCGAGCAGGCCGAACAGCCGATGATCCCCGCCGTGGCCGCCCCAGCCCTGCGCGTTCGCGCCGGAAATCGCCGACATTCCCAGTGCGATCGCGAAGACCGCCGTCCGGCGATTGTTGCTCCGTGTCATCGTCCATCCCTCGAGCCGTTGCCGGACCAGTCCGGCTGAACCACTCATCGCCCAGCCGTGTATCCGGCGTTTGTGAGACGGGCGACAGAGTGTAACGAAATCAGAACCCGACGCCGACGCCCACCGCGACCGGCGCCCCGTACGCGTAGACCGGCCGCGGATAGGCCACCGGCTGCGGGATCGGCACGAGGTTGCCGTAGGCGACCATGCACTGTGTGTAGGTCTGATCGTAGCGCCGCTGCAGCTCGTAAGCCGACGCGTCGGCAGCACCGGCCC
>CAXTSH010000191.1:0-3983 GCA_964246925.1 uncultured Acetobacteraceae bacterium
GCCGGCCACGACGCCTCGCTCATCCATCAAACTCCCCCGCACCGTCACATAAACATCGGAGACTTTCGATGACATACACGCACGACACTGCACCGACCCAATATGTCGAGGCTCGCGGCATCCGTTTCGCCTACCGCCGCTTCGGCAAGGCGCGGGCGGCGTGCCCATCGTGTTCAACCAGCATTTCATCGGCACGATGGATCTGGGATCCAGCCGTCACTGATGGACTTGCTCGGACCCGCGAAGTCATCCTGTTCAACAACGCCGGCGTCTCTAGTTCGTCTGGCGAGACACCAGACAATTTCCAGGAGATGGGCGCCAACGCCATCGCCTTCATCCGTGCGCTCGGCCTCGAACAGGTGGACGTGCTCGGCATTTCGATCGGCGGTTTCGTGGCACAGGAGATCGCGCTGCAAGGCGGCAATCTCGTCCGCAAGATCATCCTCGTCGGTACCGGTCATCGTGGCCAGGACATGACAGCCAGCCGCTCAGCCGAGTTCTTCGCGGCAAGCTACGATCCGCCCGAGCATCTCTGGCTGAAAGTGCATTTCAAGCCGACCGAAACCAGCCGAAAGGCCGGCTTGGCGTTCCTTGAACGCAAACTCCGCCGCCAAGATCGCGACCCGGACGCCACACAGCAGACCACGGCGGCGCAAGGTGCGGCGGTCGGCAAGTGGATCACGCCGGAAAAGGATGGTCTCGCTTATCTGCATTCGATCAGACAGCCCACGCTTGTCGTGCAGGGCAGCGACGACGCGATCATCCCGACCATCCACTCGCTGACGCTTCAGCACGAGTTGCCGGACGCGCAGCTCGTCATCTACCCGGACTCGGGTCACGGCTCGATCTACCAGTATCCAGAGCTGTTCGTGACCCACGCTACGCTTTTTCTTGATGCCTGAGAGAGGAAGCAAGGAAGGCCTTCTTTTCTGAAGAAAAGAAGCAAAAGACTTTTGCTCCTGGCGCTGCCTCAGCAGGCACCCGGCTAAGCCAACGCCAAACTTACTCCACGGAGATCGGTCATGCCCAGCCAACACGCACTCGTCACCGGCGGATCGCGCGGCATCGGCCGGGCGGCCGCCCTAGCGCTCGCCGTAGCCGGCGCGCATGTCCTGGTCCACTATGGCACGTCAGCCGACGACGCGCGCAGCGTCGTCGAACAGTTACGCGCGAAAGGCGGCAAGGCGGACGCCGTCGGCGCCGATCTCGCCCAGACCGAAGGGCCGGCAAAGCTCGCCGCGGCGGTTCGGCAGATCGTCGGCGACCGGCTCGACATCCTCGTCGCCAACGCCGGCATCTCGCGCGCCAAAACCATCGAGGAGACGAGCATCGAGGATTCGATGCGCTCTTCGCGGTCAACGTCCGCGCGCCCTATTTTCTCGTCCAGCAGCTGCTGCCGATATCGGCGGAAGGCTCCAGCATCATTCTCACCTCCTCGCTCGTCGCGCGCGGGGCAGTGGGCGATCTCTCCGCTTATGCCGCAACGAAGGACGCGATCGACACGCTGGTGAAGCACTTCGCCTTCATCCTTGGCCCCAGGGGGCATCCGCGTGAACGCCGTCGCACCTGGCATCGTCGAGACCGACATGTCCAGCTTCGCCAAGACCGAGGCAGGCAAGGAAGTCACGCTCGGCATGCAGGCGCTCAAGCGCATCGCCCAGCCTGACGATATCGCCGGCGCCATCGCCTTTCTCGCGTCGGATGCAGGGCGCTGGGTGAACGGCGACACGCTGCGCGTCGACGGGTGCGAAACTATGACCTAGGAGATTGCTATGTCCGAGCAAAACAAAGCGCTGGTGCTGGAAGCTTTCGACACCCTGTTCAACCGGCGTGATTATGCCGCCGCCGCGCGCTTCTGGTCACCGGACTACATCCAGCACAGTGCCCATATCGCGCCCGGCCGCGAAGGTCTGTTCGACCTGATCCGCACGACGCCCGATACGCTTCGCTATGAGCATGGCCTGATCCTCGCTGAAGGCGACCACGTGATGGTCCATGGCCGCTTTTCCGGCACCGGACGCCCGTCACCGTGGATCGCGGTGGATATCTTGCGGATCGAAAACGGGCAGCTCGCCGAGCACTGGGATGTGCTGCAGGACGAGGCGACCAGCGCCACTTCCGTCAGCGGTCTGCCGATGTTCGGCGCCGCCTTTCCCGCCTGACCACAGGAGATTTTCCATGCCCGATCGCGTCGTGAAAATTCCAGGACCCGACCACCCGATCACCATCGAGCCCAACGCTCACCGAATCGTCGTTCGGCTCGGCGACACGGTTATCGCCGATACCACACGCGCGCTGACCTTGCGCGAAGCGAGCTATCCCGCCGTCCAATACATCCCGCGCGGTGACGTCGACATGTCGCTGCTCGAGCGGACCGCGCACAGCACCTACTGTCCGTTCAAGGGCGATGCCTCCTACTTCAGCATCCCAAGCGGTGGCGAACGATCCGCCAACGCGATCTGGACCTACGAGGCGCCTTTCGAGGCCGTGGCCCAGATCAAGGATCATCTAGCCTTCTACCCTGACCGCATCGACGCAATCGAAGAGCTGTAAGCCACCGTCGGCCACCCCGCACCAACCCGGGCACGCCTGGTCACCCGCTTTTCTCCCCCGCCATCATCCGCCAGTATTTGACGGGGGCCGGTGCCCAGGCACGGCGCTGGGCCGTCCTGTGCCACGGCGGAGGGGAGACGATATGAAGCGCACAGCGGAGTTCGACATCGTGGTCTATGGCGCGACCGGATACACCGGCCGGCTCGTCGCCGAACACCTGCTCGGCCGCTATGGCATCGGCGGTCAACTTTCCTGGGCGATCGCCGGACGAAGCCAGGACAAGCTGGCCTCGGTGCGCGACGCGATCGGCGCGCCCGCCGGCCTGGTCCTCATCCAGGCCGACGCCACGGATGCCGCTTCGATGCGCGCCATGGCGGGGCGGGCGCGTGCCGTCATCACGACCGTCGGACCCTACCAGCTCCATGGCGAGCCTCTGGTGGCCGCCTGTGCGGAGACGGGAACGGACTACCTCGACCTGTGCGGCGAACCGCCCTGGATGCGGCGCATGATCGACGCCTACCACGAGCGCGCTTGCGCCACCGGCGCACGCATCCTGTTCTCCTGCGGTTTCGACTCGATCCCGTTCGAACTCGGCGTGCTCAAGCTGCAGGCCGAAGCGCGCCGGGCGTCCGGCGCCCCCGCGCCGCGCGTGATCGGCCGCGTGCAGAAAATGCAGGGCGGCTTCTCCGGCGGCACCGCCGCAAGCCTGTCCGCCACCCTGGCCGCCGCATCCGCCGACCCCAAGGTCGCCGCATTGCTGGCGGACCCGTTCGCGCTCACGCCCGGCTTCCGCGGCGCGGACCAGCCCGCCGGATCGGCGCTGACATACGACGAGCGTCTCGGCAGCTGGGCCACGCCGTTCATCATGGCGCCGATCAACACGCGGAACATCCACCGCTCGAACCTGCTGCAGGGTCATGCCTACGGCACCGGGTTCATCTACGACGAGATGATGTCCACCGGCCCTGGCGAGAGCGGCCGCGCTTTGGCCGAAGCGATCGCATACGCACCCTCCCCGCTCGCCGCCGAAACAGCGCCGAAGCCCGGGGAGGGCCCAAGCCGCGCCGAACGCGACGCCGGGTTCTACGAGGTGCTGTTCATGGCGGAGGATGGTGCCGGCGGCGAGCTCCGCGTTCTCGTCACGGGCGATCGCGATCCCGGCTATGGCTCCACCTCCAAGATCATCGCCGAGACCGCCATCTGCCTGCTGGAAGCATCACCACCACCTAGCGGCGGCATATGGACGCCAGGCGCCGCCCTCGGCGACCAGCTGATCAACCGGCTGACCGCCCGCGCCGGCATGACGTTCGAACGTCAGGCCGCCGCCGCGTAAAACCATCAACACAGCAATGCGCGCTTCTCACCAGACGGATACCTCGATGGAACATAATGCCCGATGCTGCCTAGAAGCGCGTGGCGGCTGCTGGCCG
>CAXTSH010000192.1:0-3958 GCA_964246925.1 uncultured Acetobacteraceae bacterium
AGCAGCGCGCCGATGTTGTCGCCCGCCTCGCCGCGGTCGAGCAGCTTGCGGAACATTTCCACGCCGGTGACGGTGGTCTTCACGGTCGGCTTGATGCCGACGATCTCGACCTCGTCGCCCACGTTGACGATGCCGCGCTCGACGCGGCCGGTGACCACGGTGCCGCGGCCGGAGATCGAGAACACGTCCTCGATCGGCATCAGGAACGGGCGGTCGATCGGCCGCTCAGGCTGCGGGATGTAGTCGTCGACGGCCTTCATCAGCTCGAGCACGGCCTGCTCGCCGAGTTCGGGCTGCTTGTCCTCGAGCGTGCAGAGCGCCGAGCCCTTGACGATCGGAATGTCGTCGCCCGGGAACTGGTAGGACGAGAGGAGTTCGCGCACCTCCATCTCGACGAGCTCGAGCAATTCGGGGTCGTCGACCATGTCGACCTTGTTGAGGAACACGACGAGGGCCGGGACGCCGACCTGGCGGGCGAGCAGGATGTGCTCGCGCGTCTGCGGCATCGGGCCGTCGGCGGCGGAGACGACGAGAATGGCGCCATCCATCTGGGCGGCGCCGGTGATCATGTTCTTGACGTAGTCGGCGTGGCCCGGGCAGTCGACATGGGCATAGTGGCGCGCCTTGGTCTCATACTCGACGTGGGCGGTCGAGATGGTGATGCCGCGGGCGCGCTCTTCCGGCGCCTTGTCGATCTGATCGTAGGCGGTGTAGGTGGCGCCACCGGTCTTGGCGAGCGTCTTGGTGATCGCCGCCGTCAGCGACGTCTTGCCATGATCGACGTGGCCGATCGTGCCGATGTTGCAGTGCGGCTTGTTCCGCTCGAATTTCGCCTTTGCCATCGTCGTACTCTCCGCTACCGGCTCATCGGGCCGGGCTTCGGTGGTTGGGTGTCGTTACCGGCGCCAGTCTACCAGCGGTAATGGCTGAAGGCCTTGTTGGCCTCGGCCATCCGATGGGTGTCCTCGCGCTTCTTGACCGCAGCGCCGCGGTTGTTGACGGCGTCGTTGAGCTCGTTGGAGAGCCGGTCCTCCATCGTGTGCTCGCCGCGCTTGCGCGAAGCGTCGATGATCCAGCGGATCGCCAGCGCCTGTCGGCGCTCGGTGCGGACTTCGACGGGCACCTGGTAGGTGGCGCCGCCGACGCGCCGCGAACGCACCTCGACGGCCGGCTTCACGTTCTCGAGCGCCTCGTGGAACATGCGCACCGGGTCGGCCGAGCTGCCGCCGCGACGGCGTAGCGTGTCGAGCGCGCCGTAGACGATGCCTTCGGCGGCCGACTTCTTCCCATCATACATGAGCGCGTTCATGAAGCGCGTGATCACCTGGTCGCCGAACTTCGGGTCCGGCAGGATCTCGCGCTTGATCGCGCGTCGGCGGCGGCTCATCGCTATTCCCTCACTTCGGCCGCTTGGCGCCGTAGAGAGAACGGCGCTGGCGGCGTTTGGCGATGCCCTGCGTGTCGAGGACGCCGCGCAGGATATGGTAGCGGACGCCAGGGAGGTCCTTCACGCGGCCGCCTCGGATCAGGACGACCGAGTGCTCCTGGAGATTGTGGCCCTCGCCGGGGATATAGCTGACCACCTCGTAGCCGTTGGTCAGACGCACCTTGGCGACCTTGCGGAGCGCGGAGTTGGGCTTCTTCGGCGTCACCGTATAGACGCGCGTGCAGACGCCACGCTTCTGCGGGCAGCCCTGCAGAGCTGGAACCTTGTTGCGCTTGGCAGCGGGCTCGCGCCCACTCGCGATCAGCTGGTTGATGGTCGGCATACGCCCCTATCCGGTCTCGTTCTGGTCTCGCCCGCTGGAACCGTCCGCCAACGCAGCGATGCCGCGCGAGGATGGGATACCCATCTGCGCGGTTGGTGGAAATCGTGGCCGGCCTAGGCTCGCTCGGAGCGGCGCCGGTCGCATCCAATCTCGCTACACGGTGGACGGACCGCCAAAACGGGGGTCGACCGAGGGGCGGATACCTACGAGCCGACCGGGGGTGAGTCAAGCGCCAACGGCGCCGCTTCGGCGACCTGCAGGAACCGCTCGACGTCGCCGCCGAGGAGCAAGGGCACGTGGCGGTCGACGAGCTCGTCGGGCCAGTCCCACCAGCGCACCGCGAGCAGGCGGTCGACGACGGACTTGTCGAAGCGGACCCGCTTGACGCGCGCCGGGTTGCCGACCGCGACCGCGTAGGGGGGAATGCGCCTGGAGACGACGGCGCCGGCGCCGATGATGGCGCCGTCGCCGATCCTCGAACCGGGCAGGATGATGGCGCCCTGGCCGATCCATACGCTGCTGCCGATCACGACACCGAGCGCGTCGTGATCGGAACTGTCGTCCGGGGCCGAAGGCCAGAACCGGTGCAGGGCGGCAAACGGATAGGTGGTGACCGTGTCGACCGAGTGGTTGGAGATGATGATGCGCACGTCGCCCGCGATCGAGCAGTAACGGCCGATTTCGAGATGGCCTTGTTCGGGATCGACGATCTGCGGATTGCCGTAGCTGTGGTCGCCGACGACCCAGCCGTACGCCTCGATGCCGTGATGGAGGTGAGTGCGGGCGTGCCAGGCATAGCGGTCACGGCCGCCGGAGAGGAGGCGGCGGAGGGCTGCAAAGATGTCGGGGTAGTCGGCGCGGGATACGAGCGAGGGCAGGATCGCGCGCCGGCGGGCGGTCGGCAGCAGGGCGAGCAGGCCGGCGATGGAGCCGGGGTCGTGGGTTGGGTCGAAGCAGAACGACTGGAAGGCGTCGTCGCTGTCGAAGGCAGCCGAGATCGCTGGGCGGGCCCCGCCGTCCGGCTCGAGGGTGAACAGCTCCCAGTCGGCCACCAGCGTTCGATCGTGCATGACGCCGCCGCCCGGGAGTGCAGTCACGAGCGGGCCTGCCACATGGCGGAGCGCGACGCGGGAGCGGTCGGCGTCGGTGACGAGGCGGCAGGGGAGCAGGGGCGCGGTCAGATCGGCGCCGTCGATGGCCACCGAGAGCGGGCCGCCGTCGCGGCGGGTGAGCACGCAGGAATCCTCACCGAACCAGTGCGCGAGGACGCGGTTGCCGTCCGGCCCGTCGGGGGCGTGACGCAGGGTTCCCGTCGCGGGATCGACCGAGAGGTAGGTGCGGTGGGAGGTGCGGACGGAGAACTGGGTGACGCTCATGGAGTCGAGAATGCCACGAAACCGGCGTGTTGCACGACCGCCCGGGTTCACTCGCCCATGCGGTCGAGGCTTACGCCGGTCGTCTCGATGCGGGTGAGCCAGGTGATCGCGGCACCCAGGATCGAGGTCGCGATCAGGATGTAGAGAGGGACGCGGTGCCGATCGAGACCAGCGGGATCGGGAACAGGAAGGCGGTGACGACGGCGCCGACCCTGGCGAAGGCGGCGGCAAAGATGATCGCGGTCCGGGCGCCGCTGGAAAGCCGCTGGAGAGGGACGCTAGGGTCCGGGGTTGATCGAGGGCCGTCTGGCGTCACGGTTTTGCTTAGGTCGTACAGCATCGATGGCATGAGGCAGTCGCGGTCAGGAGACCGCTGGCTCGTCAGAGCTATTTGCAGGCGACCGTCTGGTTCCGGCCCTCGCCATAAAGACAGGCGCCGGTCGAGGACGGTAGCTGAAAGGCAATCGTCTTTCCTATCCGGAATATTCGCAGACCAGAGAGGGATAGTTTGCCAAGTTGGCTCCAGCACCCAAGTGCCGCCAGCCGTTGTCGGCTGGTTCGAGGCTGGCAAGCTGCGATGGAGCGCCGTCAAAAAGGTCGGCATTGAGAAAGGGATGACCGTCCAACGAGGTCGGGCATTCGACCGTCGTCGACGAGACGGCTGGACCGCTGAACAGGACGGTGAGCAGGGCCACTCGTCTAGTGAGTGTCCTCGAGCTTCAGGGGCTTTGGTTGCCCAGCCGAGACACTCCTCCGCAGGCACCGAGTCAGGCGTATGCCGAAGATGCAGATGCTCGCCGTCAGCGGTCAGCG
>CAXTSH010000193.1:0-3773 GCA_964246925.1 uncultured Acetobacteraceae bacterium
TCGAGAGCACCGACGACGCCTATGTCGGCGGCAACGTGACGTCGCTCGCGCCGCACGTCGCCGGCTTCGTCCAGCTCGTCCTGGTGGCCGACAACGCGCACGTGCGCGCGGGTCAACTGCTGGTGAGGCTCGATCCGCGGGACTACCGGGCGGCCTTCGACCACGCGTCGGCTGCGGTCGGCGCACGATCCGCGTCACTCGACATCCTGCGCGCGCAACTGGCCATGCAGCAATCGACCATACGACAGCAGGAGGCCGAACTCGCGTCCAAGTCGGCGGCCGCGGTGTTTTCCGCCCAGGAGGCCGACCGCTATCGCGCGCTGGCGCGCACGGTGGCCGGCACCCGCCAGGACATGCAGCGCGCGACGGCGCTGGACCAGGAGGAGCGTGCGTCCGTCGTCGGCTCGACAGCCGCGCTGCAGGCGGCCCGACAGCAGGTCCAGGTCCTGACCGCCAGGGTCGCCGAGGCCGGCGCCTCGCTCGGGCAGGCCCGCTCCGATCTCGTCACCGCCACGCTCAATCTCGGCTACACCGGCCTGCGCGCCCCGATCGACGGCTATGTCGGCAATCGCGCGGCCCAGGTCGGCGCGTACGTCGCCGCCGGCGAGTATCTCATGTCGATCGTCCCCGACGCCGGGCTCTGGGTGGACGCCAACTTCAAGGAGGACCAGCTCGCCAGGATGCAGCCCGGCCAGCCCGCCCGCGTCGTCGCCGACGCGATCCCGGGCCACGAGTTCAGCGGCCGTCTCGTCAGTGTCGCCCCCGCAACGGGTGCCACCTTCAGCGTCATTCCTCCCGAGAACGCGACCGGAAACTTCACCAAGATCGTCCAGCGGGTGCCGGTGCGCATCGCGCTCGATGCGGCCGACCCCAAGCTGTCGCGTCTTCGGCCTGGCCTGTCCACGACCGTCAGCATCGACACCAGGGCCGGGGCAGAGACCACCCGGTGAGCCATCCGCCCTCCATCCTGCCGTTCGTCGTCATGACGACCGGCATGTTCGCAGCCCTCCTCGACATCCAGATCGTGGCGTCCTCCCTGCAGGACATCGGCGGCGGCCTGTCGGCGGCCCAGGACGAGATCAGTTGGGTGCAGACCGCCTACCTGATCGCGGAAATCACCGTCATTCCGCTCTCGGGCTGGCTCACGCGCGTATTCTCGACGCGCTGGCTGTTCACGCTGTCGGCCGGCGGCTTCACGGTGGCCAGTCTGCTGTGCGGACTGGCCTGGGACATCCACAGCATGATCCTGTTCCGCGCGATCCAGGGCCTGCTCGGCGCGTCGATGATCCCGACCGTCTTCACCTCGTCCTTCCACTATTTTCCCGGACCACGTCGCGTCTACGCCGCCGCCGTCATCGGCTCCATCGCCGCGATCGCGCCGACGCTCGGGCCGGTCATCGGCGGCTGGATCACCGACGCGCTCGGCTGGCGCTGGCTGTTCTACGTCAACCTCGTGCCCGGCCTGGTCATCACGGCCCTGACCCCGTTGCTGGTCCGGATCGACCGGCCCGATCTCTCGCTGCTGCGTGGTGCCGACTATCCCGGCATCGTGCTGATGGCGGTCGGGCTGGGCACGCTCGAATATGTGCTCGAGGAAGGCACGCGCTGGAACTGGTTCGACGACGGCACCATCCGCCTCTGCGCGGGGATCGCCGGCATCGCGCTGCTCGGATTTGCCATCCGCAGCCTCACCTTCCGCAATCCGGTGGTCGATCTCCGCGCCTTGGGCAACCGCAACTTCGCGCTCGGCTGCCTGCTGTCGTTCGTCACCGGCATCGGCATCTTCACCACCATCTATCTGACGCCTTTGTTCCTGGGCTATGTGCGCGGCTACAGCGCCTGGCAGACCGGAAGCGCCCTCTTCTCGACCGGTCTCGCCTCGCTCGCCGGCACGCCGGTCTACATCCTGCTCGCACGCAGGTTCGACACGCGATGGCTGATGATGTCCGGCCTCGCCTGCTTCGCGCTGGCGATGTGGAGCTACAGCTTCATCACCCACGAGTGGGGCGGGGCGGAACTGCTGCTGCCCCAGCTTCTGCGCGGCTTTCCCCAGGTGTTCGCCGTCGCGCCGAGCGTATCGCTCGGTCTGGGCAGCCTGCCGCCCGACCGGCTGAAATACGCCAGCGGCCTGTTCAACATGATGCGCAACCTGGGCGGCGCCGTCGGCATCGCCGTCAGCGCCGCCATCATCAACGATCGGACCAACCTGCACTTCCTGCGGATCGCATCGCACCTCACTCCGGTGAACGGCGCGATGAACCGCTTCGTCGGCAGAATGGCCGCGCAGTATGCCGGCCAGGCTGACCCGCACGGGGCAGCTTTGCGGCAACTATGGAACCTCGCCTACCGCGAAGCCTCCACGCTGGCCTACGCCGACGCGTTCCGCGCCATCATGCTCGCCTTCGTGTTCGCCACCCTCCTGGTGCCATTCCTGCGCAAGGTCGATCCCGTTCCCGCACGCTAAGAGGCGGGGTTCCATCCCCAGGCTGTGCAAAAACCTGATCAGGACATGGCGCCGCCACGGCCGCTGTCTGGTAAGCCGACCTCCTGAGATTCGCTTGGGGGTGGTTTTCGGACCTAAGCTTGCTTGAGCGCCAGCGCTGCGAACGAAAGGCTCAGTCCCATCGCATCGATGAAATAGAGGGCGATGATAGTGGGTGAGAAACCGATCACGCCGCGGTTCAAGGCCAAGCTGACCATCCGCCCGGCGAATAATCCGCCGAAGACGACGATCAGAGCGATCAGTGCAGTGGGTCGACTGACCGCGCCGGCTAGGGACGCCCCGCAAAGGATCGCCAGGGCAAAGAAGAAGCCCGCGTATTGAGCGCGGATTTCATTGGCGCCGCCGGAGTTGGCCAGAGTCAATCCCAACTGCGCCGCAAAGCGCTCGGGCTGAAGGCCGCTGCTGACGGCGGTCAGGGCGCAGAAGATCATGCCAAGGGCCAAGACCGCGCTGGAAAACATCTGTGTCATCGTCCACTTCTCCTTTAACATAATTGAATTATGTAACATATTTATATTATGTCAACGGGCGAGGTGGATGCCGCATGGAGAGGTCGCGACGTCAGCTCAACTGGGAAGCCACACGCGCAGCGTTGATAAAGGCGGCGCGTCAGCAGTTTGCGGACAGTGGTTACAAGGACGCCGATCTCAGTCGCATCGCAGCGGGCGCGGCGGTCACGACCGGCGCGATCTACCATCACTTCGAAAGCAAGCTCGGCCTCTTTCGGGCCGTCGCCGAGTCGCTCGAGCTGGAAATCCTTCAGGCGACGGCTTCCGGAGAGACTGATCCGCTCGCCGCGCTGAGGGCCGGATTTATCAGGCTGATCGATGTCTGCGCTGCCCCAGACATTCAGAGAATTATCTTCGTCGAAGCGCCGCAGGTGATCGGCGTCGAGGCTTGGCAGGAGGTCGAACTTCGATACGCCTATGGCGCCATGAGCCAAACCGTTGCCGGATTAAGCGCGGCAGCCGCCATTCCCGATTACCCACCCGAGCTTCTTGCCCGGCTCCTCCTCGCCCTACTGCGGGAGACATCTCGCGTCGTCGCTCACGCCGGTCATGACGCGAGCAAAACGGAAGCGGCGCGCCAGTTTGCGACATCGGTGCTGGACGCATTGTTTGCGGCTAAGCCATAGACGCTCGCGTGTTAGCCCGTAATCCAAAAGTGGCGGCAATCTCGACAGGCAAAGATGGGTCGATAGCGCGGCCCGCCTTCCTTCCGCGATCCGGACCTTCACAAGGTTCACCCGTCAATCGGGTGGTGATCCAGA
>CAXTSH010000194.1:0-3722 GCA_964246925.1 uncultured Acetobacteraceae bacterium
CCTCCACCCTCACTCCCCAACAAGCCACCGCCCCCGGTACCCTCGCCATCGCAGACGCCGGCGGCAACGCGACTCCCGCCGGCACCAACCCCGATCGTACGAGCAGCCACACCGCCGGTCGTTCCCGCGGCGCCGTTGCTGCCGCCCGACCCTGCCGGGCCTGCCGGCGACGACACGGCCCCATTCATCATCTCGACCGATCCCGCCTACGCGCTGTCGGCGGCGACCGTAGCAGCTTCCTCCGGCCTGCCCGCGGCGCCTCCGGTTCGCACCCACCCGGCGATCGTGGCCGCGACTCCCCCCGCTCCGCCACCTCGCGCGTTCACCGCCCCGCCGCCGCACCGCGACGCACCCGCAGCGTCGACGCCGCCGCCAAAGCGGCGGGCCGCTGCCCGCAAGGCGATCGCATTCGGCCTGACCGGCATCGCCACGATCCTGGCGCTCGGGATCATCGCCTGGCTGCTCGGAAGGCGTGCTCTCGAGCGGAACATCGCTCGTCGCCTGTCTCGCGCGCTGCAGCTCGCCACCAATGAAATCTCCACTCACCGGGAGCAGCTACGGATCAGGCGGGCGGAACACACCGGCCAGGGAGGCCACGGCGTATTCGACCAGCCCCCGTGGTCGCGCGAGGTCAAGGCGTTCTGCCACGACCAGATCGTGCCGTTGCTGGCCAGACAGGGACAGTCCCGCCAGTGGCCGCTCATCGAGCCGATCACCATCCAGCTCATCGAGGACGCGACGGCCGACACCGTCGCCGGCGCCGACCTTTACGCCGATCCCATCGACTACGAACGTCAGTGCGCCACGTTGCTGAGCCACAATGGCTGGGCTGCCGAGACCACCGGTGCCCCGGCCGACCAGACCGAAATCCTCGCCAGAAAAGACGGCCATCTCCTGGTGCTGCGATGCGCCTTCCGCGATGAGCCTGTCGACAGCGGCCTCGTCGCCGAAGTTGCCAGCGCAAGGCAGCACCATCGTACGGAATTTGCCGCGATCGCCTCGAACGCCGCCTTCACCGCCGCCGCGTGTCAGCTTGCAGCGATGAACGGCGTCTTCCTCCTGCATCACGACGACCTGCGATCATTCTCCTTCGTCGATTTCACCCGAAACCTGATGCGCGCACTTCAATGATCCCCGCTCGTCGCCTCCCTCCTCACTCCCCCTTCGCATACAGCGCCTTCGCATTGTCGCCATCGACCAATTCCGTCGGTACCGTCACCAGCTTCGGCACCGACGTCGCGCAATCGATCAGGATCTGCTTGGCCAGCGCCAACGCCTGCGCGGCCCCGGTCGGGTAGACCATCGTCGCCGCCCACTCACCGTCCGCCACCGACCGTATCCCGCCCGAGGGTCCCGGCAGCCCGTCGGTCCCGATGATCTTCACCTGCCCCAGCTTGCCCGCCTGCTTGACCGCGATATACGCGCCGGACGCCGCCAGATCGTTCGACGTGTACACGAGCTTGATGTCCGGATGCGCCTGCAGCATCGCGCCGAACACCGTCACCGCCTTGTCCTGCATCCAGTCCACCGGCTGCACCGCCACGATCTTGATCTTCGGGTTGCTCGCGATCCCGGCCTTGAACCCCTCCAGCCGCTCGATCGCCGGCGAAGAGCTCGGCAGCCCCTCCAGGATCGCGACCTCGCCGCCATCCGGCAGCAGCTTGGCCGCATACACCCCGGCCTGGCGTGCGATGTCGCGATTATCTCCGGTCACGAAGCTGGTGTAGTCGTCGCCGACCGTCTTGCGGTCGAGCTCGATCACCGGAATCCCGGCCGCCATCACCCGCTTGACCGCCGGCGTCAGCGGCGCCGCCTCGAAGGCGGAGATGAACAGCAGGTCGACCTGCTGGGTCAGGAAGTTCTCGACCTGCGAAACCTGCGTGTTGTCGTTCGCCTGCCCGTCGGCGATCACGATCTTGAACTGCGGATACTGCTTGACCAGCGTCTGCATGTCGCGGTCGACCTGCGCCCGGTACGGCTCCTTGAAGTTCGCCTGACTGAACCCGATCGTGTAATGATCGTTCGGCCCGCAGCTCTTCGCGATCGGCTTGGCACCCGCAACAGCCGGCATCGCGAGCGCCACGCCCACGACCATCGTCCCCACGCGGCACACGATACCCATGTCCATCCTCCTCCCTCTGATCAGCGCGAACTTGCGTCGCGTCCAATGACCGTCTGCAACCCTGCGGCCAGCACGATGATGACACCCGTCGCCAGCAATTGCATCGCCGCACTCACGTCGTTGAGCTGCAGGATGTTGGCGAGCGCGCCCAGCATGACCGCGCCGGCGATGGTGCCCACCATGCTGCCCGCGCCGCCGAACAGGTCCGTCCCGCCGATCACCACGGCGGCGATCGCGTTCAGCTCATAACCCTGCCCGTCGTTCGGGCTGCCGAAGCTGAACTGCCCCGCATGCACGATGCCGGCAACCCCGGCACAGAACCCGCTCAACCCATAGACCGACACCTTGATCGCGCGCACCGGAATGCCCGACAGCCGCGCCGCCCGTTCGTTGCCGCCCACCGCGAACACGTAGCGCCCGTAACGCGTCCGGTTCAGCCCGAACGTCGCCACCGCCGCCAGCACCACGAACACCAAGGTCGCCACCGGAAACAGATCGTCCAGCACCCGCTCGCCCAGGATCGCAAAGGCGGCCGGCGCGTTCCCCGGCCCCTGGCCATAGTTGATGTTGATGAAATTGTTCCCCGACGCGATCAAAGCCAGCCCGCGCGCCGCCTGCAGCCCGGCCAGCGTCACGATGAACGCCTGGATCCGAAGCCGCGTCGAGATCACCCCCTGCAGCAGCCCGAACAGCGTCGCCGATACCAGCACCAGCGGCAGCGTGCTCCACAGCCCCCATCCGTCATTGACCAGCAACGTCGCGGTCAGCACGCTCGCCAACCCCAGCACCGCGCCCACCGACAGGTCGATCCCGGCCGCGATGATGACGAACGTCATCCCGAGTGCGAGAATGCCCGTCTCCGAAATCGAGCGCACGATATTGGCGATGTTGTCGGTGCCCAGGAACAGGATGTGTCCGTGCCGCCTCGGCGAGAACACGATTCCCCCCGCCAGCACCAGCAACAGTCCGAACAGGCTTTGGAACCGCAGCAGCGTGTCGACCGGCCGCCTGCCCACGCGCGACGCCGGCCGCGCCGGCAGCGCGGGTGCCTCGCTCATGCCGCGACCGCCTCGCCCACGCAGCTCCGCCGCAACGTTTCCTCGTCGACGCCGGCCTCGAAGCCCGCGACCGTGACACCGCGCTGCATCACCAGGATGCGGTCGCACAACCCGAGCAGCTCCGGCAGCTCCGACGACGCCACCAGCACGCCGAGCCCCGCCGCCGCCAGATCACGCAACTGCCGGTAGATTTCCGCCTTGGCGCCGACATCGACACCGCGCGTCGGCTCGTCGAGCAGCAGCAGCCGCGGCTCGCTCAGCAGCTCCTTGCCGAACACCACCTTCTGCTGGTTCCCGCCCGACAGATTGACCACGCGCGCCGACGGCGCCCGCGGCCGCACGTCGAACCGGTCGAGCGCGCGGGCCACCACTCCCCGTTCCGCCTCCGCCGACACCAGCCCTCGGGGCGTCACCCGCCGCAGCGTCGACATCACGATGTTGGACGCGACCGTGTGCCCGAGCACCAGTCCCGTCCCCCGCCGGTCGTCGGTCACGTAGGCCAGGCCCGCCCGCCTCGCCGCGGCCACCCCGCCGAGCCGGGC
>CAXTSH010000195.1:0-3606 GCA_964246925.1 uncultured Acetobacteraceae bacterium
GAGGCGGTCGCGGCGATGTCCTCGGGAGCACTGGTGTCGGCCAGCATCTCGTCGAGGTCGGCGAGCGTGAACGCGAACTGCTCGATGCGGTGCCGAAACTTCTTAGATGACCGGCCGAACGTCGTCCGGAGCAGTCTGGCCAGCCGTATCTTGAGCGCTTCGATCTCAAAGCGCTGCTCGACGGTCCCAGTCCGCGCCGCGGCTAGTTCGGCCGCCTGCTCCAGCACGATGGCTTGGAGGGCGCCAAGGCGGTCGACACCGGACAGATACTCTACAATCTCGAAGACGGAAGCCGCACCGCCGCGAGCGAGACGTAAGCGCGCATCGCGGAACTGTCTCGGATTGAGGTAGCAGTGCGCGGCAAGGACGCCAATGTCCGAGACGCGATACGGCAGCTGGGGGAGCCGGCCGCCGGTCGCCGACTTGCGTGCCTAGTTCGGGACGCAGTTCGGGAGACCGCCGGGTCGAAGTTCGACGGCGGAGTCACTATACGCTGACCGTCGGGTCGGACTGGTGCGCCCCCTCGGCGAGAAGCCATGCTCTAGAGCCAATGTTCGCTGCGTGATTGGCGGCCCGTTCTCATCATGCGTCATGTCGAGGGTTGTGCCGAATGACCGGCACAGAGCCTCATGCATGGAGAACGAGCCTGATGGACGATATCACCTTTGTCGGACTGGATGTGTGCTAGGCGCCGGTGTGTGTGGCAGTGGCAGAGAGCGGGCGCGGCGGCGAGGTTCGACAGATCGGCGTGTTCGAGAACCGCCCCGAGATCCTGGGCAAGATGGTGGCTCGGCTGGCCAAGAGCGGCCGCCGGCTCAGTTTCTGCTACGAGGCCGGCCCCTGCGGTTACGGGCTGCACCGGTTGCTGACCGGCCGGGGCACGAATGCGTGGTGGTGGCGCCATCGCTGATCCCGATCAAAGCGGGCGACCGGGTGAAGACGGATCGCCGCGATGCGACGATGCTGGCAAAATTGCATCGGGCCGGCGAGTTGACGGCGCTCTGGGTCCCCGATGGCGCGCACGAGGCGATGCGCGATCTGATACGGGCGCGAGCGACTGCAGTCCGCGTGCTGGGCAAGGCGCGGCAGCATCTGCAAGGCTTCCTGCTTCGTCATGAGCGGGTAGATCGTGCTGCAGGACGACATCCATGCGGTCCAGGACGCCGAGGCCCGGCGCGACCGGCTGACAGAACAGATCGAGGAGCTGCTGCCGCGCTGGTCGATGTCTCCGGTGGTCGCCGCTCTGCAGGCGATGCGCGGCGTGGCACTCGTGGTTGCGGTCACCGTCGTGGCGGAGGTCGGCGACTTCCGACGCTTCGCCCATCCCCGACAGCTGATGGCCTATCTGGGCCTGGTCCCGAGTGAGCAATCGTCGGGGAGCAGCGTCCGGCGCGGCGGCATCGCCAAGGCCGGCAATGCGCTGGCTCGACGCGTGCTGATCGAGGGCGCCTGGACATACCGGATGTCAGCTCGCGTGAGCCGAAAGATCCACGACCGTCTTGAGCAGCTGCCCTCGCAGATCCGGGATATCGCTTGGAAGGCACAGGTTCGACTGTGCGCGCGATATCGCCGTCTGGCCGTGGCCGGCAAACCGAAGGTCGTGATCACCACGGCCATCGCGCGCGAAATGATCGGCTTCATCTGGGCGATCGCCCGCATCGCTCAGCCCGCGCTCGCCTGACCGACAGCTGAGCGGAGACGGACGGAGAAGGTCAACAACCAACCTGGTGTGCACGGCTGGAGACAGGGCCACGTGGGGAACCCTCCGGACCTGTTATGAGGCGGTTCCCGGACCAATGCTTGTTCCCTAGAATGAGGCAGCCCCGAGACGAAACCACGGTCATGCGGTATCCAACCCGCGCATGCGAGCCCGCCGTTCCGAATTGCCTCCGCCTCGCCACCTTCGACGAGGTCTCCGACGCTTTGGCTCACGCGCTGCGGTCCAATGGCCGCAAACGGCCAGGCGATGCCGACGAGATGCAGGCCCGGGTTACGGCTGGCCACCTGCTACGATGTCTGGAGATGTCCGGCTTCGTGCTGATGCGAAGGCCGCCGCTCGGAAATCATTGGGCGGAGGTGAACTGGGCCAAGCCGTCGCGGTTGAAGGAATGAGGCGATGCTGGATGGTCCCCGGGAGCGGTCGAGCCGAAGGTTGCTTCCGATTCCGTGCGCCAGCCCGATCCGGGCTTTAACGCCGGCAACACGTCGGGCCTGGTCGCGGCCGACTGACGCGCGGGCTGACCGAGGACGAGGCTAAACTGGCGCTGCATGCTGCTGTGGGCGGTTGGCTGGAGCCAAAGGATGCGGCTGAAGCGGAGTTGGAGAGGTTGCCGGTGTGGAGGTGACTTGCCGTTAGGCCTGTCAGGCGACATGAAATCGCCCCCCTCTGATTGGGGATACGGCGATGGGCGCGAGCGTGATCGAGACGATGGAAACTTCCGTGCGGGACGAGGCTGCGCGGGGGGATTTGATGCGGACGCCGGACGAGGTTGCGGCGATGTTGGCGCTCAAGGGTCTCGGCTGGGGCGCCAAGCGGATTGCCCGGGAGTTCGGCACCTGTCCCAAGACGGTCCGGCGCTATCTGCGTGATGGTGGCTGGACGGGTTACGGCGAGCGGGTCGGCCGACGGCTTTGGCGGGGCTGGAGACATGGCTCGAGGAGCGGCTGATCCGACACAGCGGCAACGCCGACGTGGTGCGCCAGGAGCTGGCTTTGGAGCATGGGATCGTGGTCAGCCTGCGGACGGTCGAGCGGGCTTGCGCGCCGTTTCGGCAGCGCTTGGCGGCAGCGGCTCGCGCGACGATCCGGTTCGAGACGCCACCCGGGCGGCAGCTGCAGGTCGACTTCGGCGAACGTCGGGTGGTGATCGGCGGCGAGCCGGTGCGGGTCTATCTGTTCGTTGCCACACTGGGTTTTTCGCGCCGGCTGCACACAAGAGCGTTCCGCAGCGAGGCGCAGGAGAGTTGATTTGCCGGGATGGAGAGTGCGTTCGCGACGTTCGGCGGCGTCACTGACGAGGTGTTGTTGGACAACGCGCGCGCCCTGGTCGAGCGGCACACGCGACGACGCGCGAGGTGGTGTTCAACGCCCGTCTGCACGCCTTCGCGCGACACTGGCGCTTCCGGCCGCGCGCCTGTGCACCGTATCGTGCTCGCACAAAGGGCAAGGACGAGCGCGGCGTCGGCTACGTCAAGCGCAACGCGATTGCGGGGCGCAGCTTTCCGAACTGGGCGGCCTTCGAGGCGCACCTTGCCGGTTGGACCCGCGAGATCGCCGACGCGCGCGTCCATGGGACCACCGGCGAGGCGCCGCTTGAGCGGTTCTGCCGTGCGGAGGCGTCGGCACTGCGCCCGCTCGATGGGCGACCACCTTTTCATGCCACGCGCGAACTGATCCGCCGTGTGCAGTCGGACTGTGCGGTGGAACTGGAAACCAACAGCTACTCGGTGCCGTGGCGGCTGATTGGCGAGAGGGTGCGGGTGACGATCGCTGGCGGCATGGTGCGGATCGCGCATGGTGGCCGCCTGGTGGCGACGCACGAGGAGCGGTCCGGACGCCGCGAACGGGTCATCGACCCGGCACATTTCGCGGGTGTCGCGGGCTTCC
>CAXTSH010000196.1:0-3565 GCA_964246925.1 uncultured Acetobacteraceae bacterium
TCGCAGAACGAGCAGGGCGCGTATCAAACCGGCCAGGCCCTCGCGAGCCAGATCAAGGCGAAGGGATGGAGCGGCGGCACCTACGGCCTGGTGACTATCTCGCTCGCTCGCAAGAACGGCCAGCTCCGCACGGCCGGCTTCCGACGCGCGATGAACGAAATCGGCATGAAGGAAGCCGCCATCCAGCAGATGCAGACCTACACCGCCGACGAGACCTTTCGGTTCACGCAGGACATGCTGACCGCGCACCCGGAGATGCGCGCTCTGTTCGTGGAAACCGACCAGCCGACGGTGGGAGCGGCGCGCGCGATCCAGGCGACGCGCCGCAAGGGTGACATCCTGCTGGCCGGCTTCGACGGCGTGCCGGAATTCGTCGGCATGCTGGAGGACGGCACATTGGCGGTCGCTGGCATGCAGCAACCCTATCTTATAGGACAGACCTGCGGTCGCGACATGGTCGACCACCTGTCCGGCAAGGCATCGCAACGCATGCTGCAAATCCCGGTCGAGATCGTCACGGCGGCCAACGTCAAGGCGAAGCTGTCATTGATCAGGGAGACCGTGTTCGCCGGAACCGCGGGCTGAACCCGGACGAGGGTATGAGCCTCCTGGAGTTGAGCGGGATCAGCAAGCGCTTTGGTTCGACCCGGGCGCTGGCCGAGGCCGGCCTGCAGCTCGAAGCCGGCGAAATCCACGCGCTGTGCGGCGCCAACGGAGCTGGCAAATCCACGCTTGCGCGGGTGATCTCCGGACATATCGCGCCCGATACCGGCGAGATCAGGCTCGATGGCAAGCCTGTGGAGTTTGCCGGCGCGCGCGACGCCTTGCGCGCCGGTCTGTGCCTGGTCACGCAGGAGACCACGCTGGCGCCCGACCTCTCGGTGCTGGAGAACATGATCCTGCCCCGTCTGGGAATGCCCGGCCGGCTCGACTGGCGTCGACTTCGCCGGGAGGCGGAAGAACTCGTTGGCGGTCTTGGCGGCGAGCTCGCCATTCCGCTCGACGAGACGGTTGGCAATTTGAGCATCGGCCAGCGGCAGATGGTTGAAATCCTCAAGGCCCTCGCGCAGGCGAGCCGCGTGATCATCTTTGATGAGCCGACCGCCTCCTTGTCGCCCTTCGAGAGCGAGGTGTTGTTTGGAATCATGCGAGGCCTTGCGGCGAACAATCATGGTTTGCTGTTCGTCTCGCACCGTATGGAGGAAATTTTCGCCGTCTGCGACCGCATCACCGTGTTACGCGAAGGCCGTGTAGTCGCTGCCGGCCTTTCTGTCGCCGACATGTCCGGCGGCGAGCTGGTACGGCTGATGATCGGCCGAGCGCTGGACGACGTCTACGCACGCGCTGAGGCAGCTACGCTGGCCGAAGCACCGATGCTTGAGGCCCGCCACCTCGCCTCCGGCAGGGTGGTGCGGGATGTGTCGCTCACCGTCTGTCCAGGCGAGATCGTGGGACTCGCTGGCTTGATCGGCGCCGGTCGGTCGGAGACGCTCGAGACGATCTTTGGTCTTCGCCAAGCTACTGGCGGCGAAGTCCTGTTGGCTGGCAAGCCATTCCGGGCGCGACGTCCGATCGACGCGATCCGAGCCGGCATCGGGCTGGTGCCGGAGGATCGCCGGCGACAGAGCATCGTACCGGACCTCAGCGTGCGGGAGAACCTGTTCCTCACCCATCTCGGCAGCCATCGCGGCCCAGGACTCGGCTACGAGGCCAAGCGGATCCAGGCCATGCGCCTACTCGATCAGCTCGGGCTGCCCGCCACCAGGCTGGCCGACGCGGACCTGCTCAATTTCAGCGGCGGCATGCAGCAGAAGATCATCCTGGCCCGCTCGCTGCTGCTCGCGCCTCGTCTCCTGATGCTCGACGAACCGACACGCGGCGTCGACATCGGCACCCGAAGCAGCATTTACGCGCTGCTTCGGCAGATCGCGGCCGACGGCGTCGCAGTCCTCGTCGTGTCGTCCGATTTCGAGGAAATCATCGGACTCGCCGATCGCATCGTCATCGTGAGCGACGGCGTAACGGTGGCCTCGCTGCCGAGCGAGCGGCTCAGCGTCGAGAGCCTGGCGATGTTCGCCGCACCGCGCAGCTCCGCGCAGCGGACCCATGCGGCACTGGAGGCGCTGGTCGCCGAACATGGCGGTGTAGCAGGCTGGGTTGGGGTGGAGAGCGATCGACTGTTCTGCTTCGACTGTGCGGGTGACGGCCGCCTGGCGGCAGCAGACCTCGCCGCCGGCACGGTCCACGAGGTCGCAGGTCATCGACTTGCCGCCGCCCTTCACACCCGCGCGCCCGGCTTTATCGACGATGCGGACGGGTGTGCCACATTGCTGGTGCCGGTCCTGGGCAGGCGAGGCCACGAGCTAGGCCTGATCGCCCTCATTCTGCCGCCCGGTGCCGAGCGCCCCGACGCGAAGCAGGTATCCAGCGCCGTGAGGGCGCGCCTTTCCGTGGAAGCGCCGGTGACGCACGACGCCGCATGAGCGCCGACACCGCACCGACGACGGGTAGGCGTCTATTCGACGCGAAGCGACTACTCGGTCGCATCGAGTTGCGCATGCTTCTGCTGACGTTCGCCGTGATGCTTGTACTCGCCGCCAGTTCGCCGCATTTCCGCACCATCAACAATCTGCTCAACGCGATGGATCAGTCGGTCGTGGTCGGCATGGTCGCTCTCGGCCAGACACTCGTGATCCTGATCGGCGGCATCGACCTCTCCGTCGGTTCACTTGTCGGCGTGACCGGCATCGTCATGGGCCTCTCGTTCCCGTCGCTGGGCGTCGGAGGTGCCGTTCTCGCCTGCCTTGGCGCGGGCGCGTTAGCGGGTGCCTTCAACGGTGTCGTCACCACGTTCGGCCGGGTGGCGCCGTTCGTGGTGACGCTCGGCACCATGTCGATCGGCCGTAGTCTGTCCTACGTCTTCAGTGGCGCCAGCTCGATCGGCGATATTCCGACGAGCCTCGCCTGGCTGTCGAACGCGACCGTGCTCGGCCTGCCGCTCGACTTCCTGATCCTGGTCGCCGTCTACCTCGTGACTTGGTGGTTCCTCAGCCGGGCCAAGGGCGGCCGTACGCTCTACGCGATCGGCTCGAACGTCGCCGCCGCACGCGTGGCCGGCCTCTCGGTCCCGCTATGGAGTGTGCTGCCCTACGTCGTCGCCGGCGTGATGAGCGGCGTCTCAGCGATCTTTCTGGCCTCGCGCGTCCTATCGATCGATCCGCTCGGCGGTACTGGTCTCGAACTCGATTCGATTGCCGCCGTGGTGATCGGCGGTGCCTCCCTGTTTGGCGGACGCGGCTCGATCATCGGAACGCTGTTCGGCGTCTTCATCATGGTCTTCATACGCAACGGGCTAAACCTGCTCGGCGTCTCGCCCTACTGGCAGGGCACCGCTATCGGCTCGATCATCATCGCGGCTGTCCTGCTGGAACGCACCTTCAGCAGGACCGGCCGCCGATAGAAATGTCCCGGATAGAACTCACTGAGTGTTCTTGAGCAAGCCTCAAGGGCGGCAAAAAGGATAGTCCAGGCCGTCACGAGGCGCACCGGGTTCTTCTCTGTCCAC
>CAXTSH010000197.1:0-3405 GCA_964246925.1 uncultured Acetobacteraceae bacterium
GAGATCAGATCAGTCTGCTGCCAGCATGCATCGACGACTATGTGGCGCCAGACAGCCTCGTCCGTGTCGTCGATGCATTCGTCGCTCGTCTGGACCTGGCCGAGCTGGGCTTTAACCGGGCCGTCGCGGTGGCGACTGGCAGGCCAGGATGCCAGCCTGGTGACATGCTCCGCCTCTACATTTGAGCTATCTCAACCAAGTCCGATCATCGCGACACCTTGAGCGCGCATGCGTCCGGGACCTCGAAGCGCTTTGGTTGATGCGCCGGCTGGCCCCGGACTACCGCACCATTGCCGCGTCCGGCACGACAATCCAGAAGCGATCATCGCCGCCAGCGCGGCCTTCGTGCAGTTCTGCCGGGAGCAAGGGCTCGTCGGCGGGCGTGTCGTGGCGGTCGACGGCACCAAAATGCGGGCGGTGGCCAGTCCAAAGAATATCGCGGGCGCCGAGCGTCTCGCGCGAGACATCGCGCACACCGAAAAGGAGATCGCCTACTAGCTCGACCGGCTCGATATCATCGACGAGACGGTGGCCCAAGGCTTCGAGGATCAGCCGCTACGCCGCGAGAATTTCGCGGCCGCCATAGCTTCGCTCGAGCACCGGAAGGATCGGCTCGTCCGAAGGCAGCAAGAGTTGGAGCGTCGCGAAGAAAAGGTGCTCGTCTTCGGCGAGCCAGAGGCCAAGCCGATGGGCTATGGCCGTGCGCCTAGGATGCCTTCGTACAATCTCCAGAGCGTGGTGGACGTAGAGAGCGGCCTGATTGTTCATCACGACGTCTATAACGACGTCAACGACAGTCACATGCTGCACCCCGTATCCGTGGCGGCAAAGAAGGTGCTGGAGGTCGACCAGATCCAGGTCCTGACGGACGGTGGGTACTCCAATGCTGAGGAAATCCATTCTGGCCTTCAACATCTTCCATGCCGTGAACGCCTTCGGCGCTCCGGCGCTCCGGCCGAGCTGAGCCGCAGCCTCGCTTTGCGGCGACTGTGTTCGGCTGCTGCGAGCCGAGTTCTTGCACAGCCTGTCCCGCACCCCGAAGGCTTGCCTTTGGAACCGTTCGGTCGCACGGAGGGCGTGAGGAAGACGTGAAATGAAAATCGTGGCAATCGGTTTCGGCATCCCGAACAAGGTTCTGCGGCAGGTCGCGAGCGACCATCGCGAGCCGGGACACGGCGAAGTGGCAATCAACGTGCGTGCCGCCGGGGTCAATCCGAAGGACGCCAAGCTCTACGCCAACCCCGACTATTCACGCGCGCGCGGAGCGCCGGGCTTCCCGCTTGACCTCGGGCTCGAAGCGTCCGGCGTCGTGACCGCCATCGGACCCGACGCGATCGGACCGGCCGGTCCGATCGAGATCGGCGACGAGGTCATCGCCTACCGTGTCGCTGGCGCCTACGCCGATCGGATCGTCGTCACCGCTTCGAACATCGTGCCCAAACCGCCCCGGCTTACCTGGGAGCAGGCGGGATCGATCATGCTGGTCGCCACCACCGCTTCCCACGCACTTGCCGCGGTGCGTGCGAGGCCCGGTCAGACGATCCTGCTGCACGGTGCTGCCGGAAGCGTCGGACGCTGCGTAACGCAGCTTGCTGCCTTGGCCGGCATCAGGATCATCGGCACCGCCTCTGAAGGCAATGCCGAACAGCTCCGCGGTTGCGGCGCCGTTCCGGTGCGTTACGGCCATGGCCTTGAGCAACGGGTCAGGGACGCCGCTCCGGACGGCGTCGATGCCGCCATCGACCTGGTCGGCACCAATGAGGCAATCGATGTCTCGGTGGCGCTCGTCCCCGATCTCTCCCGGATCGCCACGATCGTCAATGCCGCCCGCGCCAGGCGCGACGGTTTCCTCGCACTCGGCGGCGAGGCCGGCCAGGATCCGAACGGCCTGATGATCCGCGACAATGCTCGCCTGGTGGTGGGTGCGCTCGCCCAGGCAGGCGTGCTCGACCTCCCGGTCCAGCACCGCTTCGCGCTGTCGCAGGCAGCCGAGGCGCATGATCTGCTCCTCAAGGGCGGAGCGGGCAGGATCGTGCTCATTGCGTGAGCGACGGCCCGATTTGCTGTCGGCTGAGCTCGGCGTGCATTCTGTCGATGGGAAGGAGCCGGAACGTCGTGGCAGATACAAAGACGGCCTTCGTCCTGGTTCACGGCTCGTTTCACAGCGGTGCGACCTGGCACAAGCTGATACCGTTCCTTCGAATGCGAGGCCATGTCGCGCGTGCCCTCGACCTGCCCGGTGCAGGAGTGAATGCGAAATCTCCCGCGTCCTACGCCAGACGTCCTCTCGATGCGGCAGCCTTCGCCTCCGAGCCCTCTCCCAACGCCGAGGTGACGCAGGACGACCGGACGCGCGCGGTCATCGCCGTCATCGAGGAGACGACGCGGCAGACGGCCGCGCCGATCGTCCTGGTGGGGCATTCGCTCGCCGGCCTGACCGTGACGGCGGTCGCCGAAACGATCCCGGAGCAGTTGCATGCCATACTCTACATCGGTGCCTACATGCTTCCGCCCGGCATGTGGGTCGGCGACATGCGGCAGCACGCCACCATGCGTGGCACCCTGGTGCCCGAGATTCAGAAGGCGAACGCCAACGAGGTCGGCGCGGCACGGATCGACTGGCGTTCGACGGATGCCGCGTATCTGGAACAGTTGAGGCTCTGCTTCTGCGGTGACGTGGATGCGGCCGATTTCGCGGTCGAGCTGGCGCACATGCATTGCGACGAGCCGACCCTGCCCGGCCGCACGCCGTCGGCGATGACGGCGCAGCGCTTCGGCCGGGTCACACGTCATTACGTTCGCACCCTGCAGGACCGGGCCATCCCGATCGCCGCTCAGGATTTCATGATCTCGGCCGTCGACGCCGCGATGGGGACGCGGACCATCACCCACACGTTCGCAACCAGCCACGCACCCCATCTTTCGCAACCGGACTCGCTGGCCGAGACGCTGTCCGCAGTCTAGTCGGGGCTGTCCCCCCCCCCCCCCCCCCGGGGGGGGGCGGGGGCCCCCCCCCCCCCCGGGGTCTTGGGGCAGCGCCCCAAGCCTATTTTCGCAGAGGGACGGGGCGCCATGACGCCGCCTCTTGCGCCGCACCCAAGCCGGTGGTCTAACCCGCCGCTTCCCTGCCGGCCTCACGGCGAGTGCCGGCTATACCCATGCCAGAGCCAGCTCTGCAGACCGCTGCCCACGGGGGGAGCCGGTTTGGGTTGATCAGCCACAGGGAGATCACATGCCGCTCTACGAGACCGTGCTGATCGCACGCAACGACGTCACCCAGCAGCAGGTCGAGGCCATCGCCGACGATATCGCGACCCTCCTCGGCGCCGAGGAGGGCCTCGTTCGCAAGCGCGAATACTGGGGCCTCCGCTCGCTCGCCTACCGGATCAAGAAGAACCGCAAGGC
>CAXTSH010000198.1:0-3395 GCA_964246925.1 uncultured Acetobacteraceae bacterium
GTCCCGCACCGCCAAAGGAAACGCCGCTCATGAGCCGCCCCCCGCTTCCCGTCGCACCGACACCGCAACCGATGTCGCCGCAAGGCGGCTTGCAGCCGCCACCGCGTCCGCCCGGCGTCTCCGCCCCCACCTTGGGTGGCACGCGTCCGCAGACAGCCGAGCGGCGGACGCTCGTGGTCGGGCGCGGAATATCGGTCCAGGGCTCGGTGCAGGATGCCGAGCGTCTCGTCGTCGAAGGCACTGTCGAGGCGACGATGATCCGGGCGACCGAGTTGTCGGTCGCACCCGGCGGCGTGTTCCGCGGCGAAGTCGAGGTCGAGGAGGCCGAGCTGGCCGGAACCATCGACGGAACCCTGGTCACGCACGGCACGCTGGTCGTGCGTGCGTCCGGCAAGCTGCTCGGGTCGGCGCGTTGCCGGCGGTTGCAGGTGGAGGATGGCGGCCAGATCAGCGGGCGCCTCGAAATGCTCGCCGAGGGCGCACCGCGGCCGGACGCGGCGCGGATCGGGTCGGTCGAGGGGGTGAAGCCGGGCGAGCGGCCGGCGCCGCTGCAGGCGGCGCCGGTGGACGCGGCCGCTTCCTGATGGCCTGAGGGAGGGCTCTGCCCTCCATCCGGAAGGGGACGGTCGTCCCCTTCACCCCTGCTTCAGGCAGCGGTATCGCGCTTGTCGCGCACCCTGACATAGGCAAGCTGGGCGTGCTCGTGACAGTAGGGCTTGGCGGGAAGCGTGTCGGCGTCGCAGAAGCGGAACGATCTTGTGCCGGGCTCGCCGATCGGCCAGCAACACGGGGAGATCCGGCCGTAGGCGGGCAGCACCGGGCGGAGGGCGGGTCTCGGCTGCATCACGGCAGGCACCGGCTGAGGCGGCCGCTGCACCGGGGGCCGCTGGGTGCGGGGCACAGGACGCGGCCGGTGTCCTTCGGGATTGCGTTCGCGCCGGATTGGCGACGGCCTGGATGACAGCTTCAGGCGATGCGCCTTGCCGACGACGGCATTCTTGGTGACGCCCATGCGACGGCCGATTTCGGCGGTCGAGTGACCCTCCTTCCAGAGCGCGCGAAGCTGGGCGATCGTTTCCTCGGTCCACTCCATCTTGTGTGCTCCAATCCAGGCTGACCACAAGATGGAGGGTAAATCCAAATCTGGCGTCTGTTCAATGCCAACGCCACAAAATGTTGTGGACAGATTCGGACTCAGACCGTTCGTCGTCCGAACAGAGCGTGGTAGACCACGAGCAGCACCACCGCCCCGACCACCGCCACGAGCAGGCTGTAGAGATCGAAGCCGGTCACGCCGGATGCACCGAAAGCGTGAAAAATCTCGCCGCCGACGACGGCGCCGACAACGCCGAGCAGGGTGTCGAGGATGATCCCTTCGCCGGAATTGTTGACGAGCTTGCTGGCGATGAAGCCGGCAATCAGGCCGAAAATGATCCAGGTGATGAAGTACATGGCGGTCCCCCGGTTTGGCGGAACAACACCGAACCGGTCGAGCGGTTTCGGATCAGGTCCGCAGCAGCTTGATCCGCTTGCCGGCGACGCCGAGCGAGATTTTCCCGGCCTTCAACGCCAGCGCGTCGTCTCCGAACACCTCGCGGCGCCAGCCCGACAGGGCAGCGACCGGAGGTGCTTCTTCGGCCGCAATGCGGTCGAGGTCGTCGGACGAGGCGAGCAGACGGCCGGCGACCTGGTGGGTTTCGGATTTGGCGGCGAGCAGGACCTTGAGCAGCGCCACAAGTGCCGGGGATGGCTTGAGGTCGCGGCGTTCGCGTCCATCCGGAAGCTGATCGTCGGGAAGTGCGAGCGCCGAGGCGATGGCCTCGAGGATGCCGGCACCGCTCTTGCCCTCGGCCAAGCCGCGGCCAACCCCGCGTATCCGCGACAGGGCAGTGGCGTCGCGAGGAGCGACCGCGGCGAGTTCGAGCAGACTCTCGTCGCGCAGCAGGCGCTGGCGCGGAATGTCCACGCGCTGCGCCTCGCGTTCGCGCCAGGCGGCGGCGGCGCGAAGCACCGCCAGCATCCGCCGGTTGCCGGTGCGTGGCTTGAGACGCTCCCAGATCTGCTCGGGATCGGGGCGGAACGTATCGGGGTCGGCGAGGACTGCCATCTCCTCGGCAACCCAGTCGAGGCGGCTTTCCCGCTCCAGCCGGCTGCGAAGCTGGCGATAGACGCCCCGGAGATGGGTGACGTCAGCGGCGGCGTAGGTGATCTGCGCCTGGCTCAGCGGACGCGCCGACCAGTCGCTGAAGCGGTGCGCCTTGTCGATGGCGCCGCCGGTGAGCGAGGCGACGAGCTGGTCGTAGCCCACCTGATCGCCGAAGCCGGCGACCATAGCGGCGACCTGGGTGTCGAAGAGCGGGTTCGGCAGTTGGCCGAACCGGTGGAGGAAGATTTCGGCATCCTGGCGTGCGGCGTGGAAGACCTTGATGGTGCTTGCGTCGGCCAGCAGGGCGTCCAGCGGTGCGAGGTCGACGCCATCGGCCTGGGCATCCACGATGAAAACCTCGTCGTCGCTGGCGAGCTGGACCACGCAGAGGATCGGCCAATAGGTTTTTTCGCGCATGAATTCGGTGTCGATGGTGACGAACTCCTCCGTCCGCAGACGTTCGCAGGCGGCGGCCAGAGTGTCGGTGTCAGTGATGAGGACGGGTTCGGCATGGGCGTTCGGTTTGCGTGGTGTCGTCATCGGCCCCTTCTAGCTGGCACCGGCGGCTGTTGACAGGAGCGGCGTGCCGCGGGAACCACCTCGCTCGGCAGGAGGAAGCACGCATGCACGCCTATCGCACCCACTTCTGTGGCGAATTGCGCGCCGCGGATGCGGACGCGAAGGCCCGCCTCTCCGGCTGGATCCACAGCAAGCGGGACCATGGCGGGTTGCTGTTCCTCGATCTCCGCGACGGTGACGGGATCACCCAGATCGTCGTGCCGTCGGGTGGCCACCTGCTGGCGGTGGCCGACGAATTGCGGGTCGAGAGCGTGGTGACGGTGACCGGAAGGGTGGTCCGGCGCGAGGCGGGAACGGTCAACCCGCGGTTGCCGACGGGCGAGATCGAAGTGCGGGCCGAGGCGATCGAGGTGCAATCGCGCGCCGATGTGCTGCCGATGCAGGTCGCCGGCAATGAGCATTATCCGGACGAGCTGCGTCTGAGATACCGTTATCTCGACCTGCGACGCGACCGTGTGCACCGCAACATGATGCTGCGTTCCGCCGTCATCGCCAGCCTGCGCCGGCGCATGGTCGAGCAGGGCTTTACCGAAATGCAGACGCCGATCCTGACGGCGTCCAGTCCGGAGGGGGCGCGGGACTTCCTGGTGCCGGCCCGGCTGCATCCCGGAAAGTTCTACGCGCTGCCGCAGGCGCCGCAGCAGTTCAAGCAGCTCGCGATGGTGGCCGG
>CAXTSH010000199.1:0-3393 GCA_964246925.1 uncultured Acetobacteraceae bacterium
CCCCCCCCCCCCCCCCCCCCCCCCCCCCCCCCCCCCCCCCCCCCCCCCCCCCTTATCTTTCGGCAGGCGAAAGGCTGGTAGAAATCTGCGCCAGCCGATAAGCCGCGGCGATCACCCGCTCGAGACCGTTGGCCTGTTCGGCCTGGTCGACCTCGCGCAGCAGCGCGTGGAACTCGCGCTCCAGCGGCGGCACGATGTAGGACTGGCCCAGGCTGACCTCGACCAGCCAATCCGGCGTGCCCTGCGTGATGTCGATCTGGTTGCCGAAGAAGTAGAGCAGCCTGCCGTCCTCGCCACGAACCGGCGAGATGAACAGCAGGTTCCAGAAAACCGAGCCGTCGCGCCTGTAGTTGACGATCCATTCGATGCAGCCCTGGCCGGCCTGAAGGCAGGAGCGGATGCGGGTGCGCGAGGTGGGATCGGTCTGCGGGCCTTGCAGGAAGCGGCAGTTGCGTCCGACCAGGTCGGCTTCCTGGTAGCCGGTCAGATCGAGGAAGGCCTGGTTGACGGCCACCAGCGGGCAGTCGGGCAGGTTTGGGTCTGAGAGCACCATGGCGGCGCTACTGTGCGCCATGGCGGTCTTCAGGGCTTCGCGGATGGCATTTGCGGACATCGCTGCATCCCCCGGTTTGATCGGAGCGTAGCCATGCTCAATCGGGCTTGTCGATGCTTGCAGTGGGTTGCGGACTCCAGGCGAGGTCGTTGACGAATTTTGCGATCGGATCGGGGGCGCCGGCGAGCGATGCCGGATAGCGAAAGCGGAATTCGTAGTTCCAGCGTCCGTCGGCGCAGCAGAACGTCTCGATGTGCAGGTTGATCGGCTGGCGCACTCCGTCGATCTCGTCGGCATAGGAGAGTGTCGCCGCGCGTCCGGCCTGCATCGCGCCGAAGCGGACGAGGAAAGCGTTGCGGCTGTCTGTGACGACGGCGTCGGGGTGGCGATGCCGGATCTCGGCAATCGCGTTCTGCAACGCCGACTGCGACGGACCTCCGGTCGACGCGGTGACGACGCCTTCGACCACTTCGAGCGATCCGGGCTCGTTGGCCTTGTGGACGCGTACGGCGACGGTGATCGGTGCGGGCGCGCCCGAGCGCGCGTAGCCGGCGACGATACCGGTGGCGTGCGGTTCGGTCTCGGTGCCGGTCCGGGTGAACCCGTCGAGCGTTCTGGGGAGATTGAGACCGTAGCCGTTCCCGAGGGCGACGGTCTCGGTGGCGATGGGAGACCCGGCTACGATGACCGGTTCAGGCTTGCTGCCGCAGCAGGCGAGGGGGGCGCAGACGAGAGCGGTGCGAAACGCGTGGCCAGCTCTCGTCATGGGGCGCCCATACCGGAGGCATGGCGGTGCGGCAAGGCGTCAGGCGGCGTTCCGCTGCGTGAGCCCGGCGCGTTGGGCGAGGTGCTGCCTGACGGCGTCGAGCTCGGGTCCGGCGAGGACCAGCGGGGCGTAACCCTTCGCCTCCCAGGTGAAGAAGATCGGGTCGCAGGCGTTGCCGAAATCCGGGTGCGGCACGAAGACGGTGTCGTTGCGTGTGGCGAAGTTCACCCGGTTGCCGGTGTCGAGGTAGGTCTCGGCCGGCAGCCCGTTGGCCAGGACGACGTCGTGAGTTTCGAGCTCGATGTGGTGATAGGTCACCGTCTGCCGGTCGAGGATGGCGACGGTGCTGCCGTTGACCAAGTATTTGGCCGGGATCAGGACGCCGTCGACATGGACCGAATGGTCGGGCGAGAGCAGCAGGTCGCGCGACGGGGTGTTGTCGTCGAAGGCGCCGGCCTCGATCCGGACCGGGCGGACGGATGCCGGGCGCGGATGGCGGGCGATGTCGACCGTGCGGCTGGCGGTCCAGATCACGCGCCTGGCGTGGCCGGAGACGGTGGTGACCAGGTCGCCGGCGCGGAGGTCCTCGATGGCGACCTCGCCATCGGGTGTGGCGATCCTGGTGCCGGCGGCGAAGCAGGGCGGGGAGTAGGCGTTCGGGTTGGTGTCGCTGAGCGTCGTGGAGTAGGTCGTGGTGGTGTTGCCGGCCTGGGAGATGCTGGTGTCCGACAGCAGCGTGTAGTTGTTGTTGTAAGGGTTGCTGGGATCGGTCGAATCGTAGGGCTGGACGCCGAGAAGGACCTGTCCGGCGTTGATGCCGATGATGTCGGCCGTGTAGGTGCCGACGACGGCGTTGGTGACGGTGTCGACGTCGTTGACGACGACGGAACCGAGGCCGTAGGGACCGGTTGACGAGGTCGAGTAGGAGACGACCTGCACCTCGATGGGGTCGGAGTCGGAACCCGCCGCTTCGTCCTCGTTCGAGAAAATCCCCGGTGCGATGGCGGTGACGGTGAACGAACCGTCGCCGTTGAAGGTCGGCTGACCGAACGTGTCCTCAGCGGCGTTGTTGGGGCTGAAAGTCAGCCCGGCAAGCGTGGACAGGTCGGCCATGAGGTCACTCCGGGTGTAGCGGAAGGGTCGGCACCAGGTGCCGTGTTAGGCGGGCCTATACCACCAGCCGGATCGAAAATACACGAGGAATGTAAAAAAAGAGAAGCAACGGTTGACGACGGCGCGCCTCGGGTTGGCAGCCGGTTAGCCGTGTTAGGCCGGAGACATTCGCGGACGCGCGATGATTGGGCTAGAACGCAGGCCGATGACTTCGCTCGGTCCACTCGAGGCGGACATTGCCTTCGATCCCGTCTGGTACCTTGACGCCTACCCGGACGTGGCCGGGGCGGGCATCGAACCGCTTGCCCACTATCTGGATTACGGGCGGGCCGAGGAACGGCTGCCGTGCGCGGAAGCCAAGATCATCAGCGCCTCGCGCCTGCTCGACCTCAACTACTACATCATGAACGGCGAGGATGTCCGGCTCGCCGGCCTCGACGCGTTCGAGCATTTCTGCCGGCACGGCTCGGCGGAGGCGCGTCGTCCGAACCCGTATTTCGACCCCGCCTGGTATATGGGGCAATACGGCAAGCCCAAGTTCATGGGGGCGGTCGCGCATTACGCGCTGTCGGGCGAGGCGCGCGGCATGCGGCCGAGCCTGCTGTTCGATCCGATCTGGTATCGGGAGACCTACGGGATCGACGCGGGCGTGAACGCGCTGGCGCACTATCTCGCCAACCGCGGCAGCGGGGAATTCAGCCCGCTGCCGTCGTTCGACGTGCGGTTCTACGTCGAGCGTTACGGCAGCGAGATCCTGCCCGGCCGCGATCCGTTCGGCCATTACCTCGTCGTCGGCGGCCCGCGCGACTTCGATCCGGCGCCCTGGTTCGACGCCGGCGGCTACCGGCGGGCGCGCATGGCGGGCGCGCACGCGGCCGAGACGCCGCTGCTGCATTCCCTGCGCTCCAGGCGCGGCGGCGCGCGGGCGCCGCGTCCGGCCGAGCCGGCGCCGGCGCCGATC
>CAXTSH010000200.1:0-3237 GCA_964246925.1 uncultured Acetobacteraceae bacterium
CCGCGTCGCCCAGGCGGCGGCGCTTGTCGGCCTCGTAGGCCTCGAAATTGCCCTCGAACCACTCGACATGGCTGTCGCCCTCGAAGGCGAGGATGTGCGTCGCGAGGCGGTCGAGGAACCAGCGGTCGTGGCTGATGATCACCGCGCAGCCGGCGAACTGGGACAGGGCCTCCTCCAGCGCGCGGAGCGTGTCGACGTCGAGGTCGTTGGTGGGCTCGTCGAGCAGGATGACGTTGTGCGGCTCCTTCAGCATCTTGGCGAGGTGCACGCGGTTGCGCTCGCCGCCCGACAGGATGCCGACCTTCTTCTGCTGGTCGGCGCCCTTGAAGTTGAACGCGCCGACGTAGGCGCGCGACTGCACCGGGCGCTTGCCGATATAGATCGTATCGGTACCGCCGGAGATCTCCTGCCAGACGCTCTTGTCGCCGTCGAGCGTGTCGCGGCTCTGGTCGACATAGCCGAGCGAGACGGTGTCGCCGACGCGCAGGTCGCCGGCGTCCGGGGTCTCGCGGCCGATCACCATCTTGAACAGCGTCGACTTGCCGGCGCCGTTCGGGCCGATCACGCCGACGATGCCGCCGGGCGGCAGCTTGAACGAGAGGTCGTCGATCAGGAGGTGGTTGCCGAAGCCCTTGCGGAGCTTGTCGGCCTCGATCACCAGGTTGCCAAGGCGCGGGCCCGGCGTGATGACGATGTCGGCGATGCCGGTCGCGCGCTCGGCGCCCTCGGCCAGCATCTCCTCGTAGCGCTTGATGCGGGCCTGGTTCTTGGCCTGGCGGGCGCGCGGCGAGGCGCCGATCCACTCCTCCTCGGCGGCGAGCGCGCGGCTGCGGGCGCTCTCCTCCTTTTCCTCCTGCTGGAGGCGCTTGCGCTTCTGGGCGAGCCAGGACGAGTAGTTGCCCTCGAACGGGTAGCCGCGGCCGCGCTCGATCTCGAGGATCCAGTTGGTGACGTTGTCGAGGAAGTAGCGGTCGTGGGTGATGACCATGACCGTGCCGGCGTATTGCTTGAGGGTCTTTTCGAGCCAGGCGACGGATTCGGCGTCGAGGTGGTTGGTGGGCTCGTCGAGGAGGAGGACGTCGGGTTTTTCGAGGAGGAGGCGGCAGAGGGCGACGCGGCGGCGTTCGCCGCCTGAGAGTTTGTCGATGGCGGCTTCGGCGGGGGGGCAGCGCAGCGCGTCGAGCGCGATGTCGATGCGGCGGTCGAGCTCCCAGCCGTCCTCGGCGTCGATCTTTTCCTGCAGCTCGGCCTGTTCGGCGAGGAGGGTGGTCATCTCGTCGTCGGTCATCGGTTCGGCGAAGAGCTCGGAGATTTTGTTGAAGCGGTCGATGGCGGTTTTCAGCGGCCCGAAGGCGGCGGCGACGTTCTCGCCGACGGTGGCGCCGGCGTCGAGCTTCGGTTCCTGGGCGAGGTAGCCGACCTTGACGCCTTCAGCGGCCCAGGCTTCGCCGCCGAACTCGGTCTCGATGCCGGCCATGATCTTGAGCAGGGTGGATTTGCCGGCGCCGTTGACGCCGAGCACGCCGATCTTCACGCCGGGCAGGAAGGACAGCGTGATGCCCTTGAAGACCTCGCGGCCGCCGGGGAAGGATTTGGTGACGTCCTTCATGACGTAGACGTATTGATATGCGGGCATCGAGGGTTCCTCGCTTGAGGGGCCGCCTGCGCCCGGCAGGACTCGAACCCGCAACCAAGCCGTTATGAGCGGCCCGCTCTGACCATTGAGCTACAGGCGCAAGGAGGCGGGCCTGTGATGGCGCATGACCGTCGCGACTTCAAGCGCGGTGCGCGGGACGCGGGGCGGGGTTCGAGCTCAATCCGCGTCGGCGGCGGGGTAGATGGCGCCGGTCCACGGATCGACCAGCCAGGTGCCGGTGACGCCCGACCGGTCGGTCGCGCGCGCGGCGAGCAGGTTTCCCGCGACGTTGGTGAACGGACGGACCGCCGAGACCGCGGTGTAGCCCTTCGACGCCAGCAGGGTGCCAGTCTGGGCGATGGTGAGCGTGGGGGCGACCAGCACGTCGCCGGTCTGCGCGTCGATCGTGATGCCGTGCAGCTGGACGCCGTAGCGGGTCGCGTCCGCGGTGTAGGTGGCACCGTTCTGCTGCAGGTTCGAGATATCGGTGTAGCCGAAGGTCCCGAGGAGAGATTTCAGCGGGTCGGGCGCCCACACGTGGCCGCCGTCGGCGGCGTGCGCCGCGAGCGGGGCGGCCAGCAGGACCAGAGCGGCGAGCGAGGCCGCGAGGTTTAGGCGCGGGTTGCTTGGGCGCATGATGGGCGGGCTCCCGGGGGGTGTCGTGTTGCGTCTTGGCAGCGCCCCGGACGGGTCGTTAGTTTCCGGTGCCCCATGCAGAGGTTGGATCGATGGACGTCTCGAAGATCGGCACCGGCCGCGCGCCGCCGTCCGCCATAAACCTGGTGATCGAGATACCGCAGGGAAGCTCGGGCAAGTACGAGGTCGCCAAGGACCGCGGCGCGGTCGTGGGGGACCGGTTCCTGTTCACGTCCATGGCCTACCCCGCCGCCTACGGGTTCATCCCGAACACGCTCGCCGACGACGGCGATCCGGCCGACGCGATGGTGCTGGTGCCGTCGCCGGTGGTGCCGGGCGCGGTGGTACGCTGCCGGCCGATCGGCGTGCTGATGATGGAGGACGAGAGCGGCCAGGACGAGAAGATCCTGTGCGTGCCGCACGACAAGATCCATCCGCAATGGTCGTCGATCGAACGCGTCGAGGACCTGCCGGACATCTACCGCAAGTCGATCGAGCACTTCTTCACCCGCTACAAGGACCTCGAGCCCGGGAAGTGGGTGAAGGTCACCGGCTGGGCGGATCGCGAAAAGGCGGAAGAGGTGATCGAGCGCGCGATCGCGGCCTACGGGCCGTAGCGGGCCCGGTCAGGAATCGTAGGCGACGAGGGAGGTGAACGGGACGTCGATCCTCTCGCGTCCCTTGAGGACGGAGAGCTCGACGATCGCGGCGGCGCCGACCACCTCGGCGCCGGCCTGCCGGAGCAGGGCGATGCAGGCGGCGAGCGTGCCGCCGGTGGCGAGCAGGTCGTCGACCACGACGACGCGCTGGCCCGGCATCACGGCGTCGGCCTGGATCTCGATCCGGTCGGTTCCGTATTCGAGGTCGTAGTCGAGGCCGACCGTCGGGCCGGGCAGCTTGCCCTTCTTGCGGAGCATGGTGAAGCCGCAGCCGAGCTGGAGTGCCAGCGGCGCGGCGCGCAGGAA
>CAXTSH010000201.1:0-3229 GCA_964246925.1 uncultured Acetobacteraceae bacterium
CCGATCGTCTGTTACGCCTTCGTCCACGCCCTGCTCGTCCCGCGGCAATAGCCGGAGAGTGGCAACGGCAAACGAGATCGAGGATCTTCAGGGCGAGCACCACCGGTAACGCGCTTGCGCGCCGACGCTGTCGCTTACCGTGAACTCCGTATCGGTGAGCACGACGTAGGTTTGTGTGATGTCGCTGGAAACGTTGGTGATCGCATTGGTGCAGGATTGCGTCAGCGCATAGGTGCCCCCGGAAGGTGTCAGGCTTCGCACACGACATTGGGGCGCCTGCGGAAAGGCGAACGAGTCGCCGCGAAACCGGATCATCGCCGCCTGAGGAGCGGTGGTGCAGTCGCTGCCCTGACTGACGTAGAGACCGGTCCTGATCGGCAGGATCGCCTGGCTTGGCGCAGCTCGGGTCTTCCAGAGACCTCGATGCGCAGCCTGGGCGGCCTGCGCCTGGCGCTGGTAGTCGTCGCTCGCATCCGGCGACGCATCGGCGGCGCCGTTGAAGAGCGCCATGCGTGCGATATCGATGCCGTTGGGCAGGAGGCAGCGGTAACCGTTGTCGCCCAGCTCGCAGCGGACCTGCATGCCCTGGCTTCGTATCAGGTCCTCCATCTGTCTCGCGTAACGACCGGTCTCGCCCTGAACGCCGGCCAACGGCACGGTGCCGCCCGCGATGTCGAGGGTCGCGGTATCGATCACCTGCGCGACACCGGCTACTGCGGTGGGAAAGTCCGGCCGCGGCGCCTTGCTCGGATCATACGGCCCGAGGTCGACAACGGGCAGGAAAGCTGCCTGACCGTCGCCCGTCATGGCGATGATCCAGTGACCGTCTCTGGACGCCTCGACCGATTGCACCGGCGTTCCGGCGCGCAGCGGATAGAGCTGAGGCGCCGACAGGCTGGCCGCGGCGTAGGCCGCGCTGTCACGTATCAGGCTGTAAGCCCTGACGCTGGATGAGAACTCCACCGATGGCGATTGCTGCGGCGACGTCGAGGTCTGGGGCGCCGGAACCGGCCCGTCAGGTTCGGTCGGCTCGGCGGCAGGGCCCTGGCCTGATGGCTGCTCAGCGCCCTGCGGGGACGCTGCGGTTTGAGCCATGGCAGGGGCGAACCAGCCGGCGGGCGCGGCTCCGGCGAGCGTCAGCAAAAGGATGCCGCGGTCACACCAGCGCAAGTTGGTCGTCGCCACCGAAGTCTGCCTCGCTACTGCGTAGGCGCCGGGGGCGGCGCGACCCATCCGGCGGCGGTGTTGCTGCCGGTGGTGGATGTCTTATGGTGATGATGATGCGTGGGCGGAGGTGTGGCTTCTGCCTGCTCCTCGGATGCTTCCTGTTGCGCCAACGCCTCGCGCGACGCCTGCATCAGAACCGGAATCGAATTGACTAGATCGACACCCTGGCAAGGATCGTTGCTGTCTGACTGTCCGGCTTCGCACTTGAGCAGGGGATTTTGTCCAGTGGCGAGGCCCAGCGCGTAACCATAGTAAATCAGGGCGGCCTGCTGATCGTCGAGTCCCTGGGCCGCCTGGCCCAGATAGTAGTATGCGAGATCGTTGCCAAATCCGATTTGCATCACGCCGGTTGCGAGATCGTTCCACTGCTCTGCGATGTCGAGCGCGTGAAGCCGGTTGGATTGGGCTGCCCAGGTCAGCGAACAGCCGACCCCGCAATCAAGGTTGAGTTTGCCGGCTTTCAGGTCGGCCAGCATGCTGGCCTGAAGCTGCGGGGTCATCGTGTCGTACTTGTTGGCGCAGGCCGACAGACCGAGCAGGCTTGTTGCGATGAACAGGAGAACGATGGCGCGCATGCGATCTGCCTTGCGGACGGAGTTCTGGTTGGACGCTCAGGGTGGCGGCGTGGCTTGCGCGTTCTGCGCGTCGGACATGAGCGTCCAATCGGCATGGCACTCGCTCAGGTCGGGGAAAAAGCCGCTGGGATCGGCACACGCGTAGCGTCCCGGCGGCGGCGGCGGCAGCGGGGCGATCACCGGCTGCGTTGGCGTCGCGACATCCCGCGAACCGGGTGCGCTCGCCTGCATGATCTCGGCGGACGGAAGCTCCTCGACCTGCAGGTCAGGCCCGTCGATCACCGGTTGCTCGTAGACGGTCAGCGCAGTCACGACGAGCGGGTAGGGAAAGATCGGGTCGGGATAGTCGTACCAGACGCCGTCGACATCCCACCACCAGCCCCGCCGGCCGTAGTGCCACTCGTTGCGCCACAAGCCGTGACGCCAGCGCTCGAATTCGCGATGGTCGAACGCGCGCACGTCGCGGGTGTGGAAGTCGTGTTCGTGACGAGCGACAAAATCGCGGTCGCGGCCGATGTCGCGATCAGCGGGAGGACGCAGATAGGGTCGAGCCTGCGCGTGGTCAAAGCCATGTTGGAAGCCGACGGTCCGAACCGGAAAGTGGCCACCAAGACGTGGATCAGCAAAGAACGCAGGCCGTGGGCCAGCCGGCTGGTGCCCCGGCGCGAACGCCTCGCCGCGCCCGCCGACATGGGTCGGCATCTCCCGCGGCGAGCCGCGCAGATCCTGATAGGATGGCCGGGTGCTCGCGGGATGAGGTGACAGGCCGGGCTCGCGGAATGCATAGCGGTTGCCGCCGGCCGGGCGAATGGCGCCGGGAACATGCGCCTGACCGGCCAGGTTGGCCGGGATGTGGGCGGCTCCCGCAAGGTTGCCGGGGATGTGCACCCCACCTGCCATGTTCGACGGGTAGTGCACGCCGCCTCCCATCGGACCGCCGGAGAAGTGACTGCCTGCCATGCCGCCGGGCAGGTGAACCCCGCCGCTTCCGCCCATGGGCCGTAGTCCGGCGGAAAAGCCGCCGCCACGGGATGGCGCCCGCGGCGGCGAGCTGGCGGCTTGCTTGTGGTCGGCGGCGTCGGCCGTGCATGCCAGTCCGACCGCTGCAGCAAGCAGCGCGGCTCGGACGCCCGCACGTGAAGCCGTCGTGAGGCGATTGCGAAGCCGCGGCGGCCCACAATTCGGAACCACAAGATACCCAACAGGTCTGCTCATTGCGGCACGCGCCATAGCTGACGATTTAAGTGAAAATGGTTCCGAAAGTAACGTCAACCTAACGGATGATCCGGAGCCACCATTGGGTGCCCCGGCGTGACATCCTCGATCGCATGGTCAAGCGGCCGTAGGGACCTAAGGCGTGCGGCCTTCGTACCGTGCCCAGTGTCGGGCAAGTTCGCGGACAACCGGGCTTGCCACCAGGTAGGCGC
>CAXTSH010000202.1:0-3222 GCA_964246925.1 uncultured Acetobacteraceae bacterium
CCCAAGCTGGCGTGGCTCGCGTCACACCTGCCGGCGAGCTTCGAGCGGGCGGCGCATTTCTTCGACCTGCCCGACTTTCTGACGTGGCGGGCGACGGGTTCGACGACGCGTTCGCTGTGCTCGACGGTCTGCAAATGGACGTATCTCGGGCATGAGAACCGTTGGGACCCGGCCTATTTCGAGGCGATCGGGCTCGGCGCGCTGGCATCCGAGAATTTCGTCCGGATCGGACAGGAGGTGCTGCCGATCGGGGCGCCGGTCGGACGCGGGCTCGACGCGCGGGCGGCCGACGAGCTCGGGTTGAAGGAGGGCACGCCGGTCGGCACGTCGGCGATCGACGCGCATGCGGGCGGCATCGGCACCATCGGCGCCGCGCTGCCGGGCGAGACCAACGACGACGCGACGCTGAACCGGCGGGTTGCGCTGGTGGGCGGGACGTCGAGCTGCCACATGGCGGTCTCGGAAGGGCCGCGCTTCGTGCCGGGCGTCTGGGGACCGTACTATTCGGCGATGATCCCAGGGATGTGGCTGAACGAGGGTGGCCAGTCGGCGGTCGGCAGCCTGATCGACCATGTGGTGCAGACGCACGCGGCCTATGCCGGGCTGAAGGATCAGGGGAGCATCTACGCGACGCTGAACGCACGCCTCGACAGGCTGGCCGGCGGGCAGGCGCACGCGGCCCTGGTCACTCGGCACGTCCATGTCGATCCCGACTTTCACGGCAATCGCTCGCCGCGGGCGGACTCCACGCTGCGCGGGACCGTGTCGGGCCTGTCGTTGTCTGCGGGGCCGGACGATCTCGCGCTGCTCTATCTCGCGACCAGCCCGGCGATCGCCTACGCCACCCCAAACAACATCGAGCCGATCAACGCGACCGGGTATGCGATCGACACCATCCTGGCATCAGGCGGCGGGACCAAGAACCCCGTGTTCCTGCGCGAGCATGCGGACGCGACCGGTTGCCGTGTAGTGCTGCCCGAGGAGCCGGAGGCGGTGCTGCTGGGGGCGGCGATCCTTGGGGCGGTGGCGGCGGGTGCCTACCAGGACCAGCGAGCGGCGATGACGGCGATGACGCGGGCCGGCCGGATCATCGAGCCGGATCCGGACGCACGCGCGTTTCATGACGCCAAATACGAAGTGTTCCAGCGGCTGAACAAGGACCAGCTCGCTTATCGGGAGATCATGCAACGGGCCGGCTGATGCGTCAGGCCTATCGTCTCGCGTCGGCAACCTCGACTGGTTGCCCATTGTCGACCAGTAGCGCCCCCGATGCAGGCCGAGGCGCCGGCGCGACCGCCGGCGTAGCGCCGCAGCCCGAGCGGGTCGTGCTGATCTGGGGCGGGCCGCCGTTGAACGAGATCACGCTGACCTGCTCCATGCAGGTTCCTGGCGCGCCGAACGCGGCTTGAGTGGTTGGGAGCGATTGTGCCAGCTTGCCCGCCTGGTGCAGCAGACCGTTCATCCGCCGATCCATCAAGGCTGCCATCTGTTCGGAGGCCGCGAACGAGGCGTCACCGGCCGCAGGGCTGACGATCACGTCGGGTGCCACGTTTCCGACGTAGCGGATTTCCTCGACCGAGCCGTCCGGCAATTGCAGCCTCAGGAGGTGAGTACGCTCGTGGGCCGAGCCGACGCTGGCCGATGCGGCAAGAGCAACACCGGCCAAGGCACAACTCTGCATCGCATTCCTGGCGGTCTCCCGTCAGCTTTGAGAATGCGATGCGATGGAAACCTACGCGGTTTCGAGTAAACTTCGTGTCAGGCTTTGGCGACCCTACGTGGGTGTGGAGACCAGGCGGCCGCGGCGCATGAGCCAGGTGCCGAGCAGGCCTGAGGCGACGAACAGCGCGGCCGAGAGAATGATTTGCGCGAGGTGGCCCAGGCCGATGCCGCTGCCGAGCAGGGCGAAGACGAGGGTCTGCGGCAAGGCGCCGATGGCGGTCGCGAGCATGAAAGCACCGAGCGGTGTGGCAGACAGGCCGGCGACGAGGCTGAGCATCAGGCTGCTGCCGACGGGCAGCAGTCGCAGGGTCAGGATCGCGGTGAAGGGGTTGGCGCCGAGAAACCGGTCAGCGGATGCGAGGCGGGGGAAGCGGGCGAGAAGCCTGCTGCGCGCCCAATCGCGCGCGGCGAGGCGGGCCCAGAGGAAGTCGGCGAGGCAACCGATCAGGGTCGCGGCCAGTGCCAGCGCCGTGCCGGCGGTGGCACCGAAGGCGAGGCCACCGGCGAAACAGACCGCCTGACGCGGCAGGCCGATGGCGCAGGCGATCGCACCGAGGCCGACGAACTCGGCGATGCCGGCCGGACCGCCGGTGACGAGCGAGTGTCCGAACCGGCCATCGACCAGCCCGGGTGCCAGCCAGCGGAAGGCGAGGACGGCGAGCGCCAGACCGAGGCCGAGCAGCAGCGACCGTGACAGTTGTTTCATGTTTTCGGGGCTACACCCCGAACATGGCGGCGGCAAGGCGGCCGCCGATGGTGTCACCGTCCGTCACACGCTTGCTTTGTGGCGTGGAGGGGGAATATTCGGGCGATGCCGTTCGACCCCCCGCCTGCGCCCGAGGCTGATGACGGCCGTCTGCTGAGAGACCGGGCACAGGTTTCGGCATGGTTGTTCGCGATCTGCGCGATGTTCCTGGTGATGATCGCGCTCGGCGGTGCGACGCGGCTGACCGGGTCGGGGCTGTCGATCATGGAATGGGCGCCGCTGTCGGGCGCGCTGCCGCCGATGAGCCAAGGCGCCTGGGCGCATCTCTACGCGCTCTATCAGCAGACGCCGCAGTATCGGCTGGAACACGCGGGATTCGGGATCGCTGGGTTCCGCCATATTTTCTGGCTCGAATGGATCCATCGGCTCTGGGGGCGGCTGATCGGGATCGTGTTCATCGTGCCCCTCCTGGTGTTCACGGTGCGGCGTCAGATCCCAAGGCGGCTGGTGCCGCGGTTGCTGCTGCTGTTCGTGCTCGGCGGCCTGCAGGGCGCCGTCGGATGGTTCATGGTGGCGTCCGGCTTCTTCGCCGACAGCACGGCGGTCGAGCCGCTGCGGCTGGTGATCCATCTCAGTCTGGCGCTGGTTTTGTACGCTGCGATCCTGTGGACGGCGCTGTCAGTCCGCAAGCCGTCTCCGGCGCCGGTCCGGGGTGGACGCAACGTGCTGGGCCTGGCGCAGATCGCGACCGGGCTGACGGCGGTGACGATCGTGGCTGGCGGCTTCGTGGCCGG
>CAXTSH010000203.1:0-3135 GCA_964246925.1 uncultured Acetobacteraceae bacterium
CGACGACCTGATCCCGCATCTGGCGCCGGCAGGGCGCCGAACCGTCACGATCGATCGTGGCTCTCAGGTTCAGCACCCGCGGCAACGATCGCGGTTCGAAGCCTACCTGTCTCCACGAGTGAGATTTCCCACTCGTGCACACAAGCCGACCAAACGTACAAGGAACTTATGACACGGTTAGACTAACAGGTTACTGAAAAATCGTCGCGTTCCGGCCTGAGGCGTGATTCGCTGATTTTGACGGATCGGGAGCGTCGGCATGCGTGGTCGTGACCAGCTGACTGCGTCGATGTTCAGCTACATGAGCTGCAAGGCGCATGTGCCGGCGGGTCATCCGCTCCGCGTGACCCGCGCGATAGTTGACGAGGCGCTGGACGTCATGTCGGCCGACTTCGAGGGGCTTTACGCTCGGGTGGGACGCCCCTCGATCCCGCCGGAGAATCTGCTGCGTGCTCTGCTGTTGCAGGCGTTCTACGGCGTCCGGGCTCTTTGGCTCGAGGTGGTTCGGAGTCGTTCGCGTCGTCGTAATGGTGGCGCTGGACGGTGCTTCCTTGATCGTGCGGTTCATCCTCCAGCAGGCTGCTGAAGAAGCAAGGCGAGGGCGCCCCCCTCCACCCGGCAAGAGCAGCGGCCCTGGCATCCCGCTTTGGTATTCTTCGTGACCGTGCCATCGAAGGCGGCGACCGGGTCTTGTATGCCGATCGTGCAGCTCATGCCGAGGGTTCCGAGCAGGGGAGGCAGCCGGATCAGATTGTAGGCTGTCGCCGCTAGGCTGAAGCTCCCTCCGACGCGGTCGACCCCGCGGAACTTGGTCTGTCGCAGGCCGGCCGACGACTTGACCCAGCAAACACCTCCTCGATCCGTTTGCGGATCCGCTGGCTGACCACGTAGTCCGCATGACGGGTGGTGCGCCGGTCGACAGCTGATCGGCGCCGAATGCCAAGCCTGCTCGTTCGGGTGTCGATTGCGATGTGCGGCGTCACCAATCGAGACCGCAGCTCGGTGATGAATGGCCTTACGTCGTAGCCTATATCCGCCCCGAGAGTGATGCGCGAGCGTTCAGGCCGCTGGTCCAGCAGAACCAGTGCCGCATCGCGCTCTGCCGCTCCACCTGCGCGATTGAGGCATACCCCGCTGTCCCGCCTGTGCTTCTCGCGTGGATGTGATCGCACAAGCCCGAAAGAGCAGGCATGTGGCTTGAGATGGCGGCTGGCAAAGCCAGGCTGTTCGCTTTAGGTTTCGTTCCAGTCGATTTCGGTCTTAAGTCGAAGGTTTTAGTCGGCAAGAAAACAACATCCCGATCAAGGGGGATACGGAGCCAAGATGGAACGTCCGGACACAGCGTTGGCTCTCTGTGGGAAGGCTACGGCGCTTGCGCTTACACTCCTCGCCGTCAGTGCTCACGGACAGGGCGCTCGTGAGGTCCCAGTCGTAGCGGGCCCCATACCTGGAACATCCGCCGCCAACCACCCCTTCAACGCAGCGGCCTTTCAGATCGATCCGATCGATCTCGACGCGGTCGGTTACCGCGAGGACGAATACTTCCTAAGCGGAACAGCCAATGTCTACCAATACGATAGCGTCGCCGATCCCTATGACACGACAGTACACGTGCTGCGATCCGGTCCTTACACAAACCGCATGCTGGTCCGGCGTCCGATAGATCCGAGCCGCTTCAGCGGCAACGTGATCGTCGAGATCCTTAATGCGACGAACAATTACGATCTGCCGATCTTCTGGTCTTACGACCACGACTACTTTACGGGTCGAGGCGACATCTGGATCGGGATTACGGGCAAGCCTGTGACAATTGCAGGACTGAAGAAATTCAACCCGATACGCTATGCGCCGCTATCATGGACCAACCCGAACCCCAACGAGACGAACGCAACCTGCCCCGTTCTCTACACCATTGTGGGGGGCGCATCGCATGCAACGGAAGACGGCCTCCTCTATGACGTCTTGAGTCAGACGGCCTCGCTGGTGAGGAGCGGGAGCACCAGCAATCCGCTCCACGGTTATAAGGTCAAGGCGGTCTACGCTGCAGGGTATTCGCAGAGCGCGATCGCGCTCGTCGGTTACATCAACGCGATTACGCCACGCATCAAAGGTGCGCCGATCTTCGATGGCTATTTCGTGGGCTCCGGATTCGGTATTCAAGCGCCGCTCAACCAATGCAATCCGCAACCAGCGAGCGGTGACCCGAGAAACGTGCTGCACTCTCGCGATGCTGCAATTGTGGCGACCCAGTCCCAATCCGACTACGCCAGCGCCCGGGTGGCGTTTCGGGCCGATAGTGATGCTGCCGATGATCGTTACCGCTACTACGAAGCGGCCGGACCCGCCCATGTCGTTGTCCAACAGACGACCTCCGCGCCGAACGCAGCGGACACGCATGCAGCGGGAGGCACGACGCTTCTCGAAGACTACACGACGTGCCGAGCCGGCGCCCAGCTCAGCAACTTTCCGGGTGCCGACCTACTCGACGCCAGTTTTGCGAGTTTGGAAGGCTGGGTGCGTTACGGAACGGTTCCGCCGCATGCGCCATTGCTCGCGGCCACGGGAACGCCTCCTGCATTGACGGAGATCCTGGACGCTCATGGTAACGCCGTCGGCGGGGTAAGAGCGCCGGAGGTCGACGTTCCCGTGGCGACCTATACAAGTCAGACGGGCGCCTCTAGTCTGAACTGCTCGTTGTCGGGGCAGGTCATCAACTTCAGCAGCGCACAGCTGAAAGGCCTTTATCCGACGACGGGCGATTACCTGCTGGAGTTTGCTTCGGACACACTCACGGTCACGAAGCAAGGTTTCCTGACCCCCGATGACGCTTTTAAGTCGATTGTGCAGGCTTTCGAGCGCAACGTGCCCTGAAGGCTGAGGAGAGACCTAAGCAAGGCGCTGACTCGGCGCACGCTGAGGTGTCGAATTGCATGCTTCGGCATGCCGGTCAGACGCCGGAGCGACCTCTATTCGCGCATATGTCGATCTGCCCCAACATACCAAGCTTGCTGCAGCAAGGCCTTTTTGGTAGTGCCACGCCGAGATTAAATGCCGCCTCATGCAGACCCGGCTTGAGAGCATGCAAAATTGTGGGGGCTTAGCCCCAGAGGTGTAGCTCCCATGCTGGGCGGCAGA
>CAXTSH010000204.1:0-3088 GCA_964246925.1 uncultured Acetobacteraceae bacterium
GGCTGGTGGGGGATGTGAAAGGGTTTGGGGGAGAGGCGCGACCTGTCGTGTAGGCGACAGCCATGTCGGTGTTGACGACGCAGCTCAGCGGCGTTGCCCCAAGGGAGGTGGGCAAATGACACAGCACACGATCGAGACGAGCGGCGCCAAGCTCCTCGTCGAGGAGACAGGGGCTGGTGACCTGGCCCTGGTGTTCCTCCATTACTGGGGCGGCTCGGCGCGCACATGGGACCCGGTGATCGCGCACCTTCCGGCATCGGTTCGCAGCATCGTCCTGAACCACCGTGGTTGGGGCGGCTCGGTCGCGACGGATGGCCACTACGATCTGAACCCGCTCGCGGACGACGTGCTGGCGGTGGCGAAGGCGCTTCGGGTCCAAAGGTTCGTCCTCGTCGGGCACTCGATGGGTGGCAAGGTCGCCCAGATGCTTGCAGGGCGTCGGCTGGCCGGTCTTGAGGGCCTGGTGCTGGTGGCGCCAGCGCCGCCGACACCGATGCAGGTGCCGGCGGAGGTTCGCGCCGGAATGCTGGCGTCCTACCAGTCCCGGGAGGGTGTCCTGCAAGCGCTCGGCACGCTGGCCGGATCGCCGCTGCCGGACACCGCGCAGGAGCAGGTCATCGCCGATACGCTGCGCGGCGAACCGGAAGCCAAACAGGCCTGGACCGAGAGCGGCATGACGCAGGATGTCAGCGCCGGGCTGGATGGCTTCACAGAGCCTGTGACCGTGCTGATCGGCGAGCACGATCAGATCGAGCGTGAGGCGGTCCTGCGTCCGGCGCTAACCCGTCTCTTGCCGCAGGCGGCCTTCACCATCGTACCGGGGACCGGACACCTGCTCCCGCTGGAGGCACCCGAGGCCATTGCCTTGGCCTGTGCGCAAATGTTGTCAGCGCGTTAAGCGTTGGGGCTTTGCCCCAAACCCCACCAAAGGCGGTCGCCTTTGGAAACCGTTACCCAGCGGAGACTTGAGCCCTACTGGACCGGGATCGAGAGGCTCATGCCGCCGGCGGGGCTGACGCGGGCCTCGCGCTGGTATTCGGAGCTGGTGTCGCCCAAGGCGCCGCTGCCGTGCTCGGACATGCGCAGAAGGTCGGGGTGAAGGTTCGGTTCGTCGCTGGCGACCGATGTTGGCGCGTCGCTGAGGCTCTCGTTGGGCAACGGCGCCGGCTTGAACACCTCGACGCTCGCGGGACGTGCCGCCGGGGCGGTGGCGACGACGTCGTTCGGGATGGCGGCCGTCGTCGGCTGGGGGTCGGCCGCCAGGGCCGGCGATGCGGCCAGTGCGAGGGAGGCGACGAGGATGCGCCAGGTTACGGGCGAGCTCATGAGAGGGCCTCGCTGAGTTCAGGCGCGACGGCGCCACGCGGATCGTGGGAGGGGTTGGTGGCGGGCGCGCCGAGCGGGCGGCCGCGCGAGGCAAGCCAAGCGTCGAGCGACCAATGGACGGAGGGGAAGGCCAGCTCGGTCCAGGGGATCTCGGCCGGTGCGAACAGGCGGACGTCGAGGCTTTCGGCGCCGGGTGCGACATGCGGCAGGTCGTGCGCGAAGCGGGCGCGATGGATGACCTGCACCTGTCCGATGCGGGCGATGCTGTAGAGGGCCAGCACGCCTTCGATCTCGATGTGCGCGCAGGCTTCCTCGTCCGCTTCGCGGGCGGCACCCTCGGCCAGGGTCTCACCCATTTCGAGGTAGCCGGCCGGCAAGGTCCAGAAGCCGAGGCGGGGCTGGATGGCGCGCCGGCAGAGGAGCACGCGGCCGTCATGCTCGACGACGGAGCTGACGACGATTTTAGGGTTTTCGTAGAAGATGTGGCCGCAATCCAGGCACGTCAGGCGCTCGCGGCCGTCATTCTCCGGAAAGTTGCGCGCCAAGTTCGCCATCGGGCGAAGGTTGCACGCGGACGTTGTCACATTTCAATGAGAAAGCATCGATTGTAACAAGGTGTGATGGCGGGCGGTCAGACGCTCAGGTTGAGGATGGAGCCGCGTGGCGACAGGGCGGACGGTGTGGCGTTGCCAGCCGCCGGAGCGGTGATGGTGCGGCCGGTGTTGGCGGGGGCGACGCGCTCGTTGGCGCGCACGTCCCGGACCGGAGGCGGGATGGAGAGCGCGGGGAGGGAGGTGCTCGAGATCATGGGGGCAGATTACCGGTCGAGTGTTAAGGAAGGGTGAACGGCGATGGCGGATGTTCTGGAGGGTGGCTGTCTGTGCGGGGCGATCCGGTATCGGATCGCGACCGGTCCCGAGACGGGTCTCGACCCGGCGGCGCTGCCAGGGACCTATTGTCATTGTTCGATGTGCCGGAAAGCGACGGGCGGCGGCTATGCCGCGCTGGTGGCGATCCCTCGCGACGCCATCGCGTGGACAAGCTCGCCGAGCATCTTCCGTTCGTCGCCCATCGCGCACCGCGGCTTCTGCCGGTCGTGCGGATCACCGCTGTTCTACGAGGCGGACGCCGAGGACCATGTGGCGATCACGGTCGGCAGCCTGGACGATCCGTCCGGCTTCAGGCCGGACCATCATTACGGCATCGAGAGCCGGCTGGCCTGGGCGGATTGCGGCCCCGGCCTGCCCGGTTACGAGACGGAGGAGCGCTTCGAAGGCCAGCCTTGACGACGAGCAGAGGCGGGGCTTCACCCCGCGTCCCACCAAACGCGGGGCGTTTGGATCGCCAACTCTCGCGGTGACTGCTGGGTCTGGGGGCCGGTCTCACCGAGGTCCGGGAGCGGCGCCCCTGGTTGATCGAGCGTCACCGTTCAGAGCTTGCAAGTCGGCGAGACGACGAAGGCTCGTTCTAGACGGCGCGCGAACGCGCGCTTCCTGAAGGCCTTTAGAGGTAACTTCATCGCTGAGCGGAGCGCCGCACGATCTCATCAAACGTCTCTTGGCGGTTCCGTTTCACCTCGCTGACCCATGGCGATGGCCAGGCTTTGACGACGACGGTCAGGCATGCGTCCCAGGCGCTGACCGCCGCGATAAACGGAGGCGTGAGGGCCTCGCGCGCGCCGAGCCTCTTCAACGCGAGGCCGAGACTGTACTGGGGTGCCGCCCAATCGAGCGGCACCGCGGTCGCGGGTCTCCTCCTCGAG
>CAXTSH010000205.1:0-3033 GCA_964246925.1 uncultured Acetobacteraceae bacterium
GAGCCGGGCGGAGACGGTCTGGACGTTGGTCGAGAGGGAGTCGAGCCTGGAGGAGACGGTCTGGATCTTCCCCTGCAGGGTGTCGTCGGCGGCACGCGCGCCGGCGGTGGCGTCGCGGGCGGCGGCGGCGGCGTCGACCGCGGATTTCTGCGCGGCGGCCGCCTGCGATCCAGCGTCGCTGGCGCGCGCCTGGGCTTGGGCGAGACTGGCTCCGAGGGCGGTGATCTCTGCCTCGATCGGATGCGGGTCGAACGGCGGCGGTGGCGGCGGCGCCGAGGGACGATGCTGGAGGTCGGCGACGGAGGCAGCCAGCGTGTCCAGCCGGCTGCTGGCGGCAGCCGCCGAGGCGGAGGCGCTGCCGGCATGGGAGTCGGCGGATTGTGCCTGGTCTTCAAGGTGGGACAGCCGGGCCTCGAGGGATGGCGGCAGGCTTGGGTGAAGCCAGACGAACGCGAGCGCCGCGGCTTCGGCGAGCGACAGCACCAGCGCGAGCCACGCGACGGGTGAGATTCGAGCGCGCCGGGGTTCGTTTGTCCGCGGGGCGAGGCTCGTGTCGGGATCGGCGGTCTCGCTCGGGACGGACGGCACGTTCGGCTCGTCGGGGTGGTCGCTCATAGCAGTGCCAGGACGTCCTCTGCAGTCGGGCGCAGTGCGACACGAACGCTCTGCCAGGGCAAGGCCGCGACCGGTTTTGAGGCGGCCGGGCTGATGGCGAGCGCGTCGACGCGCCGGAGCGCCGTGTGGCAGGACGGGGGCAGCAGGCGAGCGAACACATGGGCGGCGTTCGCGGACATGAACAGGGCGGCGGCGAGGCTCTCGGCGCGGAGCGCTTCGAGGGCGGCATCGGGGATTTGGACCGCCGGGCGCTGGGCGTAGACGACGCGCCGGATGACTCGGAAGCCAGCAAGGCGCAGGTCGGCGGCGAGGCGCATCGCCTGGCCTTCGCCGCAATGCAGCAGGAGCGGGCCGGCCTTGGGCGTGAGCCGCGCGCGGCAGAGGGCCAGCAGTGCGCCGGCGTCGCCGCCCGCGCTGTGTACGGCGTGGGCGCCCAGGGCACGGGCGCGTGCGGCGGTCGCGTCCCCGACGGCGAACACGAGCGGGATCGCTGGATCCAGCGCCGCCAGGGCGTGGGCACTGGTCACCAGCGCTGCCTGCGGATGGGATGCCGGGATGGGTTTGACCGGACGAGGCTCGATCGCGAAGAGGCTGGCCTGAATGGGGTGCAGGCCGCGCGCGGCCAGGTGCCTGCAGGTTTCGGAGAGGCCCGGTTCAGGGCGGGTCACGAGGATGCCGGTGCGTGGGGCCCGGGTCTGCGCGTCAGGCAAGCACGTCGGCGGGGCTGTCGGCGCGCAGGCTCCTGCCCAGTTCGACGCCCATCGCGTGCGCGTCGGCGGGCAGGCCGGTGATGCTGCGCTTGAGGACGAAGCTGCCGTCGGCGCGGGCGACCAGGCCGGTCAGGTGCATGCGCGCGGTACCGTCCGGGCCCGGCGGGAGCAGGCGCGCGTGGCCGCCGATCGGGGTGCGGCAGGAGCCGTCGAGGCTCGCGAGCAGCGCGCGCTCGGCAGTCGACACGGCGCGGGCCTCGTGGTCCTCGATGGCGGCGAGCAGTTCGCGGAGCTCGGTTTCCTCGGCGCGAACGGTCACGCCGACGATGCCCTGGCAGGCGGCGGGCACCATGGTTTCGGGATCCAGCACCAGGGAGGCGTGATCGGCGAGGCCGAGACGCTTGAGGCCGGCCAGCGCCAGCAGGCTGGCGGCGCACTCGCCGCGGGCGACCTTGGCGAGCCGGGTCTGGACGTTGCCGCGTATGATGGTGACGGTGAGGTCGGGGCGGGCGTGCAGGAGCTGGGCCTGGCGGCGGACCGATGCGGTGCCGACGTGGGCGGCGCCGCGCAGGCAGGCGTAGGGGTCGGCGGGGTCGGGATTGCCGCAGCCTGGGCCGAGGATGATGGCGTCGCGGCAATCCTCGCGCCGGAGCGTCGCGGCCAGCACGATGCCGTCGGGCATCGAGGTTTCGAGGTCCTTGAGGCTGTGGACCGCGAAGTCGATGCGGCCGTCGAGCAGGGCCTCGTGGATCTCCTTGGCGAACAGGCCCTTGCCGCCGATGTCGGCGAGCGGCCGGTCCTGGACGCGGTCGCCGGTGGTCGACATCGCATGCTCCTGGAAGGCGCCCATGTCGCGGAGCACCGGGCAGAAGCGGCTGATCTGGGTGAGGAAGGCGCGGGTCTGGATCAGTGCCAGCGGCGATTGGCGGGTGCCGACGCGCAAGGGAAGCATGCGGCGCCGCTTCGGCACCTCCATGGTTCCCAGAGCCTTGAGGATCTCCGGGGAGGGAGGTGCGATCGCCATCCGGCTGTCCTATTACCGCCTGACGGCGATGTGAAGGTGGGTGCGGTGCGTGGCGGCGCGGTCCTGGGGCTGGAATCATCCTGCGACGAGAGCGCGGCCGCGGTGCTGGCGGCGGACGGGACGGTGCTGGCCGAGCGGGTGGCGAGCCAGGCGGAGCATGCGCGGTTCGGCGGCGTGGTGCCGGAGATCGCGGCGCGGGCGCATCTCGCGACGCTGCCGGGGCTGGCGCGAGCGGTGCTGGACGAGGCAGGGGTGGCGGCCCGGGCGCTGGGTGCGGTGGCGGCGACGGCAGGGCCGGGACTGATCGGCGGGCTGATCGTGGGCTCCTGCCTCGGCAAGGGCATCGCGATGAGCACGGGTGCACGGTTCGTGGCGGTCAATCATCTGGAGGCGCATGCGCTGACGGCGCGGCTGCCGTCGGTGTCGCCCTCGGGCTGCGCGTTTCCATACCTGCTGCTGCTGGTGTCGGGGGGGCATTGCCAGTGCGTGCTGGTCCAGGGCGTCGGGCGGTATCGGAAGCTTGGCGGGACGATCGACGACGCGGCGGGCGAGGCATTCGACAAGGTCGCGAAGATGCTCGGGCTGCCATGGCCTGGAGGGCCGGCGCTGGAGCGTCTGGCTGAGGCCGGCGATGCGCGCGCGGTCTCGCTGCCGCGGCCGATGCTGGGGCGGGCGGGGTGCGAG
>CAXTSH010000206.1:0-2872 GCA_964246925.1 uncultured Acetobacteraceae bacterium
CGGCGCCCGGGCGCCTGGCGGGGCGGTAGGCCAGGGCGCTGCCGTGGACCCGCCGGGGCCAGCGGCCCCGGACCCGCCCGGGTCGCAAACGCTCTGGCGGTGCTTGCAACTCATCAGGTCTCGTCCAGCATCTCGGTCAGCTTGCGGATCTCGTGTTTTGCGCTGTTTGCCGCGGCCGCTTCCAGCCGTCGATAGGCGTCGAGCACAGTCGCTCCCGCTCTGGTCAATCTTGCACCGCCGCCGGTCGGGCCGCCGGCGACTGCTTCCACAGCCGGTTCGCGGAACGCGGTGTTCATCGCGTTGACGAGGTCCCATGCACGTTTGTAGCTCATCCCCAACGTTCGCGCCGCGCCGGATATGGAGCCCTCCGAGCCGATCGCCTCGAGCAGATCGGCACGTCCGGGCCCGAGCACGACGCCGCCCTGCAGGACGACCCGGATATGCAGCCCAAGACGATCCGGATGCCGAAGCTTGACCATGGCATTGGGAGCTTACACGGCGCAGCGCCGCCCTGAAGTTCTCAGAACGTCAGGCGTGCCGACAGCAGCCAGTTATGGTCGTAGGTCGGCAGCAATGGACCGACAAGCCGCTCGTTCGGTGACAGTGCGACCTGATAGCCAGCGCCGATGCTTGCCCGCACGCGTCCGCCGAGCACAAACCGGCCAAGGATCAGACCGGGCGTGAAGAAAAGCTGGTCCTTGCCGCCGCGTGCCGACCCGCTCAGCCAGATCGTATCGTTCAGTTCGAACTCCGGCCAGAAATACCTGAATGCGTGATATTGAAACGTCACGTTGGTCAGAAGCTCGGCACCGTTGGTATTGAGATAATTGACCGGAATGCTCACGCCCGACGTCGCCTGGATGTCGAAGTTGCCCCAGCCCTTGCCGCCGGCGATCGTCGGCGTGACCACCCACGCGTTGTCCGTGAAGTGGACGCTGCCGGTCGGCGCGGTGAGCTGCAGGAAGGCGGTGAGGATATAGTTGCCGTGCTGCTCGTTTTCGCTGAGCAGGCGTTGCTTGATCAGGAAGATCGGATAGTCGCTCCAGCCGGTGACCGGACGGTTGCTGCCGAGTTGCTGCTCCTCGTAGGCCGGCAGAGTGAAGATCACCTCGTTCGTCGTGGTCGGAATCAGCTCGACGCCCTTGTTGTCGTCATAGATATGCAGGGACGCACCGGTCGGCTGCGTCTCCCAGTACTGATCGTAACGCACCTCCTCTTCGAGCCGCGGCGTCACGGTGACGAGCGGCGTCATCCAGTGCGGCTGGCTCGCCTGCGCCTCGTTGACGCGGTTGAACCAGTTCGCGAAGTAGCCCTCGATCCCGCCTTCCTCGGTCAGCGGTGCACCAGGTGCCGTCGGCCCCGTGGTCTGTACCGGCGGGTTTTCGGCGTTCGCTCCGGCCGCAGCGCCGGATTGCGGCAGTGGACCGGTATTGCCGGCGGCCGCGTCTTCAGGAGCAAGGCCGGAGAGTGACTGGGCGTGCGCGACGGCCGGCAGCGAATATGAGGCGACGACGATGAGGCCGGCAGCGATCAAGCGAGTGCGCATCCTGAAGCTCCCGGATGAGCCGTTATATTCGCCTGCATATGACGGGTTCGAAAAGACGCCGCGACGTGAAACTCGGCTGGCGTGGCTTTCATGTCCCACCCGATGCGAGATCAGACGGTTGGGGAGTGCCCCAGGTCCTCTCCTGCAAGGAGCTCAGTCCCGAAATGCCTCCTGCGCCAGGATCAAGGCTTCGGGAGTGACGCTGACCGGCCCCGTGAAGGGGTGGTCGATCTCGACCACCACCAGCAGGGCCATGAAGATGAGGGACGCAAGCATCCCGGTCATCAACGCCTGCGCACGAAGCGAGGGCGAACCGAAAAAGAAGGTGAAGCCGATCGTGATCACGCCACCGACCAGGAGTGTCGCCCACAGCACCCCCGGCACCACCCCGCTTGCGAGCAGCAGTCTCTCGCGCCGAGCCGAGGCGATGCTGTCGAGGCCGTTCAGGAGATGGTCCATCGCGAGCGTCTGAGCCGGCGTGTGCGGGTCTTCCTTCAGGACCGCCCGGTAAATCCCGGTCAGCGTTCGGCCGGTGGTGACGTCGACGTGGCCGGCCGCCATGGCCGGCCAGTCGTGCGCGATCGCCACCCTGACATACTGGTCCAGGCCCGCCCGCAAAGCGTCACCCTGCCCGGCTTCCAACCCCTGCGACAGCCGATACACCGCGACCAGGCTGGAGCCTTCTTGCGCCACCGCCTCCTCGGCGTCGCGGAACTTCTCCCACACGACGATGACCGCAAAGCCGAGCAAGACTGCGTAAATGACGCCGAGGACCGCGAACTTGAAGCCGGCAACCTCATTGTTCGCCGACAAACCTTCGAGGCCGACGGCGCGGCGGATCAGCAACGGGCCGCAGGCAGCCACCATTGTGGTGAGCACGACGACCAGCAAAGTATTGACCCAGAGCGGCAGCGCAGTGAGCGAGAAGGAGAGCGCGATCATGACGTTCCCGACGATCCCCCGGTGATGAAGGCAAACAGTTCGGCCCGCCCGCGACCCCACATCAGGCCGGCAGGCTGGTGCGCCGCCGTGGTGATACACTCTCCCGGGATGGCGTTCGACCACCCAAGCCCTCCGGTCATTCTGATCGCACGTCACGTCGCCATGGGCGTGGGACGGAAGTTCGTCAGGAGCGAGTGATGGACCTCCACTCCGGTGCTGAGCAGATCGGCTCGACCGATCATCCGTCGGCGGCGCTGAGACCCCATGCCTCCCGCCGCCTGGAGGCTCTGAGCGACATCGTCTTCGGCCTTGCCATGACCATCCTGGTCTCCAGGCTGCCGATCTCCAGGCTGCCGCCGTCCGGACCGACTTGGCGCGGAGTGG
>CAXTSH010000207.1:0-2727 GCA_964246925.1 uncultured Acetobacteraceae bacterium
GGCCCCAACGGGTCAGGGTCATGTCGGAGACATGCTGGCGCATGATGCCCTGCTTCTCACTAGAGATTGGGGCGCCCGATGGCGGAATACCGCAACCCCGCGCCGGTCATGGCGGCCGGATCGAAGACGTTGCGTAGATCAACCACGACGTCGCCGCGCATCAGGGTGCGCAGGCGGGATGGCGCGATGGCGCGGAACTCGTTCCACTCGGTTACCACGACCACGGCGTCTGCGCCGGTCACGGTTTCGGTCGCGTCGGCGCCGTAGGCGAGTGTGGTGGGCATGACGCGCCTGGCCTGGTGGATCGCCTCGGGATCGTAGGCGATGAGATCGGCGCCGTAGTCGGTCAGCCGGCCGACCAGCGTGATGGATGGGCTGTCGCGCATGTCGTCGGTTTCAGGTTTGAAGGCGAGACCCAGGATGGCAATCCGCCTTCCCTTGACGGAACCGCCCAGCGCTGTTGCGACGCGGTCCGCCATCTGCGACTTGCGTCGCTCGTTGACTGCGATGGTGGTCTCGACGAGCAGCGACCGGCTGCCGGCCTCCTCGGCGATGCGCGCGAGCGCCAGCGTATCCTTGGGGAAGCACGAGCCGCCGAAGCCGGGACCGGGATGGAGGAACTTGCGGCCGATCCGGCCATCGAGACCGAGGCCGCGCGCGACGTCGTGGACGTCCGCACCCACCCTCTCGCAGAGGTCCGCCATCTCGTTGATGAAGGTGACCTTCATCGCGAGAAACGCGTTGGCGGCGTACTTGGTCAGTTCGGCAGTTTCGATGCCAGAGAACACGACCGGCGTCTCGATCAGGTTCAGAGGACGATAGAGGCGGCCCATGACCTCACGGGCGCGGTCGGAGTCCGCGCCGATGATCACCCGGTCGGGGCGCATGAAGTCGCCTATCGCGCTCCCCTCACGAAGAAACTCCGGATTGGAGGCAACATCGAATTCGAGGTCGGGATGCCGGGCGCGAACGAGTTCGGCGATGCGCTTGCCGGTGCCCACGGGAACGGTGCTCTTGGTGACGATGACGGCATAGTGGTCCAACGCGTCGGCGATCTGCTCGGCGGCGGCAAAGACGTAGGTGAGGTCGGCGTGGCCGTCGCCGCGTCGCGAGGGCGTGCCGACGGCGATGAAGACGGCCTCGGCACCGGCAACGGCGGTCCTGATGTCGCTGCCGAAGGACAGCCGCTCGGCGGCGACCCCTTCAGCGACCAGGCCATCAAGGCCGGGTTCGTAGATCGGCATGCGACCGTCCCTGAGCATGCTGAGCTTTTCCGGGTCGACCTCGACGACCGAGACGTCGATGCCGAAATCGGCGAAGCAAGCCCCCGACACCAGGCCGACATAGCCGCCGCCGATCATTGCGATGCGCATCGGGTGGCCTACCCGGCGCCGATCGTGTGCCGAAAGTAGGCGATGGTGCGATCGAGGCCGTCGTCGAGCTGCACGGTCGGTTCCCAGCGAAGGACATCCCGGGCCAGCGTGATGTCCGGGCAGCGCTGCATCGGATCGTCGACCGGCAATGGGCGGTGGACGATGTCGGAGCGGGACTTGGTCAACGCCAAGATACGCTCCGCCAATGTGCGAACCGGGATCTCGTGCGGGTTGCCGAGGTTGATCGGGCCGGTCACGTCGTCCGGCGTGTCCATCATCCGGATCATGCCTTCGATCAGGTCGTCGACGTAACAGAAGGCGCGCGTCTGACCACCGTCGCCATACAGCGTGATCGGTTGGCCGCGCAGGGCCTGGACGATGAAGTTGGACACCACGCGGCCATCGTTGGGGTGCATGCGCGGGCCGTAGGTGTTGAAGATGCGGATCACCTTGATCCGGACCTCGTGCTGGCGGTGGTAGTCGAAGAAGAGCGTCTCGGCGCAGCGCTTGCCCTCATCGTAGCAGGCGCGAGGCCCGAGCGGGCTGACGTTGCCGCGGTAGGATTCCGGCTGTGGGTGAACGGTGGGATCGCCATAGACCTCGCTGGTGGACGCCTGCAGGATCGGCACCTTGAGGCGCTTGGCCAGGCCCAGCATGTTGACGGCACCGACGACGCTGGTCTTGGTGGTCTGAACGGGGTCGAACTGATAATGGATCGGCGATGCCGGGCAGGCGAGATTGTAGATCTGGTCGACCTCGACGTGGAGCGGGAACGTCACGTCGTGACGCATGAATTCGAACCGGCCGGACTGCCGCAATGCTTGAAGGTTGTCCTTGGTGCCGGTGAAGTAGTTGTCGACGCACAGCACGTCGTGCCCGAGGGCAACCAACCGTTCGCACAGATGCGATCCGAGGAAGCCAGCCCCGCCCGTTACCATGACCCGTCTACGCGATGGCGACACGTCCGACCCTCTCCAGCCTTCGAGACACGGCTCTATGGCACACTCTCCGGCCAACCTTGTAACCGGAAGCGCCTAGGAACGATATCGTAACGTCATCAGTCGTGGAATTTTCCGCGTCAGCCTTTCCTTCGGCCAATGACGCGGTCGTGCCATTCGGCGATCGATTCCTCGGGGAAGTCGTCGCAGACACGGTCTTCGGGGCCGATTCCGGCATCGACCCATTCCGGGCGCGATCCGAGCATGATGAGCGTGCGTTCCGGCGGCGTCGGGAGCGCCGAATCGATCGCGGAGGCGAACGGATGCAGCAGCTCGGGCCAATCCGGGCTCAACAGCCACAGCGCGCTGCCGCAGAGCGCGCAGAACACGCGCTCGGCGTTGCTCCTGTCGGTCTG
>CAXTSH010000208.1:0-2722 GCA_964246925.1 uncultured Acetobacteraceae bacterium
GCCGGGCGGGATCTCGCGCAAAGCCTGCCAGACGCGACGCTGGAAGGCGGTGCCGCGAATGTCGAGCGGCAGATCGAGGCCGACGCGAGGCGTCTCGACGAAGCCAATGACCACTGCGATCATCCGCTCGTAATCGGCGTCGCCGCCGACGATGCGAGCTCTCGGGAACTGATCCTGGAGGTCTCGCGCAAGCGCGCCCGGATCCGCGCCGAGCATGATCGCAGCAACGCCCTTGTCGCTCGAAGCGACCAGGATCGCGCCGAGCGAGCACTGGCCGATTGCGAAGCGGATCGTCTCCGCGTCGCCTCCGTTTCGGAAGCGCCCCGGGGTCATGCCGAGCATGTCCGTCGACCGCTCATAGAATCGGCCGCTCGAGCCGAAGCCCGACTCGTAGATCGCCTCAGTTACCAAGGCGCCGGCGGCGAGCCGGTCTCGCACGCGCGCGGCGCGGCGCGCCTGTGCGTACTCCTTCGGCGTGACGCCGGTCGCGGCCTTGAACAAGCGGTGGAAATAGGTCGGGCTCAGCTCGACTGCGTCCGCCATCTCGGCGAGCGATGGCGCGTCGTCCCGCCCGTCGATAAGGCGGCAGATCTTCTCGACCAGCATGGCATTCGCCGCGTCCGTCGAGAGCCCGGTCGGGTGACAACGCCGGCACGGCCGAAAGCCGGCCGCCTCTGCCTCCTGCACACTCACGTGGAAGGCGACATTCCTCGGATTGGCCGGGCGCGACGGGCAGGATGGACGGCAGAACACGCCCGTGGTCGCGACCGAATACCAGAACAGGCCATCCGCGCTCCGATCGCGCGCCAGCACGCGTTGCCACCTCGGATCGGCCGTGACGGGAGCTGCGGGCCGGGGATGCGTCGCCAGCGACGATTTGGTCATGGCAGGAACCTCCTACGAAGAGGAGCCTAGCGTCGACCGGCGGCGTCCGGCCGGCACTCCGATCCTTGCTGTCCAATCAGTAGCGGACCGTCCGGATCGTGCCAGCCCGGCCGGGCGCGATCCACGCCCGACAAGACGCGGCGCTCCCACCGCTCCTTGGTGAGCGTCTCATAGGCCGCAGCGAGCCCGATCCCTTCAGCGGTCCACCACCACACCAGGCGTGGGTTCCTGAACAGGCGCGTCTCCAGGTAGTCGATCACGTCGGCCATGAACGCCCGTTCGCGGCGCCGCGAGGCCGCCCACTGGAAGATAACCTGCTCGTGGAGGGAAAACAGCATCGCCGCAGCCGCACGTTCCATGACGAGGTGCTCGGCGCGTTCGCGGTCATCGGCATGCCGGAGGATGGCGGCTACCTCGCCCCGGACGGCGTCGTAGCTGCGCGGTCCGGTGAATAGGTGGCTCAGCGAGGGATGTTGCAGCGTAAGTGCCTGCAGCTCGTGGAAGCGACCATAGAGCCGGCCGACGGTTTCGGTGTGGACGTCACGCTCGCGGTCGCGGCCGGTTCGGACGAGCGACAGTGCCGAGATCACCACCGCGAGGACGGAGATGCTGCCAGGCAGCACATCCCGCAGTGCAATTAGGCCGTGCATGTCCGCCCGCCACAGTCACGGAGCAGCCGATCAGGCGGCATCATGGAAGATGACGCCGAGCGTATGACGCCGCCCCGACCGGACGGCGCTGACCCCGTGCCGCAGAGCGACGCGATAGTAGCCTCGCGATCCCCGCACCGGCCGAGCGTTCACCGCGAACGCCACCCCATCGCCTTTGCCGAGCGGCACGACGGACACACGCGATTGCATGCGCGGCCGCTGCTCGACCAGCACGAACTCGCCGCCGGCGAAGGCCCGCCCCGGTTCGGACAGCAGCACCGCGATCTGAAGCGGGAACACGTGCGCTCCGTAGAGGTCCTGGTGCAGACAATTATAGTCGCCGACGCCGTACTGAAGCAGGAGCGGAGTCGGTCGAACTTGGCCCGCATCATGGCAGCGCTGGAGAAAGTCGGCGTGATCGGCCGGAAAGCGCGGTTCGAGGCCCATCCGCTCGTGCCATCGATTGGCGATCGGTGCGAAGCGCGGATAAAGGGCGGCGCGCAGCTCCTGCACCAGCGGGGGCAGCGGGTAGGCGAAGTAGCGGTATTCACCTTTTCCGAAGCCGTGCTTGGCCATGACCACGTGGGTGCGGAACCCACCCATGATGCCGTAGAGACCGGCGACCGTATCGCATGCCGCGCTGCCGAGAAGATCCGGCAGCACCGCCCATCCCTGTTCGTCGAGCGCGTCTGAGACGGCCGCCCAGTCGAGCGCGGCCACCCGCTCGGCCGCGATCAAGCCGTCCGCTCCAATCGGAGGAGCTCGCGCTTACGTCGCACGCCCCAGCGATATCCTGACAGCGAGCCGTCCGCCTTGACCACGCGATGGCAAGGAACGACGATCGCTAGCACGTTGGCCGCGCACGCTGCACCGACCTCTTGCGCCGTCGCCGGCAACGGCAACGCCGCGGCGACTTGCCCGTAGCTGCGGGTCTCGCCGCCTGGAATGGCGCGCAATGCGTTCCAGACTGCGAGCTGAAGCGCCGATCCGCGCAGATCGAGCGCCAGCGACAATCCCGCACCCGGCCGGGCGACAAGGCCGACGACTTCGGCGAGCGTTTCGTTCAAGTCCGCCTGATCCTCGATCAATACGGCATCCGAAAAGGCATCGCCCAGCGCCCGCCCCAGCTGGCGCCGATCGTCGCCGAGCAGCACGGCGGCGAGGCCCGCCTCGCTGCGCGCGACCAG
>CAXTSH010000209.1:0-2716 GCA_964246925.1 uncultured Acetobacteraceae bacterium
ACGGCCGCTCTCGCAGTCCGATGCGGCCAGCGGCCCATCGTTCCTGATGCGCGCGAGCAGCGTCATCGCGTCCGCGCGCCGCTCGACGGCGAACGGGCGCAAGCGCGCCCATCCCGCCCCCCCGCGGTCCGCCTGCGCCATGCGCCAGCGCAGCAGCGGGTACGAGGACAGCGGCAGAAGCGACGCCTCGTGCGCCCAATATTCGAAGAAACGCCGAGCGCGCGGCGGTCCCCAGGCCGCCCGATCGACCAGTGCGCGGTCGTAGCTCCCGAGCCGTGAGAACGCGGGCAGGTAATGCGCCCGCACCAGGACGTTGACGCTGTCGATCTGGAGCAATCCGAGCCGGTCGACGGTGCGCCGCAGATGCCCGGCGTCGACCCGCGCAGGCCTGGCGTCCGCGAACCCCTGCGCCGCGAGTGCGATACGCCGCGCCTCGGCGATGCTGAGTTGCTCGATCACGCCAAGGCGCTCAACTTTCCTGGTTTAAGGATTTCAAAGACTTGCCTTTGATGGGGTCAAGGGGCAGAGCCTTTTGGTCCTTCATCGCGCAAGGCTCATGGGCGATCGGCTTCGTTTCGCACTCGCGGGGTTGCTTGGCTTTGGCCTGGACGTTTCCAGCGCTGCCGCTCCGATCAGGCGGCCGGCTCCGGACTTTCGTTCGGATGGATCGTGGCTGATGCTTCCGGCGGCCGGTGCGAGCGGTGCGGCGGCCGATCTGTTCTATATTCATCCGACCACCACCCTGTCGCTGGCGAAGGGCAACGCGTCAGCCGGCGCCGACGAGCCGATGGATCGTGCCGCGCTGGCCAACCAGGCGAGCGTGTTCGGCGCCTGCTGTCGCATCTACGCGCCGCGGTATAGGCAGGCGACGCTGCGCGGATTGGGATCGGGCGGCGCGATCGACGTCGCGTATGCCGACGTCGATGACGCGTTCGCGGACTTCCTGGTGCGGATCGGGCCCGAGCGCCCGTTCGTGATCGCCGGCCACAGCCAGGGTGCGGCGCTCGGGCTGCGGCTCATCGGGGAGCGGATCGCAGGAAGCCCGCTGCTGGCCAGGATGGTGGTCGCCTATTTGCCCGGCGCTTTCGTTCCGCGCGGCGCTGCCGGCATCGGTGTCGCGGCTTGCGGCCAGGCCGAGCAGACCGGCTGCATCGCGTCGTGGAACACGGCGTCGGGCCAGCGGCGCGACGAGGCTCTGCTGCATGCGGCGACGTTCTGGTCGGACGGCGCCTGGCGGCGATCGGCCGGCGCACCGGCGCTCTGCACCAACCCGCTCGACTGGCACACCGACGGTGCGGCACCGGCATCCGCCAACCTCGGCAGCCTGCCGCTGCGGCTGACGGATCTGCGGGGAGATGCGCCCGCGCTGGTGCCGCACCTGACGGGGGCGGCATGCCTGCCGAACGGCGCACTGTCGGTCACCATTCCCCGTGACGCACCGGCGGGTTTTCACAACCTGCTGGCCGGACTGACCGGCAGCGAGCACCTGCTCGACTATAATCTGTTCTATGCCAACATTGCGCAGAACGTGGCGTTGCGTATCGCGGCTTGGGGTCTGGGCCTCAGGCCCAGCGGGGTTCCAGGGGCTGGCCCCTGGCCTTGACGGCGGCGACGATGTGCTCGGCGGTGAGCCCCACATGCTGACGCAGCTCGTCGTAGCCGCCGCTGGCGCCGAAGCCGTCGAGGCCGATGAAGTGGCCGTTCTCGCCGAGCCAGCGCTCCCAACCGAAGCCGTGCGCGGCCTCGATGCCGAAGCGTCTGGCCTGGCCGAGTACGCTGGCGCGATAGATCGGATCCTGGCGCTCGAACAACTCCCAGCAGGGCAGCGACACCACCGCGACGCTGACCCGTTCGCGGGCCAGCAGCGTGCGCGCATTCAACGCGAGGGTGAGTTCGGCGCCGCTCGCGATCAGGGTCGCGTCGCGTCTGCCCGGCGCTTCGGCGACAACGAAGCCACCGCGGACGGAGGCGCCGCTCGCGCGTGGCCGTGAGGGCGCCACGGGCGTGGAGGAGAGCATGACCACGCTGGGGCCTTCGGTGCGGCGGAAGGCGAGTTCGAGGCATTCGGCGACCTCGACCGGGCAGGCCGGGCGGAAGACGAACAGGCCGGGCATCGCGCGCAGTCCGGCGAGCTGTTCGACGGGCTGAAAGGCGGCGCCCTCGACGGCGGACGAGAGGCCGTCGTCGGTGAAGAGCTGGACCAGCTTGCGGCCGGTGAGTGCGGCGAGACGCAGTGCCGGGCGGATGCGGTCGGCGGCGATGGCCGGGGCGACGCAGACCGCGAGCAATCCGCCATGCAGGGCGAGGCCGTTGGCGACGGTTGCCATGCCGTGCTCCTGGCCGCCGCAGGCGAGGTGGCGGCCGCCGTAGCGCTCGGGCCCGACGGACGGCATGTGGTCGAGCGCGGTGCTGGCGCGCGTGGAAGACAGGAACAGAACGGAGCGGCCGGACGGGTCGAGCCCGTCGAGGCAACGCAGCGTCGCCTCCCAGGTCCCTTCGGGGACTGGGCGCGCCGACTGGGCACGGCGTGGCCAGCCGTGTGCGAGGCGGCCGGGCAGCGAGGCCTCGAACTCGATGCGTGCCGGGTGGCGCGACAGTCGTCTGAGCCAGGCGCGCCGGGCGCCCGCGCCACGCGCTCAGGCGCGCCGCCAGGCGTCCCGTGCCGGCTCGCCGCCGGCAGGGCCGGGCGGGGGTGAGCGGTTGCAGGCGATCAGGG
>CAXTSH010000210.1:0-2590 GCA_964246925.1 uncultured Acetobacteraceae bacterium
CGAGTTCGGCGGCCATGGCGCCGGTTTCCTCGTCGTTGGTCAGGTTGCCGATGCGCCGGTAAAGGCCGAGGCGGACGGGGAGGTCCTTGACGTAGGTGTCGGGAATGAGGACGGGGAGACCGAGCGCGATCTGGGGGGTCCAGTCGGTGTCTTCGGCCTTCTTGCGGCCCTTGGCCATGCGGAGTTCGGCCACGGCGTCTTCGAGCATCTGCTGGTAGAGCTCGATGCCGACTTCCTTGATGTGGCCGGATTGCTCGTCGCCGAGGAGGTTGCCGGCGCCGCGGAGGTCGAGGTCGTGGCTGGCCAGCGTGAAGCCGGCGCCGAGATTGTCGAGAGTCTGCATGATGTCGAGGCGCTTTTCGGCGGCGGCGGAAAGGCGGTGGTTCTGCGGCCAGGTCAGGTAGGCGTATCCGCGCTGTTTGCCGCGGCCGACGCGGCCGCGGAGCTGGTAGAGCTGGCCCAGGCCGAACATGTCGGCGCGATGGATGATGAGCGTGTTGACGGCCGGCATGTCGAGGCCGGATTCGACGATGTTGGTGCTGAGCAGGATGTCGTACTTGCCTTCGCCGAACTCGGTCATGACGCGCTCGAGCTCGGTGGGTGCGAGGCGGCCGTGGGCGACGGCGAACTTGGCTTCGGGGACGATCTCGCGCAGGCGTTCGCCCATGCGGTCGAGGTCTTCCACTCGGGGGACGACGCAGAAGATCTGGCCGCCGCGGAAGCGCTCGCGCTGCACCGCCTCGCGAATGACGAGGCCGTCATAGGGCATGATGAAGGTGCGGACCGCCAGGCGGTCGACGGGCGGGGTGGCAATGAGGCTCATCTCGCGCACGCCGGTCAGGGCGAGCTGGAGAGTTCGGGGGATCGGGGTGGCGCTCAGCGTGAGGACGTGGACGTCGTCGCGCAGCGATTTGAGCTTTTCCTTGTGGGCGACGCCGAAATGCTGCTCCTCGTCGACGATCAGCAGGCCGAGCTCGGAGAACTCGATGCCCTTGGAGAGCAGGGCGTGGGTGCCGATGACGATGTTGACGGTGCCTTCGGCGAGGCCTTTTTTGACGTTGGCGGCGTCGCGGGCGTTGACCATGCGCGAGAGCTGTTCGACGCGTACGTCCAGGCCGGTGAAGCGGGCGGCGAAGGTGCGGTGGTGCTGCCGGGCGAGCAGGGTGGTCGGGACGACGACGGCGACCTGGACGCCTGACATGGCGGCCACGAACGCGGCGCGGAGTGCCACCTCGGTCTTGCCGAAGCCGACGTCGCCGCAGACCAGGCGGTCCATGGGACGGCCGGCGGCGAGATCCTCGAGCACGTCGGAGATGGCGCGTAGCTGGTCCTCGGTCTCGGCGAACGGGAAGCGGGCGCAGAACTCGTCCCAGGTGCCTTCGGCGGGGGCGAGGCTCGGCGCCTCGCGGATCCGCCGCGAGGCGGCGGTCTTGATCAGCTCGCCCGCCATGTCGCGGATGCGCTGCTTCATCCTGGCCTTGCGGCTCTGCCAGGCGGTGCCGCCGAGCCGGTCCAACTGGCCCTGAACCTCGGAGCCGAAGCGGGAGAGAAGCTCGATGTTCTCGACCGGGAGATAGAGTTTTTCGCCGCCGTCGTAGTGCAGGCGCAGGCAATCGTGCGGGGCGGTGCCGATGGTCAGCGTCTCGAGGCCGTCATAGCGGCCGATGCCGTAATCCTGGTGGACGACCAGGTCGCCCTCGGCGATCTCGGTCGCCTCGGCGATGAACTCGTCGGCGCGGCGGCGGCGGCGCGGCGGGCGGGAGATGCGCTCGCCGAGCAGGTCCTGTTCGCTGACCAGCGCGAAATCCTCGGCGACGATGCCGCGCTCGATGCCGAGCGTCGCCAGCGCGACGCCTTTTTTCGGGTCGAGCGTGATAGCGTCGTGCCAGGTGTCGACCTGGTGGCAGGTGAGGTCGTGCTCGCGCGCCAGCGCGGCGAGGCGTTCGCGCGAGCCGCGGGTCCAGGCTGCGACGACCGTTCGGCGCGGGCGGCTGGCGCTGGCCCATTGTTTTGCCTGTGCGGCGAGGAGGTCGAAGACGTTTTTGGCGCCGTCGGTCGATCGGAGCGTGCCTTGCGAGGCGAAGATGGCGCCGGGTCTGGCGCCGGCGTCGATGCCGGGAGCGCCGTCGGGTCTGGCGAACGGGCTGAAGATGGTGACTTCGAGGCGCGCCAGCATCCGGTCGAGCGTGTCGCGGTCGAGATAGAGCAGGCCGGGCGGGATCGGGCGGTAGGGGAGCTCGCCTTCACGCGCGGGAAGATTGCGGGCTTCGTAATGGTCGGCGATCATCTCGAAGCGGCCGTCGAAGACCTGCTCGCACTGATGGTCGAGGCTGATGGTGGGATCGGGGAGGTAGTCGAGCAGAGTTTCGAGCGTGTCGTGGAAGAGCGGCATGAAATGCTCGAGGCCGGGATAGCGGCGGCCATCGGAGACGGACTGGTAGATGCCGTCCTCGGCCGCGCCCTGGCCGAACATCTCGCGCCAGTTGGTGCGGAAGCGGGAGATCGAGGGCGCGTCGAGTGCGAGTTCGGCGACGGGGTGGAGGTTGAGGCGGGCGAGCCGGTCGGTGCTGCGCTGGGTGGACGGGTCGAA
>CAXTSH010000211.1:0-2569 GCA_964246925.1 uncultured Acetobacteraceae bacterium
GATTGTGACAGACGCGCCAAATCATAATGTAAAGTTTATCAGGGAGAAAGTCTGTGAAGGTATTCCTAGCGCTTCTAATGCTGGGTGGCAGCACTGGCCTTGTGTTTGCCCAATCCGATACAACGAATCCTAATTGCAAAGGGGGCTTGTCCGAGGGCGCCGCTAGATATGCCGCGGCGGCTGCCGGGTATGCGCCTGTTGTCAACGCCGCTCCAATTTTCCGCATTTGTGCCGAGGTAAAATTCCCCAGTTTGCGTTGGTGATCAGCCGTGGGTTTGATCGGGGCTCCTGTCCTTTGGTGGCCGGCCGCGGCGTGGTGGTGAATGGGCGACCGGAGGAATGGGTCGTGTGCGCATTGCCTCTGGGACGAGATCGGCGTGTTGGCGCAGGCGATAGCTGGCGCCCTCGATTTGCACGACCACGGCGTGGTGCAGCAGTCGGTCGAGCAGCGCGGTTGCGACCACCTGGTCGCCGAACACCTCGCCCCATTCGGCAAAGCCGCGGTTGCTGGTGAGGATCATTGCGCCGCGCTCGTAGCGGGCGTTGACCAATTGGAAGAACAGGTTGCCAGCACCGGCGCCGACCGGCAGGTAGCCGATCTCGTCGACGATCAGCAGCGCGGCCCGACAGAGAAACCGGATGCGCTCGCGCAGGGTGCCTTCGCGTTCGGCCCGGGCCAGGGAGGCGACGATGTCGGCGAGCGGGGAGAAGTAGACGCTGCGCCCGGCGCGAACCGCCTCGACGCCGAGGGCAACGGCGAGGTGGGACTTGCCGGTGCCGGGCGGCCCGAGCAGGTGCAGCACCTCGTGGCGGCTGATGAAGTCGAGCTGTGCCAGGGCCAGGATGCGGTTGCGGTCGAGTGAGGGCTGGAACGAGAAGTCGTAGCTCTGCAGTGTCTTGACTGTGGTGAGCCGGGCCATGCGCAGCGCTGCTTTGATGCGGCTGCCCTCGCGCAGCGTCAGCTCCTCGGCGAGCAAGGTATCGATGGCTTCAAGGGCCGAGGTTTCGCCGCGCTCGATCTGGCGCACGACGTGATCGAGCGCCTCTAGGGCGCGCGGCATCTTGAGGCCGACCAGGCTGTGGCGGACGCGGTCCAGCGTGGCAGGAGCGGCGGCGATCGGCGTCTCGCTCATGTCGGAGCTCCCCCGGCCAGGCGTTGCCCCACGGCGGCATAGATCTCGAGCGGCCGTCGCGCGACCACGTCGCCAGAGCGTAGCGGCATGGGCGGCGCCTCTCGAGGCGTGGCGCTGTTGGGCGGCGGACGGTGCTGGCGATGACCGCCGGCAATGCGGCGTTGTCCGCGTCCCTCGAGCACGGGATGGACGGCGATCTGGCGCCCCTCCTCGAAGATGTGGACCTCACGGGTCAGCATATGCACCTCGACGGCGCGCCTGCGGGTGCAATCGGGCACGCTGTAGAGATTGCCGCCGACGGAGATCATGCCATCGCGGGTGACGCGTCGCTCCAGCCGCAGCACTGCCTGGAACGGCCCAGCCGGAAGCGGCTTGAGGCTGGCGCGCTCCTCGGCGAAATGAGCGGCGACGACGCGCCGTGTGGTGGCGTGCAGGCGGGCGTTGGCGTTCTCGTCGAGCCATCGGCGTAGCTGCTGGTTCAGGTCATCGAGATTGCGGAAGCTGCGGGCGAGGAAGAAGTCCTGACGGATGTAGCGGAACGGCCGCTCGACCTTACCCTTGCTTTTGGCCCGGTAGGGCCGACAGGCCTTGGGCATGAAGCCGTAATGACGGGCGCAGGCCAACAGGGTGGCATTATAGACGATGCCCTCGTCACCCTCGCCGGTCACCGCGGTGCGCATGCGGTCGTAGAGGATCTCGGCCGGCACGCCGCCGATCGCCTCGAAGGCTGCGACGTGACAGCGCAGCACGGCCTGCAGGTCCTGGTGCATGACGAACGTCGCCCAGATCAGCCGGGAATGGCCCAGCACCATCGAGAACAGCCAGACGATGCGCATAGCGCCCGGCTCGTCGGTGAACTCGGTGCGGAACTGGGCGAAATCGACCTGGGCCTGTTGACCCGGCGGCGTCTCGAACCGACGCTCGAACCCGACGGAGGCTGCCGGCCGGACGTCGCGCAGGAACTCGGTGAGCTGACTGTAGCCGCCCGCATACCCGAACCCGCGCAGCTCGCGTAGCAGACGTCGGGCAGAAAGGTCGGGGTAGGCCGCCATGCGCTCGCGCAGGTAGGCGTGATGGACATCGAGCAGCGTTGGCCGGGGACGGCGCGGACCGTAGTGAGGCGGCTCGAGACCAGCCTGGATGTATTTGCGGACGGTCTTGCGGTCGACGCCGGTGCGCCTGGCAATGGCCGACACAGGCAGGCCCTGGCGGTGCAGGTCTAGGATCATGACAACTTCCCCAAGTCGGACCACCAGCGCCGCCTCCCACGAAGGAAGGCATCATCACGCCGGCGGCTGCCCGCCACACAGGACGGGCTGTTGCGCGTCAGAGTGGGGAATTTTCAACCGGCATTTTTGGGGAGAATTCATCCGGCAGTGACACGTGCAGGACGCACGGCACAGGCTGTGGCAACCGATGCCGCGTTTTGCCACGAT
>CAXTSH010000212.1:0-2539 GCA_964246925.1 uncultured Acetobacteraceae bacterium
GCTACTGCGATAATCGTCGCTGACACGCCGGCAACCCCCGCCGCCGCCAACCACAACCCCGGCGCCGCCCGGTTGCCGGTCTGCGCGATCAGCCAGGTGCACACCAGAGGCGTGAACCCGCCCGACAGCGCGGTCGCGAGCGCGTAGGCCAGCGAGAACCCGGTGGTGCGCGCGTCGGCCGGCACGATCTCGGTCAAGGCGACGACCATCGCCCCGTTATAGCTGCCGTAAAGGAACGACAGCCAGAGCAGCACGCCAAGCAGGTGGTCGAAGCTCGGATGCGAGGTCAGCCACGCAAGCACGGGGTAAGCGGTCACCGCGATCAGCAAGGAGAACGCCAGCAGCAGCGGTGCGCGCCCGACCCGGTCCGACAACGCCCCCATCACCGGCAGCCAGAACAGGTTCGACACGCCGACGCAGAACGTCGCCAGCAGGCTGGCGGTGCTCGACAGATGCAGCACCGACCGGCCGAAGGTCGGCGTGTAGACGGTGATCATGTAGAACGACACCGTGGTGGTCACCACCAGCAGCAACCCGACCACGACGGTGTTCCAGTACTGTCCGAGCGAACGCAGGATTTCGCGTGCGCTCGGATGGTGCGGGCGGCTGCGGAACGCTTCGGTCTCCTCCAGCGATCGCCTGACATAGAGCAGCAGCGGCACGATGGCGCAGCCGATCACGAACGGCACGCGCCAGCCCCAGGCTGCTACCTGCGCCGGTGCAAGCCAGTGCGCCAGCGCGAACCCGATCGCGGCCGCGGCGATGATCGCGACCTGCTGGCTGCCCGACTGCCACGAAACGTAGAACCCCTTCCGCCCCGGCGGCGCCATCTCGGCGAGGTACACCGACACGCCGCCCAGCTCGACGCCGGCGGAAAACCCCTGCAGCAGCCGTCCCAGCAGCACCAGCGCGGGTGCCGCGAGCCCGATCGTCGCATAGCCCGGCACGAAGGCGATCAGCACGGTGCCGGACGCCATGATCGCCAGCGTCACGAGGAGGCCGCGCCGACGGCCAACGCGGTCGACGAAGCTCCCCAGCACCAGCGCGCCCAGCGGCCGCATTAGAAACCCGGCGCCGAACACGGTGAACGTCAGCAGGAGCGAGCTCGTCTCGCTGCGGGTCGGGAAGAACGTGGCCGAGATCGCGTGCGCGTAGAACCCGAACAGAAAAAAGTCGAACATCTCCAGGAAATTGCCTGTCGTCACCCGCAGCACGGTCGAGAGCGGCTTCATGGCGCGCCCCTGCGTTCGGCGGCGCGCGCAGGGGTGTCGGCCCGCAGCAGGCTCATGCCGGCGCCGCCGAGGGCGACGGCGGCCGCCAGCGTGATCGCCACGTGCGGTCCGGCGCCGCCCAGATCGGCGAACGCGACCGCGGCCGCAAGAGCGCCCGCCGTCTGGCCGACCAGCCGCGCCATCGACAGCATCCCCGAGGCGCCACCGGCGCGCTCGCGCGGGGCGGAGCGGATGATCGTGCGATTGTTCGGCGCCTGGAACAGCGTGAAGCCGAGACCGGCGACCGCCATGCGCCAGCTGATCGCGAGATTGCCCGGACCCGCCGGCAGCCAGCTCATCAGCGCGAGCCCCCCCGCGTGGACCACCAGGCCGACGGTCGACAGCACCCACATCGGGTAGCGGTCGGCGAGCCGGCCGACGATGGGTGCGGCGAGGAAGCTCGCGAGCGGCCAAGGCGTCATCAGCAGGCCGGTCTCGACCGCCGAGCGGCCGAGATGGCGCTGCAGCAGGAACGGGATCGCGACCAGGGCGGCCGACTGCGCCAGGAACGCCGCGACCGAAATGAGCAGTGCCAGGCGAAACGCCGTGATGCCGAGCAGGTCGACCGGCAGCAGCCGCCCCCGGCGGCCCACCTGCCGGCGCCCCACCGCGACGAACCCCCCCCCCCCCCCCCCCCCCGCCCCCCCGGCCCCGCCCGCCCCGCCCCCGCCCCCCCCCGGCGCCGCTATTCCGCTACGTCATTCCTCTACGTCTGAACTTGGGATATCCGGTGCCCCGGAACCGGGGACATCCGGCCGCCAGTGCTGCAGCTCGTCCGCGGCCTGGTCCAGGCCAAGCTCTTCCAGGGGATCCCCCTGCCCGGTGCGCAGGTGACGGAGCACTGTGGCCATGAGCTCATCCAGCTCCGCGGTCACCCGCTGCTTGGGCGCGGGCTCCGGCTTTTCAGCTGTCATAAAGGCTAGCTTGCCACTTTCGTGTCGTCGGGCGTAGTTCGGCTTGCGGGCGCACGGGCACGGCGGGACACTTGCGCTCTACCGAGAACGGAGCAGTGTGGACAGCCCCTTTCGTTACGTGTTTATCGTGCTCGCCGTGATAGTCGTCGGGCGATTCTGGCTGATGCGCCCGTCGCCGTATCGTGCGGCCGCCCAGCGTGGTGGCTGGCGGCTTGCCCTCGCGGTCCTGTCGACGCTCAGCATGCTGGTTTTCGGTATCGGCTTCGCGATAGGACAGATCGTGATCGGGATAGCGGCGCTGATAGTTGGTGCCCCGCCCACATGGTTCCTGTTCATCCAATTCATGCGCGACCG
>CAXTSH010000213.1:0-2512 GCA_964246925.1 uncultured Acetobacteraceae bacterium
GATTTCGTGACCTCGATGAGCTGGACCATGTCCGAGCCGTTCTCGGTCAAGGCCGGGGCAAAGCCCGCTCTGACCGGCGGCGATCCAAACGTGTCGTGCGAAGCACGCTGCCGCGTGACGCGTTTGGCGAGGTCAGGGGCAAGGCCCCTGGTCACTTCAACAATCGCGCCGCTTCAAGTGCGAAATACGTCAACACCCCATTCGCGCCCGCCCGCTTGAAGCACAGCAGCGCCTCCATGATCGCGCGGTCCCGATCCAGCCAGCCGCGATCCGCCGCCCCCGCGATCATCGAATATTCCCCAGACACCTGATAGGCGAACGTCGGCGCCGAGAACCGCTCCCGCACGCGCCGCACGATGTCGAGGTAAGGCATGCCCGGCTTGACCATCACCATGTCTGCCCCTTCGAGCAGGTCGAGCTCGACCTCGCGCAGCGCCTCGTCGGTATTGGCCGGATCCATCTGGTAGGTCTTCTTGTCGCCCTTCAGCAGGCTGCCCGATCCGACCGCGTCCCGGAACGGCCCGTAGAACGCCGACGCATATTTCGCCGCATAGCTCATGATCCGGGTGTCGACGAAGCCTTGCGCGTCAAGCGCCGACCGTATCGCGCCGATCCGCCCGTCCATCATGTCCGAAGGAGCAACGATGTCGATACCGGCGGCAGTCTGGTTCAGCGCCTGCCGCACCAGCACCTCGACCGAAGCGTCGTTCGCGATCCGACCGTCCCGGATGACGCCGTCATGCCCGTGGTCGGTGTAGGGATCGAGTGCCACATCCCCCAGCAGGGCGACCTGCGGATATGCCCGCTTGAGCACTCGGGCCGCCCGGCACATCAGGTTCTCCGGGTTGGCCGATTCCGTCCCCTCCGCGTCGCGCAGCCCGAGCGGTGTCGCCGGAAACAGCGCGATCGCCGGAATGCCCAGCCTCGCCGCCTCCTCGACATGCCCGGCCAGCCGGTCGAGACTGACACGCTCGACGCCCGGCATCGATGCGACCGGCTGCACGACGCCGCTGCCGTCCACGATGAAGACCGGCCAGATTAGATCGTCGACCGACAGGTGGTTCTCCGCCACCAGCCGGCGCGTCGCGTCGTCAAACCTGTTGCGACGCAGCCTTGTTCCCGGAAAGCGTCCCACCGTCATCTCAAACGTCCCAGACCCGTCGTGCATGAAAGCGCCCGTATAGGAAGTAGACCGCAAGCCCGACCGCCATCCACACTGCCAACCGTATCCAGGTCAGCAAGTCGAGCGACACCATCATCAGCAGGCAGATCGCGATCCCCAGGATCGGGATCAGCGGGCTCCATGGCGTGCGGAACGCGCGCGTGACCCCCGGCTGCGACCGGCGCAGGATCATCACACCCCCGCACACGATGCAGAACGCCAGCAGCGTGCCGATCGACGTCATTTCGCCCAACGTGCTGATCGGCAGCAATCCGGCCAGCGCGCCCGCCAGCACCATGAACAGCGCGTTGCACCGCCAGGGCGTCCGCCAGACCGAATGCACGTCGGAGAAGAGTTTCGGCAACAGACCATCCTTCGACATCACGTAGAACACGCGGCTTTGTCCAAGCAGCAGCACCAGGATCACCGACGTGTAGCCGCACAGGATGCCCAAATTCACCGCGACCCGCAGCCAGGGATACGGGGTTCGCCCGATCGCGGTCGCGACCGGCGAGGCGTCGTGCAGGAACTCGCGATAGTTCACGATGCCGGTCAGCACCAGCGAGAACGCGATATACAGCACCGTGCAGATCGCGAGGCTGCCGAGGATGCCGACCGGCATGTCGCGCTGCGGCTTGAGCGTCTCCTGTGCGGCCGTCGAGACCGCGTCGAAGCCGATATAGGCAAAGAAGATCACGCCTGCCGCACGCAGCACGCCCGACACCCCGAAATGACCGAAGGTGCCGTCGTTGGGCGGAACGAACGGGTGGTAGTTCGCCGTGTTCACGTACGACACGCCGAACCCGATCACCGCGAGCACGATGGCGACCTTGATCACCACGATCGTGTTGTTCACCCGCGAGCTCTCGGTGATCCCGCGCATCAGCAGCAGCGAGATCACCACGATGATGAAAATGGCCGGCAGGTTGATCAGGCCCGTCGACATCGTCCCGTCGGCCAGCCTGACCGGCTCGAACGGTGCTGCCATCAGCCGCGGCGGCAGCGCCATCCCAAACTCGTGCAGCAGCTTGTTGAGATAGCTCGACCAGCTCGTGGCCACCGTCGCCGCACCCACCGCATACTCGAGCACCAGGTCCCAGCCGATGATCCAGGCCACCAGCTCGCCCATCGTCGCATAGGCGTAGGTGTACGCACTCCCCGACACCGGGATCATGCTCGCCATCTCGCTGTAGCAGAGCCCGGCGAAGGCACAGCCGACGGCCGCGACCACGTAGCTCAGCGTCACACCAGGCCCGGCATAATGCGCCGCCGCGATCCCGGTCAGCGAGAACAGTCCCGCGCCGATGATGCAGCCGATCCCGAGTGCCACGACCCCGAACGGTCCGAGCG
>CAXTSH010000214.1:0-2509 GCA_964246925.1 uncultured Acetobacteraceae bacterium
TTCGTGATTGCGGCAGTCTGGCGTCCCCGCCCGCCGTCTCAACGCGGCCAAGCCGCGCCGCAGGTGTCGGTGCGGGTAATGCGCTTGTTGGCAGCGGTGTAGGCGGCGCGCCCGCGGGGATAGCGGGCATGCGCGTCGTCTTGGTCGGCTAGGCGTTGGTGGCTGCGATGCCTTGATCGGCGATGGTGTTCATCGTGGAGCGCGCGACCTCGAGGGCGTGCGTGTCCTGGTCGAGGTTCTGCTGCAGCAGTTCGGCGACCTCGGTCGCCCCACGGGCGTGGGCGTTGGTGACCAGCGTCTCGTAGACGGCGATCTCGTAGTGCTCTGACTCGGTCGCGGCGACGAGGACGATGGCATCGACCAGGGAGTCATCAGTCTTCTTGATCGTGGCCTTGCCCTCTTTGGCCATCGCTTCGATGACCGGACACGGGGAGTCGTCGATGTCCTCGCCGAGCAGCGCGAAGCACCGCTCGATATTCATCGCGTGCTGTCGAGTCTCCTCGCGGTGCTCCCGCAGCGCCTGCTTGATCTGATCGCGGTGCGCGGCCTGCTCGAGCTCCTCGAGCACCTCGAAGAGTTTCTTCTCCATGTTGTGGGCTGATCCCAGCTTGAAGCTGAAGATCTCCTCGGGAGTGTTGAAGTGTTCAAACATGAATGATCCTTCCGTGGGTGGTTTCGGGCGAGAGTCGCGATGCCCATGGAATCCGGCCGCGCCCAATCGGTCCTTCAGCGCGGCGCCGAGGTCGCTCAGAACCAGGCGCCGCGATCGATGACGCCAACCGCCAGCGCTCTAAGCCGGCCGCGTGTCGCTGACCGCCAGGGCGGTGCCGGTCTTCCGGGGGTCCCCGGGATACTCATAGAACTTCCCCGGAGTCGCGCCCTGCCTGCCGAACCCGAGTCCGAGCTTTTCGCTGGCCTTCAGGGCCGCGCTGCCGCTGCGATGCGGAAACGCTTCAAAGCCAACGTTGTTCGGCGCCGCGGTCGAGCCGGTCAGCATCGCCGCCGCCGAGCGTGCGAGAACGCGGTGCTCACACTCGGTTCCCAACGCCTCCGCGAACAACCGCGAATGAAACGCGTTACGGCCCTGGGTGGCCTGGGTCACGCCGACCAGGTACGCGCTGATCTCAACCGCTTCCTGCAGCGCGATCGCGTTGAACAGGCCGACGTTGGCGTCCAGCACCGCGTCGGGAATCCAGAACTTCGTCGTCAGCGGCTTGGCGCCCAGCTTCCCCAGCGCCTCCAGGTGAAAGAACTCCGTGAGATTCGCGGCCTCAAGAACATTGGCGAACTTCGCCGACGGCGTCCCGGGCGCCTGCTTAGACGCATTGGTCAAAAGCGTCACCCCGAAATGCTCAAACGTCATCAGCACCGACAGGATCGAATCCGAGCCAGCCGACGCGCTCGCGACACCCGGCAACGCCAACACGCCACCCGCCGCCAACAATCCGCCCGCCTTGGCCATCAACGACCGGCGGCTATACCCCGACGGGACCGTCTCATCAAGAACCTGCTCCATGCTGTCCAAGATGTCTGTTGCGGTGCGATCACCGCAGCGAAAAGACTCCATGCTGTTCTCCCATTGACTCACGTTTACCGGTCGAAGGTTGAATACCCTGCGCAACGCACCGGTAAGCTGTTGTCGGGCCATCCGGCCGTCATCGTCGGCCTCCATGTGGGGTGCTTGCAGTCGCAGTGGCGACCTCGGTGGCGACAGCGGCCGTGACCGCTCTGTCAATGCCGGCCCCGCAGCCCGGGCCTGCTCGACAATCCCAGCGGCCCGTTGAAGCCGGGGAACGCCATGCCCAACGAGCACCGTGCCCGCGCCGGTATGAGCAATTAACCGTTGATCGTGTCCTGAAGCGTGGTGGTGTGGAGGTGGTCGCGGAGATGCTCGACGGAGTCAAAGACGACAGTTGCGCCTGCCTCGGTGAGTTCTTGCTCTGAGAAGCCGCCGGTGAGCACGCCGATGCTGGGCAGCTCGGCGCGCGTCGCGGCCTTGCAGTCCCAGGTGCTGTCACCGATCATCACCGCATCCCCGCCGCCGGCCTTCTCGACCGCGGCGTGAACGATGTCGGGCTCGGGTTTGCTGGCCTTCACGTCAGCGGAGGTGGTGTACCCGTCCACGAACTCGCTGGCGTCCAGCAGCTCGATGTAGCGCTCGGCTTCTTCTTCTTCAGCCGAGCTGGCCAGGATGATGGGATGCCCGGCTTCTTTGAGGTCGCGCAGCAACTCGTGGGCGTCGTTCATTGGCTCCACTTCGTCGATCATCTTCTTGTACAGCGGGCCCTGCGCGTCGCGCAGTTTTTCACCGAGCTCGTTCTCGACGTCTTCGCCGGCGAGCATCTCCACGACGCGGTCGCTGCCGATCCCGATCGCGCGATGGATCTGCCAGATCGGCATCACGATCCCCTCGTGGCGGAACGCTCGAAACCACGCCAGGGCATGCTGATAGTTGGTATCGACCAGGGTTCCGTCGATGTCAAAGATGACTGTGAGAGGCATACGATCC
>CAXTSH010000215.1:0-2493 GCA_964246925.1 uncultured Acetobacteraceae bacterium
CGCGAGCAGAACTTCTTCGGCGGCCACGGCATCGTCGGCGCCCAGGTGCCGATCGGCACCGGTCTCGGCTTCGCCAACCACTATCGCGGCAACCAGGGCGTCGCCGTCACCTATTTCGGCGAGGGCGCGTCCAACCAGGGCCAGGTCTTCGAGTCCTTCAACATGGCAGCCCTGATGAAGCTCCCCTGCGTCTACGTCATCGAGAACAACCGCTACGGCATGGGCACCTCGGTCGAGCGCGCGTCGGCCTCGCACGACCTCAGCCAGAACGGCGCCCCCTGGGGCATCCCCGGCCGCAAGGTCGACGGCATGGACGTCCTCGCGGTTCACCAGGCCGCGGCCGTTGCCCTCGCCCATTGCCGCGACGGCAACGGCCCGTTCCTGATCGAGGCCCAGACCTACCGCTACCGCGGCCACTCGATGAGCGACCCGGCCAAGTATCGCACCCGCAACGAGGTCGACGAGATGCGCGCCGCCCACGATGCCATCGAGAGCGTCAAGCGCCGCCTGATCGAGCTCGGCGCCGCCGAGGACGACCTCAAGGCGGAGGAGACCGCGATCCGCAAGCGAATCGCCGACGCGGTCCAGTTCGCCAAGGACAGTCCCGAGCCCGACGAGGCCGAACTCTGGACCGACGTCCTCGTGGACGCGCGGGCATGACCGAGATCCTGATGCCCGCACTCTCGCCCACCATGACCGAGGGCAGGATCGCCCGCTGGCTGAAAAAGGTCGGCGACGACGTCCAGCCCGGCGACGTCCTCGCCGAGATCGAGACCGACAAGGCGACGATGGAGGTCGAGGCGATCGACGAGGGCACCATCGAGCGCATCCTGGTCGACGAGGGCACCGATGGTGTCGCCGTCAACACCCCGATCGCGGTGCTCAAGGGCGAAGGCGAAGCGGCCCCCCAGAAAGAGACCGCTTCGATGCCCAAGGTCGCCGCCCAGGGCCAGGACTTCAAGGCGATCGCCGACCGCACGCTCGAGGAGCACGGCCACAAATACGCCCCGACGGCGGATGCCGCACCCGCCCCCGAACCCGAAGCCGGCGAAACCGCCGAGATCACCGTCCGCGAGGCCCTGCGGGAGGCGATGGCGTCCGAGATGCGTCGCGACCCCGACGTGTTCCTCATCGGCGAGGAGGTCGCGCAATACCAGGGCGCCTACAAGATCAGCCAGGGCATGCTCCAGGAGTTCGGCGACAAGCGCGTCATCGACACCCCGATCACCGAACACGGCTTCGCCGGCCTCGCCATCGGCGCCGCACTCGCCGGCCTCAAGCCGATCGTCGAGTTCATGACCTTCAACTTCGCCATGCAGGCGATCGACCAGATCATCAACTCGGCCGCGAAAACCCTCTACATGTCGGGCGGCCAGATGGGCTGCCCGATCGTCTTCCGCGGCCCCAACGGTGCCGCCTCGCGCGTCGCCGCCCAGCACAGCCAGGACTACGCGAGCTGGTACGCCCACATCCCCGGCCTGAAGGTGGTCGCCCCGTTCTCGTCGGCGGACGCCGCCGGCCTGCTGCGCGCCGCGATCCGCGACCCCAACCCGGTCATCGTGCTCGAGAACGAGATCCTCTACGGCCAGAGCTTCACCGCCCCGGTCTCGGACGACTACGTGGTCCCGATCGGCCGCGCCAAGGTCGAGCGCACCGGCGACCGGGTCACGGTCGTCGCCTACAGCATCATGGTCGGCGTCGCCCTCCGCGCCGCCGCCGAACTCGCCGAGCAGGGCATCGAGGCCGAAATCATCAATCTCCGCTCGCTACGTCCGCTGGACACCGAAACGGTCGTCAACAGCGTCAAGAAGACCAACCGCCTGGTCACCGTCGAGGAAGGCTGGCCCTACGCCGGCATCGGCGCCGAGGTCGCGATGCGCGTCATCGAGGACGCCTTCGACTGGCTCGACGCGCCGCCGGTGCGCGTCTGCGGTGCGGACGTCCCGCTCCCCTACGCCGCCAACCTGGAGAAGCTCGCACTCCCGCAACCGCAATGGGTGATCGACGCCGTCCGGAAGATCATCTGATGTCGACCGAAGTTCTGATGCCGGCGCTCAGCCCGACGATGACCGAGGGCACGCTGTCGCGCTGGCTCAAGAAGGAAGGCGACATGGTCGCCCCCGGCGACGTGCTGGCCGAGATCGAGACCGACAAGGCCACGATGGAAGTCGAAGCCATCGACGAAGGCCGCCTGGGCCAGATCCTGGTCAGCGAAGGCACCGGCGGCGTCGCCGTCAACACCCCGATCGCGATCCTCGTCGAAGAAGGCGAAACCGCCTCACCGCCACCACGACCGAAGGCAACACCCGCACCACCTCCGCCGACCGCCGCCCCGAGCCACCGCATCTTCGCCTCTCCCCTGGCCCGCCGCATCGCCAAGGAAGCCGGCATCCCTCTCGACACTCTGCACGGCAGCGGCCCGAACGGCCGCATCATCCGCGCCGACGTCGACGCCGATCACCTCATTCATCGCGTTCTTCCTCCGTCGGGCAG
>CAXTSH010000216.1:0-2488 GCA_964246925.1 uncultured Acetobacteraceae bacterium
GGTGGGGGGGTTAGGCGGGGGGGGGTGGGGGTGGCGGGGGCCGCGGCGGCGGCTGACGCCGCGCATGCGCAGGCTGATGCGCCGGATGGCGCCGGGACTGGTGGGCAGCGGGATCGTGCAGCTCAACCTGGCGGTGGACACGATCATCAGCACGCTGCTGCCGGCGGGGTCGGTGGCGCTGCTCTATCTGGCAGACCGGGTCAATCAGTTGCCGCTGGGCGTGCTGGGCAACGCGGCGAGCACGAGCCTGTTGCCGGCGCTGGCGCGGGAGTCCACGCTCGATCCGGGGCGGGCGCTCGGGATGCACAACCGGGCGATCGGCGGCACGCTGCTGCTGACGGTGCCGGCGGCCGTCGCCCTGGCCGTGCTGTCGCGGCCGATCATGCAGGTGCTGTTCGGGCGCGGCGCGTTCACCGCGCACGATGCGGCGCTGTCGGCGCAATCGCTGGCCTGCTACGCGCTCGGGCTGCCGGCGTTCGTGATGGTCAAGCTGCTGGGGCCGGGGTTTTATGCGCGGGGGGACACGTCGACGCCGGTGAAGCTGGGGCTGGCGACGCTGGCCGTGAATTTCGCACTCAATCTCGCGCTGATGCGGCCGCTGGCGCATATGGGACCGCCGCTCGCGACGTCGCTGGCGTCGATGCTGAACACGGGACTGCTCGGGTCGTTTCTGTGGCGTCGCGGCTGGCTGGCGCCGGACCGGGCGCTGGTCGGACAGCTTGGGCGGATCGGGGCCGCGACAATCGGGATGGCGATCGTGTTGGCGGTGTTGTTGGACGCGCTGCCGGAGGCGCTGGTGCGCGGACACGGCGTGGCGGCGGCGTCGGGCCTGGCGGCGATGATCGGGGCGGGTCTGCTGGCTTATGCGTTGGCGGGACAGGTGCTGGGGCTGTTCCGCTTCGGCGACATGATGCGGCGGGTGGTGCTGATCGCGCGGCGCCGCGCGGTATCGTAGGGAACGCATGATGGGAACGATGAAGGCCGTCGTGATGCATGAGGCGGGTGGGCCGGAGGTGCTCAAGCTGGAGCGCCGGCCGATCCCGACGCCGCGTCACGGCGACGTGCTGATCCAGGTCAAGGCATTCGGGCTGAACCGGTCGGAACTGTTCACGCGGCAGGGCCACTCGCCCGGCGTCGGCTTCCCGCGCGTTCTCGGCATCGAGGCGGTCGGTCTGGTGGAGGACGCGCCGGGAGGCGAGTTCCGGCGGGGCGAGATCGTCGCGACCGCGATGGGCGGCATGGGACGGCAGTTCGACGGCGGCTATGCGGAGTTCACCTGCGTGCCGGCGAGGCAGGTGCAGGCGGTCACGACGGAACTCGGCTGGGACACGCTCGGCGCGATCCCCGAAATGCTGCAGACGGCGTGGGGTTCGCTGTTCAAGTCGCTGCGGCTTGCGGCCGGCGAGCGTCTGCTGATCCGCGGCGGCACGACCTCGGTGGGACTGGCGGCGGCCGGGCTGGCGAAGAACCACGGCGCCTTTGTCGCGGCGACGACGCGCAAGGCGGATCGCGAGACGCTGCTGCGCGGGAGCGGAGCCGATCAGGTGTTCGTCGACACGGGCGAGATCGCCGAGGCGGTGAGGGAGAAATTTCCTGACGGTGTCGAGAAGGTGCTCGAGCTGGTCGGCGTCACGACGCTGGTCGATTCGCTGCGTTGCGCCAGGCAGCAGGGGATGGTGTGCATGACCGGTGTTGTCGGCAACAAATGGACGATGGACAGCTTCAGCCCGATGGAGGCGATCCCGACAGCCGTCGGTTTGACGATTTATGCCGGCACGTCGGAGGATTTCATGGCGACGCCGCTGCAGGCGCTTGTCGATCAGATCGCGGCGGGAACGTTGCGGGTGCAGGTGGGACGGGTGTTCCCGCTCGACGACATCGTCGAGGCGCATCGCTGCATGGAGGAGAACAGGGCGGGCGGAAAGATCGTCGTGGTGACGTGAGGGGATCACGAGGGCGATGCTGCTCCGACCGGCTCGAGCTGACGAAGCGCTCCAACTGACGGAGCTTTGCCTCCGATCCAAGGCCGTGTGGGGCTATGACGAGGCGTTTCTGGCGGCCTGTCGCGCGGAGCTGACGATCGAAGCGGAACTGATCGATCCAGCCGATACGCAGGTGGCAGAGATTGACCACGATCTCGCCGGTTTCGCTCAGGTGCGACGCGGGACCAGCCACCTCCATCTGGACAAGCTGTATGTGGAGCCCACTCGGTGCCGGTCTGGCATCGGTCGAGCGCTGTTCGCGTGGGTTGTAGAGACGGCCCGACGCCTTGGCAGTTCCATAATCTCAATTGACGCCGACCCGAATGCGAGGGCGTTCTACGAGCGTCTGGGGGCGGTTCACACCGGCTTCGTCGCCTCCGGATCGATCCCTGGTCGTTTTATCCCCAGGATGACATATCGCCTCCCACATCAATCGCCAGCACGTCCACGGTGCGGTTGAAGCCGGGATTGATTGAACGGCCTGCTCAAAGAACGGAAGGCGATTG
>CAXTSH010000217.1:0-2460 GCA_964246925.1 uncultured Acetobacteraceae bacterium
TCGCCGCCCGCCGGCCGCGCGGCCAGCAGCGCCTCGATCCGCTCGATGGCCTGCGTCACGCCCCAGAACGGGAGCGGCCGAATGTGGTGCGCCTCGGCCGCCTCGTCGGGCACCCGCAGCATCGCCAGGCAGGCGCGCAGCAGGTCAATGATCTCGGCGCCGCGGTGGTCCGCCCGGCTCTCCGGCCGCCCACGTCGGAACATCTCTCGCCCCAGCTGCGGCTGCCGCTCGAGCCAGTCGGCCACGGCGCCGATCTGTGCGCGGCCAACCAGCTGGCGCCGCATCGCCTCGGCCTCGCGCAGGGCCGCCTTCGCCTCCGCCGTCTCCTTGGGCAGCAGCAGGCGGGAGCGGAGCAGGGCGAGTGTCGCGGCCATCACCAGCCAGTCGCCCCAGCGCGACAGGATCGGTGGGCTGCCGTCAGACCGGGCGAGGGCGGTCTCGAGCGCGTCGGCGAACGATCCGATCAGGGCGGCGATCGGCAGCCTGGCAAGATCGATTCTCTTGCTACGGACTATGTCCAGTAGCCAGTCGAGCGGCCCCTCGAACCCCTCGGCCGACAGCACCGGCGCTCCCGTTGGGGCGGCCGGCGGCTCGTCCCAGGTGTCACCGTCGAAATCGGACGCGACCGTCGATGGCAGGACGGCGCCGTCGGTCACAGCTCGTAGCGCGGACGCACGTCGAAGCGCAGCACTGGCCAGCGCGATCCGACCTGCTCGAGCGCCCGCCACGGCGTCCAGTCCGCCGACCAGAAGCTCACCTGGAAGGCCGCGCTGACGGCAGCGGTGTCCTGCTCACGCGTCGCTTCGACGGCGACGTGGCGCAGCGCCTCCGTCGTGCCCCAGTGCTCCCACAGCCAGGCCAGCGCCTCCGGCTCGTCCGGTCCGAGCGCCAGGATGGCAGCCGGCACCGGCAGGAGCGCGTGCAGATCGAACGGACAGGCCCGGCTTTGCCCGACACGCGAGACGGCCACCGCGTGGCGGCGGCCAACGGCCCCGCACAGCTGCCGCGCAAGGATGCGCGCACCGGCGAGGCTGAGCTCGCGCTGCGGTGCCACCAGCAGGTGGAAGAAATCCGCTTCCATCCGCGCCAGGTCGTAGTGCCACGGGATGATCCCGGCGCCGGACGCGGCGTCGCGGAACCGCGTCAGCTCGTCGGCCGATCCTCTGACGGTGAGGCGATGATGCAGCCAGTCCGGGTTGGGCAGCCGGAGGAACTGCGCGGTGTCCACGCCTGACGATCTCGATGTCGTCCCGAGCGGCGCCTCCGGGTCCGCCGAAGCCGCTGGCTCGGGCAGAGGGATCGTCTCGCTGAGACCACCCGGATCCGCTTGCCCATCCTTGACCGCTGACGCGACGGCACGGGTCCGCGCCGGCTGAGCACGCAGCCACTCCATCAACGCATCGGATGCGACGTCCGCCGCCGCGGCGGCCTTGCCTGACCGCCTCACGTGGTCTCGGCCTCGGCGGGAAGCCGCTGGCGCGGGTGACGCAGGCGGAGTGGCGTGCGACGGGCGAGGATGCGTCGGATCGCGTCGGCGCCGAGCCGGCCGTAGGCGATGTTGCCCCACCGATCGACCTTTCGGAACACCGGGCCGAACCTAGTGTCGGAGGCATCGAGCCAGTCCTGCAGCGCCCGCACCGGGCAGCGTCCGAGCTCCGCTCGCCGGCTGACAAGGATCCGGGCGATCTGATCGTCAACGCCGATCGAGACGCCCGCGCGGTCGATGCGGATCGCTTCCGCGTCCAAACCGACCAGCGCGTCACGTCCGAGCTCGGTCACCTCCATCAGCAGCAGCAGGGCGCGGTCACGGGTTCCGGCCAGGTCGCCCGGACAGGCAGCAATTAAACGCGCGAGCTGCTTCGGTGACGGCGGCGGCGCGCGTCTCGGCGTGGCGTTCGCGCGCGCGGCGGCCAGCAAGATCTTCACCGCCGGCGCCGAGGTCGGTGTCGGCAGACCGCACTCGCGATGCCGGTCGGCGATCGCGGACACACGACGCGCCAGCGCGCCGGGGCCGAGCCGCCCCGCGTAGGCGGACAGGTAGGCTGCGACCGTATCCGGATCGGCTGGCAGCGGGCTGGCGTCGGTGTCGCGGCACCAGGCCACGAACGCGTGCCAGTCCGACGCATACAGCCGGACGGTGCGCGGGCTGGGCGTCCGGTCCCCGACGGTGCTGGCTTCGGGCGGGCGGTGCGCTCGACCATGTGTGTCAGGCGGCTCGGGTATCCGGACCTCCAGGGCTCCCCAGTCGGCGCGCCTACAACGGCGCGACCGAACAGGTCGTGTGATTCTGCTGGGGATCCGCAATTAAGGCAAGCGCAGCTTAGGCGCGATAAAAACCTCCCGCCTTTCACCGCCGATGTCCGATAAACGCCCTTTTCGGACATCGCTGGGTCGTGGTAAACGGCCCCGTGACGATCCCGAACCCCCACGCGACCGCCCTGGGCGCCCCCGAGAGCCGAC
>CAXTSH010000218.1:0-2235 GCA_964246925.1 uncultured Acetobacteraceae bacterium
GCGAATAGCTTGCCCGGCCTCCAGAAGGTGGCGATCGACCCGCCGGCCGATTTCTACGTCATTATCCCCAACTTGCAGAATCCTGCCGTCGCCTTCCTTTCCGACTTAAGGGTCCGGCAGGCGATCTCAATGGCAATCAACCAGCAGGAGATCGTCAGGACCGTCTTCCACGGTCAATCACAGCCGATGCGAGGCTTTATTCCGCCCTCAATGCCCGACGATCTCCCGACCGACATCAAGGAGGGCCACCCTTCGCTCGTCGACGATCCCGCGAGGGCCGCAACACTTCTCGACCAATCGGGCTGGCACATGGAGTCCGATGGCGTCCGGGCCAAAGGCGGGAGACGCCTGGCCTTCGAGGTCCTCGTCACGGCTGGCGCCGCCGAACGCCTCGAGATGCTCCAGTTGGTCCAGGCCGATCTCGCCCACGTCGGCATCGAGATCCACATCGTGGAGATTGCGTTCAATCAGCTCTTTGCCCGTCTTTTCGGCCCCGCCGACGGTTGGGAGGCAGGGATGATCGGCCAGTCGATCGAATCCTACCCCGATGGAACGCTTTTCTTTGGTAAAGACAGCACGAGCAACTTTTCGCACTATCAGAATGCAAAGATGGATTCTCTCCTCAGGACCGCGACCGAGATTTCGGGAAAGAGCGGCCTGTTTGCGCTTGCCGATTACGTGCTGTCCCAGCAACCAATGATCTTTCTACCGTCGGGCACGACCACCGTGCTGGCACGACCGGGAATCGGCGGCATCCGGCAATTCATTGACGTCAACAAAAACATCTCTCCGGAGTATCTGACACTCGAGGGCAAGTCGGGCTGCCATTAGAACGCCGAAGCTGACCAGCGCCGACATCGAGGCCGCGCGTTTGTAAAGCGTCGACGTTTCTGGTCAGGGGTGCGTCGGGACCTGGTATCGAGCGACGCCCAGTTGCCAGAGCAGGAACGCGAAGTCGTCGGCGTACTCGGCGTCCGCCTGGGTCTGGCCGAGACCCATGCTGCCGTGTCCGCCCTCGTAGTCGACACGCAGCAGGATGGGACCTTTGGCCCGTCCCGCCTGGAGCCGGGCCGCCATCTTGGCCGATTGCCAGAGCGGCACGCGATGATCCTCGGCCCCGGCGGTCAGCAGCACGGCCGGATAGGTGATGTCGGGCCGCACGTGCTGGTAGGCGTCCATCGCCAGCAGTGCCGGGAACTCGCTAGGGTTCTTCACCGAGCCGAACTCCGCCACGTTGGCCGGGCCGCCCTCGGTCGTCTCGAAGCGCAGCGCATCCGTCATCCCGACGCGGATGAGCGCCGCCCGGAACAGGGTCGGCGCCTGCGTGATCGCGCCGCCGATGGTGATGCCGCCGGCGCTGGTCCCGGTGCCTGCCAAAGTGCTGCCGCTGGCGTAGCCAAGATCGATCATCGCCTTGCTGCAGTCGATGAAGTCGTGGATCGTGTTCTGCTTGGTGATCTTCTTGCCGGCGAGATGCCAGCCTTCGCCGAGATCGCCGCCGCCGCGCACGTGCGCCTCGGCCAGCACGCCACCGGCATCGACCCAGCCGCGAACGAAGCTGATCCAGCGCGGGAAAGGTGTATCGGAAAATCCGTAGGCGCCGTAGCCGTCGACGAGGACCGGTCGCCTGCCGTCGTGCGGTGTCCCTTTCCTTTCGACGATCGTCAACGGCACACGCACGCCGTCGCGTGCCAGGACGCTGGTCTCGGTGATCACGTAGCCTGACGTGCTGGCCTGAGGAGCGAGCGCGAGCGGGGTCGCGTGGCTCCCGTCGCCGGTGATCCTGAACCATGCGGCGGCGGAGACCCAGGTCTGGATGCCGACGATGGCGCCTGGTGCGCGCGGGTCGGCCTGCAGGTCGCCGGCGGTGTCCTCCGTCGGCTCGATCGAACCGGCGAGCGGAAGCCCGACGCTCCTGATCGAGCCGTCGCTGCCGATGAAGTCGACGAACGAGGACGACCCACGCCGTCCCGCGACATAGAGCCCGTCGGATGCGGCCGCGATGTTGGTCAGAACGGCATCGCTCTCGGGGACCAGCACGGAGGCGGCGCGCAGATCGGGTGAAGCGAGCGGCATCGAGAGCACCTTGAAGCGGGGTGCGCCGCTGGAGCTGCGCACGAAGATCGTGCCGCGGCTCGACGTGATGTCGACGACCTTGTCGGTATCGCCGGCGATCTTCTTCCAGGCGAACGCCTCCCCGGGGGTCGGCAATCTCGCGAGATAGATCGTGGACGC
>CAXTSH010000219.1:0-2187 GCA_964246925.1 uncultured Acetobacteraceae bacterium
CCGTCCCGCGCCGGCCCACCGCGAGCCCCCCGGCCACTGATACGGTGACCGGGTCAAGGAGTGACCATTGCGGGTTCGGGCGTTACGTCGAAGACGTGCTCACCACGAGGTCGTCGCGATGGACGATTTCGTCCCGGCCTCGCCACCCGAGCAGCGCCTCGATCGCGTCGGACCGGTGCCCCGCGATCCGGCGCGCGTCGCAATGCCCGTAAGCCGACAGACCGCGAGCGACCTCCACCCCGCCCTCGTCGCGTATCACCACCGGGTCCCCGCGCCCGAACTCGCCCTCGACACGGCGAAGTCCCGCCGGCAGCAACGATCGGCCTTCGCGCAGCGCGCGCGCCGCTCCGGCGTCGACCACCATCGCCCCCATCGGTTGCAGGCTGCCGGCGATCCAGTGCTTTCGAGCCGATCTTCCATCGCCCGACGGCAGGAACCAGGTGCAGCGCGCGCCCGCCTCCAGCGCCGTCAGTGGATTGCGCAAGGCACCCAACGCGATCGCCATGGCGCATCCAGCCCCGGTGGCGACGCGTGCCGCCGCGAGCTTGGTCCGCATCCCGCCCGAGGAGTAGCCGGGCGGCGGATCGCCTGCCATCGCTTCGATGTCCGGCGTCACCGCGGCGACGACCGGCAGATGGCAAGCCGCCGGATTGCGTTTGGGATCGGTCGTGTAGAGCCCATCGATATCCGACAGCAGGATCAACTGATCGGCCTGGATCATCGCGGCCACGCGCGCCGCGAGCCGGTCGTTGTCTCCGAACCGGATTTCTGCCGTGGCCACGGTGTCGTTCTCGTTGATCACCGGCGTCACGCCGAGCCCGAGCAGTGTCGACAACGTCGCCCGCGCGTTCAGATAGCGCCGGCGATCCTCGCTGTCTTCCAGCGTGAGCAGGAGCTGTGCGGCCACCAGTCCGACGCCGGCCAGCGCCTCGGCCCAGGCCTGCGCCAGCCGTATCTGTCCGATCGCCGCCGCCGCCTGCTTCTCTTCGAGCCGAAGCGGCCGGGCCGGCAAGGCGAGCGACAGCCGTGCGAGCGCGATCGCGCCGGAGGAGACTACGATCACGTCCGTCCCGCGCGCGCGCAAACGCGCGATGTCGCTCGCTACACTGTCCAGCCATTCGAGCCGAAGGATCCCGCCAGGCTCGACCATCAATGCGCTGCCGATCTTGATCACCAGCCGCCGCGCGTTCGCCAGCGCCGGCCGGGCCTCGCTCACGCCGCCCGCGCCCGGCGCTCCTCGTTGACGGCGTCCTGCAGGCGGCGCAGCAGTGCCGGCACGCCGTCTCCGGTCGCCGCCGAGATCAACGCGACGTCCGATCCGGTGGCGCGTCGCAGTGCGCCGGCGCGTGCCGACGCTTCCCGCGCGCTCATCGAGTCGGACTTGTTCAGCGCGACCAGCTCCCGTTTGCCGGACAGTCCAGCGCCGTAGGCGGCGAGTTCGGTCCGAACGGTACGCCAGGCCTGGACCACGTCACCCGCTGACCCGTCGATGAGGTGCAGCAGCACCGCGCACCGCTCGACGTGGCCAAGGAAGCGGTCGCCGAGGCCTGCGCCCTCGTGCGCGCCCTCGATGAGCCCGGGGATGTCGGCCAGCACGAGCTCCTCGGCGTGGTTGAGGCGGACCACCCCGAGCTGCGGATGCAGGGTGGTGAACGGGTAGTCGGCGATCTTCGGCCGTGCGGCGGACGCTGCGGCGAGGAAGGTCGACTTGCCGGCGTTCGGCAGTCCAACCAGGCCGGCATCCGCGATCAGCTTCAGCCGGAGCCAGACCCACCGCTCCTCGCCGGGATATCCTTTGTCGGACCTCCGGGGCGCCCGGTTGGTGCTGGTCTTGTAGTGCGCGTTGCCGAACCCGCCATCGCCGCCGCGGCAGATCGGCACGCGCTTGCCCGGCGCATCGAGGTCGGCGAGCAGGAGGCGCCGGTCGTCACCGAGGATCTGGGTGCCCACCGGCACCTTGATCAGCACCGTCTCGGCCGCCGCCCCGGTCCGGTCGGAGCCGGAGCCGTTGCCGCCCTTCCTGGCTCGAAAATGCTGCGTGTAGCGGAAGTCGATCAGCGTGTTCAGGTCGGAGGCGGCCTCGAACACGATGTCGCCGCCCCGGCCGCCGTTGCCTCCGTCCGGGCCGCCGAACTCGATGTATTTCTCCCGCCGGAACGCGGTCACCCCGTCGCCACCGTCACCGGA
>CAXTSH010000220.1:0-2045 GCA_964246925.1 uncultured Acetobacteraceae bacterium
GACGCGGCGAAGCGGGCCTCGCCGACTTCCGCGCCCTCTCGGCCCGAGCGGCGATACAGACCGCGGATTTCGCATCCGAGCATGTCGAACTCGCCCTCGATGCCTTCCGGCGCTTCGGCAAAGGACGGCACCCGGCAGGTCTGAACTTCGGCGACTGCTTCTCCTATGCGCTCGCGAAGGCGACCGGCGAGCCCTTGCTGTTCAAGGGCGACGACTTCTCCCGGACCGATATCAGGCGCGCCGTCTGAACACGATCGCAGTCGGTGCCCCGATCTCGGGCGTGCGATGGATCGTGCTGGGAGTGCTCGTGTTGCTCGCCCTCGCGGTGCTGGTGGTGGTGCGCGCGACCGGGCTCGCGGATTGGCGCTTGGTCGGGATGGCCTTCGGAACTGGTTCGGCGCTTTTCATCGACGCCGGGCTGATCGCCGTATCGGTCTGGCCGGTGCACCACACGATCCCGTCCGGATCGGAAGCGCCGGCGGTTCCGCCGATCGCGCTCGAGCAGCAGCCTTCGCTTTGAGACATCCGTTTGAGGGGCGGCCGGCGGACAGCCTGACGCCGGATCAGAAAGTTTTCAGGACGTCGCCTCGTTGACGCATGCCCGAATAGAGCCACGGGCAGCTTGTGGGTTGGTCGGACTTTGCCTCTCCGCACCGGCTACTCGCCAATGAGAGAGGCATTGCCAAGGTCCCGGTGGATATCGTGCTCGATGTCAGGGAAGCGGGGAGGCCACGGTTGTCCCGATCTCAACCTCGTCCAGCCGCTTGACACGATACACGATACACGATGAACGAGACGAGCCAGCTCGCGGCAAAGATCCCGATGATCGCGTAGCCGAGCAGACCCCAATTGTTGTTGAGGTCATACCAATCCGCCTAAAGAGTGACACACGCCCATTGGCGTTTGCCGATTGATTTGATCCGGGCGGGATCTGCGATGAACCAGTTCCAGGCGGTTTTGCAGGCCTCGACGATGTCGTCGTAGCTGTCCCAGACCAAGGCGAGAGTTTGTTCTGGCGCAGGTAGTCCCAGACGTTCTCCATCGGGTTCAGCTCGGGACTGTAAGGCGGCAGGTGCAGCAGGACGATGTTGTCCGGAACGACCAGCGCGCCGCCGATCTGGTGCCAGCCAGCCCCGTCGCAGGTCAGCACGGCGATCGCGCCGGCAGCCACCTGTGTGCTGATCTCCGCCAGATGCAGGTTCATCATGTCGGTGTTGGCGGCGGGCGTGATCATGGCAGCCCCCACGCCACGCTGCGGGCAGATCGCACCGAAAATGTAGGCAGAGTCATGCCGGTTGTCGCGGACCATCAGCGGCCGCGAGCCGATCGCCGCCCAGACATAAGCGTGCGTTCCCTTCTGGCCGACGCGGGCTTCATCCTGGAACCAGATCTCTACCGGCGTTCCTGCCGTGGTGCCCGCGAGCGCCGTGCGCGCCAGGCTCGCGAAGTTTTTTTAAAAGCCGCTTCGGCGGCCGGATCCTTCTTCGGATGAACCGGCCGCGGTTGCAGACGCCTCAGGCCGAGTTCGCCAAGCCACGCGCCGATCGTGCTCTCATGCACGTCCACCGACCAGCGGCGAGCGACTTCCGCCCGCAGATCGGCGCACCGCCAGCGGACAACTTTGTGGATCGATGGATCGGGACCTCGGATCACCAGATCACGCAATTCCGCCTTCTGCGCCGTCGTCAGCGAGGGCTCCCGGCCAGGGCTCTTGCGAGATCTCAGCCCCTCGATGCCCTCGGCATTGTAGCGATGCACCCAGTCGCTCAAGGTCTGACGGTCCATGCCACTGAGCGTCGCCGCCTCGCTCCGCCGCCGCCCCTCCAACACCAAAGCAAGCGCAAGAAGGCGACGAACCTGCGCGCCGTCAGAGCACCTGCCCGACGCCAACCGCAGATCCGCCGCAGTGAACGCAACCCGCGTGATCTTGACAGCCGCTCCCATCCCGAACTCCCCAACGCGAATCGAAACACCGCGATATCGAGTCAGAGTTCAGGACGCCTGGGAAACCCCCCAAAAGAGTCAGCCCTATCCCGGGTTGGTAT
>CAXTSH010000221.1:0-2018 GCA_964246925.1 uncultured Acetobacteraceae bacterium
CCGCCCGCCCCCCCCCCCCCCCCCCCCCCCCCCCCCCCCCCCCCCCCCCCCCCCCTTTCCTGCCCCCCTTATGCTCCGTGCCCCGCCATGGCGGCCCACGAGCAGAGTCTGCGCATCTACTACCGCGACACTGACGCGACCGGCGTCGTGTTCCACCCGAACTATCTCGCTTTCGCCGAGCGCGGCCGCGTCGATGCGCTGCACAGCGTCAATGCGCCGGTCAGCGCACTGACCGCCGAATTCGGCCTGCACTTCCTGGTGCACAGGGCGCATCTGCGCTACCTCCGCCCCTTGCGGCTCGACGACACCGTCGTGATGCGAACCGGCACCGACCGGCTCTCGTCGGCATCGTGCTACATCAAGCACGAATTCCATCATGATGGCCGCCTTACCACCCGAGTCGAAGTCGACCTGGTGTGCGTGCGGGCAACCGACGGCCGACCCTCACGCATTCCCGAGCGCTGGCGCACCGCCCTGCTGGAGCTGGCCTTCTGATGTCGAAGAGCGCGCGAGTGCGCCAAGGAGAACGGACTTGGACCAGGCTGTAAGCGCTGCCAACCTGGCGGGCGGCGCGGCAAGCGACCTCTCGCTGTGGAACCTCTTCATCGAGGCCTCCATCGTCGTGAAGCTCGTCATGCTGCTGCTGATCGCGGCGAGCATCTGGGTGTGGGCGATCGTGTTCGAGAAGTTCACCACGCTTCGGCGCGCCAACCGGCAGGCCGATACCTTCGAGGACCGCTTCTGGTCCGGCGGCAGCCTGGACGACCTCTACGAAGCCGAGGGTTCCAAGCCGTCTCATCCGATGGCCGCCGTGTTCGGCGCGGCGATGGGCGAGTGGCGGCGCTCGGCCCGCATTGCCGGCGCCGACCTCACGCGCGGCTCGGTCCGCGACCGCGTCGAGCGCGCCATGGGCATCACCGTCGGCCGCGAGATGGAACGTCTCGAGCGCTGGATGGTGTTTCTCGCCTCCGTCGGCTCCACCGCTCCCTTCATCGGCCTGTTCGGCACCGTCTGGGGCATCATGACCTCGTTCTCGGCGATCGCGGCGATGCACAACACCAACCTCGCCGTCGTCGCCCCCGGCATCGCCGAAGCCTTGTTCGCGACCGCCATCGGTCTCGTCGCCGCCATACCGGCCGTTCTCGCCTACAATAAGATCACGTCCGACCTGGCCCGATTCGCCGCCCGGCTCGAGGGCTTCGGCACCGAGTTCGGCGCCATCCTGTCCAGGCAGTCCGAGGAAAGGAGCTGACATGGCCGGCGGCCTGCTTCAGGGACCCGGCGGCGGACGCCGCAAGGGACGCTACCGGCCCCTCTCCGAAATCAACGTCACGCCGCTCGTCGACGTCATGCTGGTCCTGCTGATCGTCTTCATGGTCACCGCTCCCCTGATGACCACCGGCGTCAACATCGACCTGCCCAAGACCGACGCCTCCCCGGTCAACTCCGACGCCAAGCCGCTTGCGGTGTCGATCAAGAGCAACGGCGACATCTATCTCGGCGATGACGCGGTCACCCTCGACCAGCTCGTCGCCAAGCTGCAGGCGGCCTCGCAGAACGACCCGACGCGCCGGATTTTCGTCCGCGGCGACGAGCACATCGACTACGGCCGCGTCGTTCAGGTCATGGGGCAGATCACGTCGGGCGGCTTCAACAAGGTCGCTCTGCTGGCTCAGTCACCCCAAGCTGCGCCGGGCAAATAGCGTCCCGTCCATTGAGCTCGCTCAGGGACCGATCCCGCGAGTTGCGGCGGATGCGACGCCCGGCCCTCGTGTCGGGCCTCATCCATCTCCTGATCCTGCTCGCCTTGATCGTCGTCCTCCCGTCATCGCCGGTGCCGCCCGCCCCGGAACAGCCCTCCGTCGAGATGGATTTCGAGACCGGCCCGCCCTCGATGCCGCACAAGGCCGACAAGGCGGCTCCCAAACCGGCGCCGGCACCGTCGGAGATCGCCAACGAGGCGCCGCCCTCGCCGACGCCGCCTACGAACGCGCCCGTCGAGAACGCTCCGCCCCCAC